>NZ_JBIALK010000026.1:75372-138736 GCF_042873275.1 Kitasatospora sp. NPDC004745 | reverse complement strand
GGGCCCCCCGCACGGGGCCACCAGGGGGGCGGGGGGTCCGCCCCGGGTGTCCTGCGGGGTCGGTCTGGGATCGGGCCCCCGGGGGGGCCCCGCACCCCCCGGGGGGGGGCGGGGCGGCCGCGCCCGCACGGACCCCTCACCGGGACGTTAGAACAGGCCGGTCAGCCCGCCGCCTCGACGCTCTCACCGGGCGGGCGTCCGCTCACCCGTTCGGACTCAAGGGCGGTCTGCAGGATCACCACCGCGGCGGCCTGGTCGACGACCGAGCGGCCCTTCTTCGCCTTGACGCCCGAGGCGCGCAAGCCGTGGGTGGCGGTGACGGTCGACATCCGCTCGTCGACCAGCCGGACGGGCACCGGGTAGAGCCGGTTGGCCAGCCGCGCCGCGTACGCCCGGACCTTCTCCGCCGCCGGGCCCTCCTTGCCGCTCAGCGAGCGGGGCAGCCCGACGATCACCTCCATCGCGTCGTACTCCTCGACGATGGCGGCGATCCTGGCCTGCGACTTCACTCCGGCCGGGACGGTCTCCACGGGTGTGGCGAGCACCCCGTCGGGGTCGCAGGACGCGACCCCGATCCGGGCGTCACCGACGTCGACGGCGATCCGCCGCCCGCGCCGGAAGGGCCTCTCCTCGAACTCCATCAGGAGGCGCGCTCCGCGACCAGGGCGCGCACCGCGGCGACGGCCTCGCCGACGGCGGCCGGGTTCGAGCCGCCGCCCTGGGCGACGTCGTCCTTGCCGCCACCGCCGCCGCCGAGGGTCTTGGCGGCGACGCGGACCAGCTCGCCGGCCTTGATGCCGCGGCCGCGGGCGTCCTCGTTGGTGGCGATCACGGTCAGCGGCCGGTCGTTGGCGACGGTGAACGCGGCGACCACGGCCGGGCGCGCGCCGAGGCGGCCGCGCACGTCCAGGACGAGCTTGCGCAGCTCGTCGGCGCCGACGCCGTCGGCGACCTGAGCGGCGACCACGGCGATGCCGTGCACGTCCTCGGCCGAGTCGGCCAGGCCCGCCGCGGCGGCCAGCACCTTCTCGGCGCGGAAGCGCTCGATCTCCTTCTCGGCGTCCTTGAGCTTGGCGAGCATGCCGGAGATCTTCTCCGGCAGCTCCTCCGGGCGGCCCTTGACCAGCTCGGTGAGCTGGGCGACCACGGTGTGCTCACGGGCCAGGAACTTGTACGCGTCGACGCCGACCAGCGCCTCCACCCGGCGCACGCCGGAGCCGATCGAGGACTCGCCGAGCAGCTTCACCAGGCCCAGCTGGGCGGTGTTGCCGACGTGCGTGCCACCGCACAGCTCCTTGGAGAAGTCGCCGATGGTGACGACGCGGACCTCGTCGCCGTACTTCTCGCCGAACATCGCGATGGCGCCGGCCTTGCGGGCCTGGTCCATCGTCATGACCTCGGCGGTGACGTCGAGCTCGCGGCCCAGCACGTCGTTGATCTTCTGCTCGACGTCGACCAGCACGCTGCCGGGGACGGCGGCGGGCGAGCCGAAGTCGAAGCGGAAGCGGCCGGGGGCGTTCTCGGAGCCGGCCTGGGCGGCCGTCGGGCCGAGCGCGTCGCGCAGCGCCTGGTGGGTCAGGTGGGTGGCCGAGTGGGCGCGGGCGATCGCCCGGCGGCGCTCGACGTCGATCGTGGCGTACGCCGAGGCGCCGAGCACGACCTCGCCGAACAGCACGCCGCCGGAGTGCACCACGACGCCCGGGACGGGCTGCTGCACGTCGCGGATCTCCACCACCGCGCCGGACTCCAGCCGGATCCGGCCGTGGTCGGCGAGCTGGCCGCCGCCCTCGGCGTAGAAGGGGGTGCGGTCGAGGATGATCTCGACCTCGTCGCCCTCGGAGGCGGCCGGCGCCGGGACGCCGTCCACCAGCAGGCCGACCACGGTGGCCTCGCCCTCGGTGAGGGTGTAGCCGGTGAAGACGCTGGCGCCGGAGGTGTCGGCGACCTCGCGGTACGCGGCGACGTCAGCGTGGCCCATCTTCTTCGCCTTGGCGTCCGCCTTGGCGCGGTCCCGCTGCTCCTGCATCAGGCGCCGGAAGCCGGCCTCGTCGACCTGGAGGCCCTGCTCCTCGGCCATCTCCAGGGTGAGGTCGATCGGGAAGCCGTAGGTGTCGTGCAGCTTGAAGGCCTGGTCGCCGGAGAGGACGGCGCCACCGGCCTGCCGGGTCTCGGTGACCGCGGCGTCCAGCAGGCTGGTGCCGGCCTTCAGGGTCTGCAGGAAGGCCGCCTCCTCACCGACGACGACCGTCTCGATGCGCTTGCGGTCGGCCTTCAGCTCCGGGTACTGCGGGGCCATCGCCTTGATCGCGGTGTCGATCAGGTCCTTGGCGACCGGGCCGGTGGCACCGAGCAGGCGCATGTTGCGGATGGCGCGGCGCAGGATGCGGCGCAGCACGTAGCCGCGGCCCTCGTTGCCGGGGGTGACGCCGTCGCCGACGAGCATCAGGCCGGTGCGGATGTGGTCGGTGACGACGCGCAGCGAGACGTCCGACTTGTGGTCGGCGCCGTAGGTGTGGCCGGTGAGCTCGGCGGCGCGGTCGAGGATCATCCGGCTGGTGTCGATCTCGAAGAGGTTGTCGACGTCCTGCAGGATGGCGGCGAGGCGCTCCAGGCCGAGGCCGGTGTCGATGTTCTTGCTCGGCAGGTCGCCGAGGATCTCGAAGCCGTCCTTGCCGTCGCCGTGGCCGCGCTCGTACTGCATGAAGACCAGGTTCCAGATCTCCAGGTAGCGCTCGCCGTTGACGGCCGGGCCGCCCTCCTCGCCGTACGCGGGGCCGCGGTCGTAGTTGATCTCCGAGCACGGGCCGCACGGGCCGGGGACGCCCATCGACCAGAAGTTGTCCTTCATGCCGAGGCGCTGGATCCGTTCGGCGGGCACGCCGATGACGTCACGCCAGATCTGCTCGGCCTCGTCGTCGTCCTTGTAGACGGTGATCCAGAGCTTCTCCTTCTCCAGGCCGTAGCCACCGTCCGCGACGGGGGTGGTGAGCAGGTCCCACGCGAACTTGATGGCTCCTTCCTTGAAGTAGTCGCCGAAGGAGAAGTTGCCGCACATCTGGAAGAAGGAGCCGTGCCGGGTGGTCTTCCCGACCTCCTCGATGTCCAGGGTGCGCACGCACTTCTGGACGCTGGTGGCGCGCGAGAACTGCGGCTTGACCTCGCCCAGGAAGTAGGGCTTGAACGGCACCATGCCGGCGTTGACGAGCAGCAGGGTGGGGTCGTCGGCGACCAGGGACGCCGACGGAACGACGGTGTGGCCGCGCTCCTCGAAGAAGCGCAGCCAGCGGCGGCGGATCTCAGCCGACTCCATTAGTGGTCCTTCCGGTTCGGGGTGCCGCCCCGCGGCGGCAGGGCGCGGCGGGGCGTTTCTTCCATGGCTTGGGGGGTCTTGCGGGCACTGCTGGACGGAGGCAGGGCGGCGGCCGGGCTGCCGGGCGCCGCCGAGATAGCTCGGTACTGCGGCTCGCCCCGGAGCGCTCGGCGGCGCCGGGGCTCGACGACGGCGGTGCCGTGGAGTCCGAGGTCGTCGCGCAGCTGCTCCTCGCGCTCGGCCATGCCGGCCCGCACGTCCTGGGCGAACTGCTTGGCCAGGTCGCCCAGGTGCAGCGCACCGCGGGCCGCGGTGCCCGAGAGGTTGTCCGGGGTGAGCCGCTGCACGGCCTCGTTGGCCTTGTTCATGGCCCAGACGGTGGCACCGGCACCGACCGCCATCCAGAAGACGCGTCGCACCATGCCGTCAGCCCCTCACCGCGCGCCGGACCCGCGAGAGCAGGCCGTTCCTGGGCGCCGTCGCGGCGCGCACCTCGGCCCGGACCAGCCGGGCCAGCTCCTCGCGCTCGCCGCCCTGCAGCGGCACGGACGGCTGGCCGCCCTGCTGCTTGGCGACGGCCTTGCGGACGCCGTAGCTGAAGGCCGCGACCTTCACCAGCGGCCCGCCGAGGGTGGCGGCGACGGTGGAGGAGAGGGCGTTGGCGTTGGCGGCGGCGTCCTGCACGTTGGCGGTGATCTCGTCGACCCGCTCCAGCTGCTCGTTGGCGCTGCGCACGGCGGCACCGGCCTCGGTCAGCAGCGGGACGGCCTGTTCGGTGACCGCGGAGACCAGGACGGCGGCCTCCTTCAGCACCCGCGAGAGGCGGACCAGCACCACGGCGAGCAGGGTGACCAGGACCGCCCAGAACACGGCGACGAGCAATCCGGCCAGCTCTCCCACGGACACCTTTGCGCGCTCCCTCGCCTTGCTGTTCTCCAGAACGGAACCCTATCGCGCCCGGGCCCGGTTTCCGGACCGGGTCGGCGCCCGCCGCCGCGGGGGACGCCGGCCCGCCGATCCGGTCGGGTGTGCGAACCCGCGCGTAACCCACCGGCCGGTCACCTCGTTCTGCCAGGCGGGCCGTCGCCCGTACGGCCCGACGCAGGCCCGGACCGCGAGGGTCCGGGCCGGGACCACGGGGAGCACCGCTTGGCCGGCGACTGGAGAGCACAACCCGGGGAGCCCGGGGTGTGGCCGCGCGAGCCGGAGCCCGGCCGGCTGCCGGCCGAGGTGACGGGCTTCGTCGGGCGGCGGCGGGAGCTGACGGAGCTGGCGAGGCTGCTGGCGGGCGCCCGGCTGGTGACCGTCACGGGCCCGGGCGGGGTGGGCAAGAGCCGGCTGGCGCTGCGGGCCGCGGCCCGGGCGGCCGGCGCCTTCCCGGACGGCACCTGGCTGGTGGAGGTGGCCCCGGTGCAGGACCCGCTGCTGCTCGGCCACGCCGTGCTGGAGGCGCTGCGGCTGACCGACGGCACCGCCCGCCCGCCGATGGACGTCCTCACCGAGCGGCTGGCCGGCCGGCGCCTGCTGCTGGTGCTGGACGGCTGCGAGCACCTGGTGGCGGCGTGCGCGGAGCTGACGGAGGCGCTGCTGCGGGGGCTGCCGGGCGTGCGGGTGCTGGCGACCAGCCGGGCTCCGCTGCGGGCCTGCGGCGAGCACCTGCACACGCTGGCCCCGCTGCCGGTGGGGCCGCTGCCGGTCGGCCGGGTGGGGTCGGACGCGCTGCCGGACGCGGTGCGGCTGTTCTCCGACCGGGCCCGGGCGGTGCTGCCGTCCTTCGAGGTGACGGCGGCCAACGCGGAGGCGGTGGGGCTGCTCTGCCGGCGGCTGGACGGCATCCCGCTGGCCGTGGAGCTGGCGGCCGGGCGGCTGCGGGCGCTGTCGGTGGAGCAGATCACCGCCCGGCTGGACGACCGGTTCCGGCTGCTCACCGGGGGCTCCCGGACGGCGCTGCCCCGGCATCAGACGCTGCGGACGACGATCGGCTGGAGTCACGAGCTCTGCACGGCGCAGGAACGTTTACTCTGGGCCCGCCTCTCGGTCTTCGCCGGCAGCTTCGACCTGGACGCCGCCGAGTACCTCTGCGCCGGGGACGGCCTGGACGCCGAGGACGTCCTCGACCTGCTGGACGAGCTGGTCGCCAAGTCCGTGGTCCTGCGCGAGGAGAGCAGCTTCGGCGTCCGCTTCCGGCTGCTGGACACCCTGCGCGACTACGGCTCGCACTGGCTGCGCGCCGCCGGCGAGGAGCAGCGGCTGCTGCGCCGCCACCGGGACTGGTACCTGGGGGTGGCCACCTGGGGCGAGGTCGAGTGGTTCGGCCCCCGGCAGGCCGAGACCGCCGAGCGCACCGAACTCGCCCACACCAACCTGCGCGCGGCGCTGGAGTTCTGCCTGGCCGAGCCCGGCGAGGAGCAGATCGCCCTGCTGCTGGCCGGCACGCTCTGGTTCTACTGGGTCGGCTGCGGCCACCTCGGCGAGGGCCGGCACTGGCTGGACCGCGCGCTCGCCCTGGACCGCGAACCCACCGAGGCCCGCGCCAAGGCCCTCTGGGTCACGGGCTACATGGCCACCCTGCAGGGCGACCTGGCGACCGCCCGCCCGGCCCTGGAGGAGTGCCGCCGCCAGGCCCTGGACACCGGCGACGACCGGGCGCTCGCCTACGCCGTCCACCGGCAGGGCTGCGCGGCCCTGATCGGCGACGAACCGGACCGCGCCGCCGAGCTGTTCGAGGAGGCGCTCTGGCACTACCGGACGATCGGCGAGCTGAACAGCAACGTCGTGATGGCCATGTTCGAGCTGGGCGTCGCCTACCTGTTCCAGGGGGACGTGGAGAGCGGCGAGCTGTGGTTCGGGCAGGCCCGCGAACTGTGCGAGGAGCACGGCGAGCAGTGGGCGTACGCCTACGTGCTGTACGCGATGGCGTACTCGCACTGGATGGACGGAGCCGTCCGCTCGGCCCGTGCGCTGGCCCGGGAGAGCGTCCGGCTGAACCACCTGTTCCACGACCTGCTGGGCATCGTGCTGGCGATCGACCTGCTGGCGCTGCTGGAGACCGAGCCCGGCGGCCCGGGGGAACCGGGGGACCTGCGCGAGGCCCGGGTGCTGCAGGGCGCGGCGCACCGGATCTGGCGCACGGTCGGCCTGCCGTTCCTGGGCTCGCGGTCCTTCTTCGGCCCGCACCAGGAGTGCGCGGAGCGGGCCAGGGCCGGGCTCACCGAGCAGGAGTACCAGGACTGCTACGAGGCCGGCGCCCGGCTCGACCTGGACGCGGCGGTCTCCCGGGCGCTGGGCGGCGGGGGCTCTGCGGACGGGCCTGAGCCCGGCCCCGGGCCCTGCTCGGTGCCACCCGCGCCGGCGCCCTCGCCGGTGCGGAATAGTTGAAACTTGTCCATTGCTGGAGGGGGCGAGGAACCACCCGGAAGGAGCCCACCGTGGCCGTGACCACCACCGCCGACGAGTACCGCCTCGCGACGTTCCACTTCGAGTCCAAGGCGTACACCGACGCCGCCCGCCTGCTGGAGGGCGTGCTGGCCGAGGAGCCGGGCAACCTCTCCGTCCGGCTGCTGCTGGCCCGCAGCTACTACCACTCCGCCCAGCTCGGCCGCGCCGAGGAGGAGCTGCGCCGGATCCTCGACGCCGACCCGGCCGAGGCCTACGCCCGGCTGATGCTCGGCCGCACCCTGGAGCGCCGCGGCCGCGCCGCGGAGGCCCGCCCGCACCTGCGGATGGCCGCCGCGATGACCGGCGAGGACCTCTGAGAGCCGCTGCCGACCCGGCCCCGGGGGCATCCCGGGGACACCGGGGACACCCCCCGGAAAAGGGACGAGCCCCCGCCGCCTCGAAAGGCGACGGGGGCTCGCTGTGGTACCGCCGGAGCGGAACCGCCGCGGGTCAGCGCGAGTAGTACTCGACGACCAGCTGCTCGTCACAGATCACCGGGACCTCCTTGCGCTGCGGCGCACGGTCCAGGCGGAAGGCCAGGGCCTTCAGGTTGACCTCGAGGTACTTCGGGGTCTGGCCCTCGCCCGCGTAGCCACCCTCACGGGCGACCTGGAACGGGACCTTCTCCTTGCTGCGCTCGCGGACGGTCACCACGAAGCCCGGCTTCATCTGGTACGACGGCTTGTTGACCTTGCCGCCGTTGACCTCGATGTGGCCGTGGACGACCATCTGACGGGCCTGGTAGATGGTGCGGGCGATGCCCGAACGCAGGACCAGGGCGTCGAGGCGGGTCTCCAGCTCGGCGACGAGCGCCTCACCGGTCTTGCCCTCGGCCTTCTTCGCGCGGTCGAACGCGCGCGCCATCTGCTTCTCGCTCAGGTCGTACTGGGCGCGCAGACGCTGCTTCTCGAGCAGACGGACCTTGTAGTCCGAGTTCTGCTTGCGACCACGGCCGTGCTGGCCGGGCGGGTACGGGCGGGCCTCGAAGTACTTGACGGACTTCGGGGTCAGCGGCACGCCGAGCGCACGCGCGATCTTGACCTTGGGGCGCTTCTGGTTCGCCATGAACCAAACCTTCCTTGCTTACGAATACGGCTTCACCAGGTGTTGACGGAGGTCGCACGTCGCGACCCGGAGAAAACCACGCCGCCTGCGCGGACGCGATCAGCCGCTCTCCGGAGCCGGGCACGGAAGTGCTTGTCACACGGGCCGGCCGGGTGTCCGGCCGCCCGCGACACCGATAACGGTGCGCGACGCTCCTGGTGCGGACCTCCCGGAGGAGGCCTACGGCCACTGCCCCGCTGGTGCGGCCGGTCGGTGGGGTCTCCCCCGCCGCCGTCCCGGGACATGGCACTCCGATCGAGTATACCGGCAGCCCGGGAGGCCGATCACCCGCCCCCCGGCGGGGCTCACTCCCCCCGCAGCCGCCCCCGCGTCCACTCCACCACGTCCGCGTAGCGGGCCTCGCCGCCGCGGCGGGTCGGCCGGTAGTACTCCTTGCCGTGCACCGCGTCCGGCGCGTACTGCTGGGCCGCGATGCCCTCCGGCAGGTCGTGCGGGTACTGGTAGCCCCGCCCGTGGCCCAGCTTGCCCGCGCCCCCGTAGTGCGCGTCCCGCAGGTGCGGCGGGACGGCCCCCGCCAGGCCCTGCCGGACGTCCGCCAGCGCCGCGTCGATCGCCAGGTAGGCGGCGTTGGACTTGGGCGCCAGCGCCAGCGCGATCGCCGCCTGGGAGAGGATGATCCGCGCCTCCGGGAAGCCGATCAGGGCCACCGCCTGGGCGGCCGCGACCGCCGTCTGCAGGGCCGTCGGATCCGCCAGGCCGACGTCCTCGCTGGCGGAGATCATCAGCCGGCGGGCGATGAAGCGCGGGTCCTCCCCCGCCTCGATCATCCGGGCCAGGTAGTGCAGCGTGGCGTCCACGTCACTGCCCCGGATCGACTTGATCAGCGCGCTCGCCACGTCGTAGTGCTGGTCGCCGTCCTTGTCGTAGCGCACCGCCGCCTGGTTCACGGCCGTCTCCGTGGTGGCCAGCGTGATGCTCGGCTCGCCCTTCTCCAGCGCCGCCCCGGCGGCCGCCTCCAGGGTGGTCAGCGCCCGCCGGGCGTCCCCGCCGGCCAGCCGGACCAGGTGGTCCTCGGCCTCCCCGGTGAGCTCCAGGGCGCCCTCCAGGCCGCGCTCGTCGGCCACCGCCCGGCGCAGCAGGGCGCGGACGTCCTCGTCGGTGAGCGACTCCAGGGTGAGCAGCAGCGAGCGCGACAGCAGCGGGGAGATCACCGAGAAGTAGGGGTTCTCGGTGGTCGCGGCGATCAGGGTGACCCAGCGGTTCTCCACGGCGGGCAGCAGCGAGTCCTGCTGCGCCTTGGAGAAGCGGTGGATCTCGTCCAGGAACAGCACCGTCTCCCGGCCGGACATGCCGACCGCCCGCCGGGCGCCGTCGATCACCGCGCGGACCTCCTTGACCCCGGCGGTGATCGCGGACAGCTCGACGAAGCGGCCCTCCACGGCCTGGCTGATCACGTGCGCCAGGGTGGTCTTGCCCGTCCCGGGCGGGCCCCAGAGGATCACCGAGCTGGTGGCGGCCGGCCCGCGCGAGCCCCCGACCAGCCGGCGCAGCGGCGAGCCGGGTTTCAGCAGCTGCCGCTGCCCGGCCACCTCGTCCAGCGTGCGCGGGCGCATCCGCACGGCCAGCGGGGCCCGCCCGGGCTCCCTGGCCTGGCGTTCCTCGGCGGCGGCGGTGAAGAGGTCCGGTTCGTCCACACCGGAAGCCTATGCGAGGGCCGTGACAGCCCCGGGGCGCCTGCGCGGACCGCGGCGGCGCGACCCGTCCGACGGGATCCGCGGCACCACGTCCTAGCCCAGCTTCGCCGCGTGGTCCGGAACGTACTTCTGCAGGTCGCGCGGGGGCCGCTGGTAGCCGCGCGGGGCCGGGCGGGGCGGCAGGTCGATCCTCGGCGCGGTGACCTCGTGGTACGGGACGGTGGAGAGCAGGTGGGCGATCATGTTGATCCTCGCCCGGCGCTTGTCGTCGCTCTCCACCACGTGCCACGGCGAGTCCGGGACGTCCGTGTGGCCGAACATCTCGTCCTTGGCCCGCGAGTAGTCCTCCCAGTGGGTGATCGACTCGACGTCCATCGGGGAGAGCTTCCAGCGCTTCATCGGGTCCCCCAGCCGGGCCCGGAAGCGCGCCTCCTGCTCGGTGTCGCTGACCGAGAACCAGTACTTGCGCAGCAGGATGCCCGCCTCGATGAGCATCCGCTCGAAGGTCGGGCACTGGTGCAGGAACTGCCAGTACTCCTCGTCGGTGCAGAAGCCCATCACCCGCTCCACGCCGGCCCGGTTGTACCAGCTGCGGTCGAACAGCACGATCTCGCCGGCGGCCGGCAACTGCTCGACGTAACGCTGGAAGTACCACTGCGTCCGCTGCCGCTCGGTCGGCGTCGGCAGTGCCGCGACCCGGGCGATGCGCGGGTTCAGATACTCCGTCATCCGCTTGATCGCGCCGCCCTTGCCCGCGGCGTCCCGGCCCTCGAAGACCACCACCAGCCGGGCCCCGGTGACCCGCACCCACTCCTGGAGCTTGACCAGCTCCTGCTGCAGCCGCAGCAGCTCCCGCTCGTAGGGCTTCCTCGACAGCCGCTCCGACTCCGCGGTCCGCTGCTCCTTCGCCACCTGGGCTCCTCCGTCCGACGCCGCTGATCACCAGTCACCGTAGGCGCTGGGGGCCGGTTCCGCAGGTCGTGCGACGGGTCCGCGGCAGCGGCGGCCCCCTGAACCGCCGCTGCCGCGCTCCCCCGTCCGATCAGCGCGGACGCCGAACGATCAACCTTGGCCCACACCTGCCGGGCCGGTCCAATATCCCGTTCCATAACCTTGGGGCATGGATGTCGACACCCGGTTGCTGCGCAGCTTCACCGCGGTCTGCGAGGAGGGTCAGCTGACCGCCGCGGCGGCCCGGCTGTTCGTCTCCCAGCCGACGCTGACCAAGCAGATCCGCCAGCTGGAGGCGCTGCTCGGGGTCGAGCTGTTCGAGCGCTCGCGGCGCGGCATGACGCCCACCCAGGCCGGCCGGGCACTGGCGGAGCACACCGGGGCGCTGCTCGCCGGCTGGGACGACGCGCTGCGCACCACCCGCGCGGCCGCGGCCGGGCAGTGCTCGGTGCTGCGGGTGGGGTTCGAGGGCGGCATCATCAACCTGGTGACCCGCAGCACGCTCGCCGACTTCGCCCGGCGGATGCCCGGCTGGCAGGTGGAGCTGCGGCAGAACAACTGGTTCGACCCGACCTCGGGACTGGCCACCGGCGAGATCGACCTGACGCTCTGGCACGGACCGCCGTGGCTGGTCGAGCACTACAACGCCGCCGTGCTCGGCCAGGAGGCGCGGGTCGCGGCACTGCCGGCCGGGCACCGGCTGGCGGCCCGGGCCGAGCTCGACCTCGAGGACCTGGCGGACGAACCGTTCGTGGCGATACCGCACGAGGCCGGGCACTGGCGCGAGTACTGGCTCGCGGCCCACGAGCTGGGCGGGCGTCCGGTGCGGATCGGCGCGGTGGCGCACAACTCCGACGAGTGGCTGGCCGCGGTGGTGTGCGGCCAGGGCGTCGGCTTCGCACCGGAGACGATGAGCCGGCTGGCCGCGCGGGATGACGTCGCCTACCGGCCGGTGCGGGGGCTCAGCCCGAGCCAGGTCGGGCTCTACTGGCCGAAGGACCGCGAACTCACGCCGGCGATGGCCGCGTTCGTGCGCAGCTGCCGGGTCACGGTGCCGTTCGGCGGGGGTCGGGCCGGCGCGGCCCGGGGCGTGGCCTAGACCGAGACGAACGGCTCCGGGTAACGGCAGAGCCCGCGCGGACCGCCGTCGTACGCGGGCAGCGCCAGCGTCTGGAAGTAGGTCTCGGGCACCTCGAACGGGCCGCTGACCTCGTGCCGCACGGCCGGGGCGAAGCCGAACCGCCCGTAGTACGCCGGATCGCCGAGGACGACCACGAGCTTCTCGCCCGCCTCCTCGGCCGCCGCCAGCGCGGCCCGGACGACCAGCTCGCCGACGCCCTTGCGCTGCCACTCCGGCGCGACCGCGACCGGCGCGAGCGCCAGCCCCAGGCCGTCCTCGCCGACCCGCAGCCGGGTCAGCAGCGCGTGCCCGATGACCAGCCCGGTCTCGTCGACCGCGACCACGGACAGCCCGGGCACCCAGGCGGGATCGCGGCGCAGCGCGTCCACCAGGTCCGCCTCGTCCGGGCCGGGGAACGCGGCCATGTGGACGCGTCTGGTGGCCGGGGCGTCGTCCGGACATTCGACTCTCGTGGTGACCTTCATGAGTCAACCCTCCCTGTGTCACACACCGTTGTGGACCGGCCCCGGACGGTGGGTGGACCGTCCGGGGCCGTTGCAGGTTAGCGGATTCGGCGTCAGGCCTTGGGCTGGGCCTCGGACTTGGCGTCCTCGCGCTGCTTCGGGGTGGCGTCCACGCCCGCCTCGCGGCGCTGCGCCGGGGTGATCGGCGTCGGGGCGCCGGTCAGCGGGTCCCCGCCGGTGGACGTCTTCGGGAAGGCGATGACGTCCCGGATGGTGTCGTAGCCGCCGAGCAGCGTGACGATCCGGTCGAGACCGAAGGCGACGCCACCGTGCGGCGGGGGGCCGTAGTTGAAGGCGTCCAGCAGGAAGCCGAACTGCGAGGCCGCTTCCTCCTCGGAGAGGCCGATCGCGTCGAACGCCCGCTTCTGCACGTCGCGCTGGTGGATACGGATCGAACCGCCGCCCAGCTCCGAGCCGTTGAGGACCAGGTCGTAGGCGTTGGAGAGCGCCGCACCCGGGTCGGTGTCGAAGGTCGCCAGCGACTCGGCGGTCGGTGCGGTGAACGGGTGGTGCACCGCGTGCCAGCCCTGGAACTCGCCCTTGTCGTCCTCGATGGGCTCGAACATCGGGAAGTCGACGACCCAGAGGAAGGCCCACTGCGACTCGTCGATCAGCTCGCAGCGGCGGCCGATCTCCAGGCGGGCGGCGCCCAGCAGCTCCTGGGAGGCGCGCTGCTTGCCGGCCGCGAAGAAGATCGCGTCGCCGTTCTTGGCGCCCGCGGCGGCGGCCAGGCCGGCCAGGTGCTCCTCGGACAGGTTCTTGGCGACGGGGCCGCGCAGCTCGCCGGTCTCGGCGTCGATGACGACGTAGGCCAGGCCGCGGGCGCCGCGCGCCTTGGCCCAGTCCTGCCAGGCGTCCAGCGCCTTGCGGGGCTGCGAGGCGCCGCCGGGCATGACCACGGCACCGACGTACGGGGCCTGGAAGACGCGGAACGCGGTGCCCTTGAAGTACTCGGTGAGGTCCGTGAGCTCCTGCCCGAAGCGGACGTCCGGCTTGTCGGAGCCGTAGCGGGACATGGCGTCCGCGTAGGACATCCGGGGCAGCGGGGCGGGCAGCTCGTAGCCGTGCACCTCGCGCCAGATGGCGCCGACGATCTTCTCGCCGAGGGCCAGGATGTCCTCCTGGTCGACGAACGAGGCCTCGATGTCCAGCTGGGTGAACTCCGGCTGCCGGTCGGCGCGGAAGTCCTCGTCGCGGAAGCAGCGGGCGATCTGGTAGTAGCGCTCCATGCCGGCCACCATCAGCAGCTGCTTGAACAGCTGGGGCGACTGCGGCAGGGCGTACCAGTGGCCGGGCTGCAGGCGGACCGGGACGAGGAAGTCGCGGGCGCCCTCGGGGGTGGAGCGGGTGAGGTACGGCGTCTCGATGTCGAGGAAGTCGTTCTCCTCCATCACCCGGCGGATGATGTTGCTGACCTTCGAGCGCAGCCGCAGGCCCTTCGCCGGGCCCTCGCGCCGCAGGTCCAGGTAGCGGTAGCGCAGCCGGACCTCCTCGTTGACCGTGCCCGGCTCGTACTCGGCGACGGGGAAGGGCAGCGGGGCGGCCTCGGAGAGGACCTCGATCCCGCTGACGACGACCTCGACGGCGCCGGTCGGGATGTCGGGGTTCTCGTTGCCCTCGGGGCGCACCCGGACGTCGCCGACGACCTTGACGCAGTACTCGGCGCGCAGGCCGTGCACCGAGTCCAGGTCGCGGACCACGATCTGCACGGTGCCGGAGGCGTCGCGCAGGTCGATGAAGGCGACACCGCCGTGGTCGCGGCGGCGGGCGACCCAGCCGGCCAGGGTGACGGTGGTGCCTGCGTGCTCCGGGCGGAGCGTGCCCGCGTCGTGCGTGCGGATCACAGCTGCTTCTCCTTCAGGGTGGTGACGAGTGCGTCGAGGGCGACGGGGTTCTGCTCGCCGGTGGTCAGGTCCTTGAGCTGGACGACGCCCTCGGCGAGGTCGCGGTCACCGGCGACGAGGGCGAAGCGGGCGCCGGACCGGTCGGCCGACTTCATGGCGTTCTTGATGCTCTTCACGCCGAACGCCAGGTCGGTGGCGACACCGGCCCGGCGCAGCTCGACGACCTTGGCGAACAGGACGTTCTTGGCCTCCTCGCCGAGCGCGACGGCGTACACGGAGGTGGCGGCGGGGAGGTCCAGGGCGGCGCCCTCGGCCTCCATCGCCAGGAAGGTGCGGTCCACGCCGAGGGCCCAGCCGACGGAGGGCAGCGCCGGGCCGCCGATCATCTCGGAGAGGCCGTCGTAGCGGCCGCCGCCGCCGATCGCGGACTGGGCGCCGAGGCCGTTGTGCACGAACTCGAAGGTGGTGCGGGTGTAGTAGTCCAGGCCGCGGACGAGCTTGGGGTCGTCGACGAAGGCGACGCCGTTCGCGGTGAGCAGCTCGCGGACCTTCTCGTCGTACGCCTTGCACTCCTCGCACAGGTAGTCGCGCAGCTTCGGGGCGTCGACGAGCTGGGCCTGCACGGCCTCGCGCTTGTCGTCGAGGACGCGCAGCGGGTTGATCCCGGCGCGGCGGCGGGTGTCCTCGTCCAGGTCCAGGCCGGCGAGGAACTCGACCAGGGCGGCGCGGTAGACCGGGCGGCACTGCTTGTCGCCGAGGCTGTTGAGCAGCAGCGAGTAGTCGCTCAGGCCCAGCGAGCGGAAGGCGTCGTCGGCCAGGATGATCAACTCGGCGTCCAGCGCCGGGTCCTCCGCGCCGATGGCCTCCGCCCCGACCTGCGAGAACTGGCGGTAGCGGCCCTTCTGGGCGCGCTCGTAGCGGTAGTACGAGCCGGAGTACCAGAGCTTGACCGGCAGGTTGCCCTGCTTGTGCAGGTTGGCCTGGAGGGCGGCGCGCAGCACCGAGGCGGTGCCCTCCGGACGCAGCGCGAGCTCGTCGCCGCCCCGGGTGGTGAGGTTGTACATCTCCTTGCTGACGATGTCGGTCGACTCGCCGACGCCGCGGGAGAAGAGCTTCACGTCCTCGAAGACCGGGGTCTCGACGTAGCCGTAGCCGGCCCGGCGGGCGGGCGCGGCGATGCGCTCGCGGATCGCCAGGAAGGTCGCGGAGCTGGGGGGCAGCAGGTCGTAGGTGCCCTTGGGGGCGGTGAAGGTGCTCAACTTCTCTTCCGTCACATTCCTCGTCGCGGGAAGGCCGGGGCGCCTGCCGCCCCCGCTGCCTCTCGGAGGTAGGGGTTGGTGGCGCGCTCGCGGCCGATGGTGGTCTGTCCGCCGTGGCCGGAGAGGACCACGGTGGTGTCGTCGAGGGGCAGGCACACCCGGGCCAGCGAGCGCATGATCGCCGCGCTGTCCCCGCCCGGGAGGTCGGTACGCCCGATGGAGCCGGCGAACAGCAGGTCGCCCGAGAACAGCACCGGGGGGAGGTCCTCGGCACCGGGCGTCCGGAAGGTCACCGACCCCCCGGTATGGCCCGGGGCGTGGTCGACGGTGAGCTCCAGGCCGGCCAGCTCCAGCAGCGCGCCGTCGGTGAGCTCGCGCACGTCGTCGGGCTCGCCGACGGTGAGCTCGCCCATCAGCTGGGTGCCCAGGGAGCGGCCGAGCGCCTTCTCCGGGTCGGACATCATGTACCGGTCCTCGGGGTGGATCCAGGCCGGGACGCCGCGGGCGCCGCAGACCGGGACCACCGAGGCCACGTGGTCGATGTGGCCGTGCGTGAGCAGCACGGCGACGGGCTTGAGGCGGTGCTCGCGGACCATCTCCTCGACGCCGCGGGCCGCCTGGTGGCCGGGATCGACGATGACGCACTCCTCGCCCGCCGCCGGTGCGACCAGGTAGCAGTTGGTGCCCCAGGCTCCAGCGGGGAATCCGGCGATGAACACGCGCGTCCTTCGTGATGCGGTCGGCAGCGGCGGCTGCGGGTGCGGCTGCCGGGTGCTGGGGGCGGCTTCCGGGGATGCGGCTACCAGTGGTGTATGGGCAGCCTACCGGCGGTGCGGGTCCGGTTGCGAACCAGATGCGGGTGGCGGCCGCGCTTCGTCCTGACAGGTTCACCGCGTTCTTACGGGCCCGGTCCCTACACTTGGCCGCTGATGGATGCGATGATCCGCTCCGGTACCCATCCACTTTTCCAGCACATCCGTAGGAGACACGGCCGGTGGTCAGCAGCGAACAGCGGCGGCGGCAGCTCGCCCGAGAGAAGTACGAGCGCCAGGCGGAACGCCGGGCCGCGGCCCGGGCCGCGCGCAAGCGCCGCAACGCGATCCTGGGCGCCTCGCTCGCCGTCGTGGTCCTGGCCGGCGGCGGTGCGCTGATCGGCACCGGCGCGTTCGACTCGGACGGCAAGGACAAGTCGCCCCAGGCCGCGCCCACCCAGGCCAACGAGCCGACCACCCCGGTCCGCAAGGCGGTCGAGGGCTGCGCCGCGCCGGCGCCGGGTGCGCCGAACGGCAAGCAGTGGAAGACCGAGCCGGCCATGTCGATCGACACCGCCGCCTCGTACACGGCCGTGCTGGACACCAACTGCGGCAAGGTGACGCTGTCACTCGACGCGGCCAAGGCGCCGCACACGGTGAATTCCTTCGCCTTCCTGGCCGGCGAGAAGTACTTCGACCACACCAAGTGCCACCGTCTGACCACCGACGGCATCTTCGTGCTGCAGTGCGGCGACCCGACCGCCAGCGCGACCGTCCCCGGCGGCACCGGCGACCCGGGCTACAAGTTCGCGGACGAGAACCTGACCGGCGCGACCTACCCGGCGGGCACCGTGGCGATGGCCAACTCCGGCCCGGGCACCAACGGCAGCCAGTTCTTCCTGGTCTACAAGGACACCCAGCTGCCGCCGAACTACACCCCCTTCGGGAAGATCACCGGCGGCCTGGACGTGGTGCAGAAGATCGCCGCCGCGGGCACCCTGGAGGGCGGCACGGACGGCCACCCGATGGCCGACGTCACCTTCAACTCGGTCACCGCCACGAAGGGTTGACCTACCCCGGGGTCGCCCGCGAGGCTTGCCGACGGCGCCCGCGGGCGGCCCGGGCCCGAAATCGCCCGGCCCGGATGCGGACAGCACCGGGCCTGGTCGCCTATGTTGGCGTTGTATAGGGTGCCCGGACCCGCCTAGCCGCCACCCTCGGCAGCAAGTCTCGGCGGACGGGGACGGCGGACTCATCGGTCCGCCGCACATCAACTGTGGACGACGGACGCGCGCCGCCCCGGCGCGGGCGCGACGTCATGTGGAGGACGCGCTATGAGCAGCGACCCGTGGGGCCGTGTCGACGAGCAGGGCACGGTCTACGTCAGGACGGCCGACGGCGAACGCGTCGTCGGTTCCTGGCAGGCCGGCTCGCCCGAGGAGGCCCTCGCCTACTTCGAGCGCAAGTACCAGGGCATCGAGGTGGAGATCGGCCTGCTGGAGAAGCGGGTGCGCACCACCGACCTGGCCGCCAAGGACGCCCAGACCGCGCTGGACCACCTGCGCACCCAGGTCGTCGAGGCGCACGCGGTCGGTGACCTGGAGGCCCTGGCCAAGCGACTGGACACGCTCGCCGGCGAGATCGAGAGCCGGCGCGAGGAGCGCAAGGCCGCCCGGGCCAAGGCGCAGGACGAGACCCGCACCGCCAAGGAGGCGCTGGTCGCCGAGGCCGAGCAGCTCGCCGAGTCGACCCAGTGGCGGGAGGCCGGGGACCGGCTGCGCGCCCTGGTGGACACCTGGAAGGGCCTGCCCCGCCTGGACCGCAAGAGCGACGACGAGCTGTGGCACCGCTTCTCGCACGCCCGCTCGGTCTTCTCCAAGCACCGCAAGGCGCACTTCGCGACCCTGGACGCCGAGCGCGAGCAGGCCCGGCAGACCAAGGAGGCGCTGGTCACCGAGGCCGAGGCGCTCTCCTCGTCCACCGAGTGGGGCGACACCGCGGCCCGCTACCGCGACCTGATGGCGCGCTGGAAGGCCGCCGGCCGGGCCCAGCGCGACGTCGAGGACGAGCTGTGGGCGCGGTTCCGCGGCGCGCAGGACGTGTTCTTCCAGGCCCGTTCCGCGGTGTTCAGCGAGCGGGACGCCGAGCAGGTCGCCAACCAGCAGCTCAAGGAGGCGCTGGCGGCCGAGGCCGAGGCGATCCTGCCGATCACCGACCTGAAGGCGGCCAAGGCCGCGCTGCGCGAGGTGAACGAGCGCTGGGAGGCGATCGGGCACGTGCCGCGCGACGTCCGTCCGAAGCTGGACGGCCGGCTGAACGCGGTCGAGCGGGCCATCCGCGAGGCCGAGGACGCCGAGTGGAAGCGGTCCAACCCGGAGGCCAAGGCCCGTGCCGCCGGCATGGTCGGCCTGTTCGAGGCCAAGGCCGAGAAGATCCAGGCCGACCTGGACAAGGCCCGTGCCGCCGGCAACGCGTCCAAGGCCGCGAAGCTGGAGTCCGAGCTGGCCGGTGTGCAGACCCTGCTGGAGCAGGCGCACCGCAGCCAGGAGGAGTTCAGCGGCTGACCGTCCCGGTCGGCCCGCCGTACGCCGAAGGCCCCCGGGGGGAACTCCCCCGGGGGCCTTCCTCGTGCGCGCCGCGCGCCCGGCCGCTACTTGCGGGCCGAGGTGACGCGGTAGACGTCGTACACGCCCTCGACGCCGCGGACGGCCTTGAGCACGTGGCCGAGGTGCTTCGGGTCGCCCATCTCGAAGGTGAAGCGGCTCATCGCGACCCGGTCGCGGGAGGTCTGCACCGCCGCCGACAGGATGTTGACGTGCTGGTCGGAGAGCACCCGGGTGACGTCCGACAGCAGTCGGGACCGGTCCAGCGCCTCGACCTGGATGGCCACCAGGAAGACCGAGGACTGGGTGGCCGCCCACTCGACGTCGATCATCCGTTCCGGCTGCTGGCTCAGCGCCTCGACGTTGACGCAGTCGGCGCGGTGGACGGAGACGCCGTTGCCGCGGGTCACGAAGCCGAGGATCGGGTCGCCCGGCACCGGGGTGCAGCAGCGGGAGAGCTTGACCCAGACGTCCTCGACGCCCTTGACGATCACGCCCGGGTCGCCCTTGGCCCGGCGGCGCACCGCGCGGCGGTTGTCGTGCGTCGGGGTCGCGGTCTCGGCGAGGTCCTCGGTGGCGCCCTCCTCGCCGCCGAGCGCCTGGACCAGCTTCTGCACGATGTTCTGCGCGGCGACGTGGCCCTCGCCGATCGCGGCGTAGAGCGAGGAGATGTCGGGGTAGCGCATCTCGTGGGCCAGGGTGACCAGCGAGTCGCCGGTCAGGATCCGCTGGATCGGCAGGCCCTGCTTGCGCATCGCCCGGACGATCGCCTCCTTGCCGTGCTCGATCGCCTCCTCGCGGCGCTCCTTGGAGAACCAGGCGCGGATCTTGTTGCGGGCGCGCGGCGACTTGACGAAGCCCAGCCAGTCCCGGGACGGGCCGGCGTTCTCCGCCTTGGAGGTGAACACCTCGACGGTGTCGCCGTTCTCCAGGGTCGACTCCAGCGGCACCAGCCGCCCGTTCACCCGGGCCCCTATGGTCCGGTAGCCGACCTCGGTGTGCACCGCGAAGGCGAAGTCGACCGGGGTCGCACCGGCCGGCAGCGCTATCACGTCGCCCTTGGGCGTGAAGACGAAGACCTCGTTGCTGGCCAGGTCGAAGCGGAGCGACTCGAGGAACTCGCCCGGGTCGGCGGTCTCCTTCTGCCAGTCCAGCAGCTGCCGCAGCCAGGCCATCTCGTTGACGGCGCCGGCCTTGTCGTCCTTGCGGACCTGGGTCGGGGTGTCGGTGCGGACCTTGGAGGCGCCGGCCACCGCGCGCTGCTTGTACTTCCAGTGCGCGGCGATGCCGTACTCGGCCCGGCGGTGCATGTCGAAGGTGCGGATCTGCAGTTCGACGGGCTTGCCGCCCGGGCCGATCACCGTGGTGTGCAGCGACTGGTACATGTTGAACTTGGGCATCGCGATGTAGTCCTTGAACCGCCCCGGCACCGGGTTCCACCGCGCGTGGATGGTGCCCAGCGCCGCGTAGCAGTCGCGGACGGTGTCGACCAGGACCCGGATGCCCACCAGGTCGTAGATCTCGGCGAAGTCCCGGCCCCGGACGATCATCTTCTGGTAGACCGAGTAGTAGTGCTTCGGCCGGCCGGTGACGGAGGCGGTGATCCGGGCGCCGCGCAGGTCCCCCTGGACCTGGTCGATGACGGTCGCCAGGTACTCGTCCCGCTTGGGGGCGCGCTCGGCGACCAGCCGGACGATCTCGTCGTACATCTTGGGGTAGAGGATCGCGAAGGCGAGGTCCTCCAGCTCCCACTTGATGGTGTTCATGCCCAGCCGGTGCGCCAGCGGGGCGTAGATCTCGAGGGTCTCGCGGGCCTTCTTCTCCTGCTTCTCCCGCTTGAGGTAGCGCATCGTGCGCATGTTGTGCAGGCGGTCGGCCAGCTTGATCACCAGGACCCGCGGGTCCTTGGCCATCGCGACGACCATCTTGCGGACGGTCTCGGCCTGCGCGGCCTCGCCGAACTTGACCCGGTCGAGCTTGGTGACGCCGTCGACCAGCAGGGCCACCGAGTCGCCGAAGTCCTTGCGCAGGGTCTCCAGGCCGTAGTCGGTGTCCTCGACCGTGTCGTGCAGCAGCCCGGCCATCAGGGTCGGGGCGTCCATCCCGAGCTCGGCGAGGATGGTCGCCACGGCGAGCGGGTGGGTGATGTACGGGTCGCCGCTCTTGCGCTTCTGCCCGCGGTGCCACTTCTCGGCGACGGCGTAGGCCCGCTCGATGTCCCGCAGCAGCGCCGGGTCGGCCTTCGGGTCGTTCGCCCGGATCGAGCGGAACAGCGGCTCCAGGACGGGGTTGAGCACGCTGGAGCGCTGGCCGCCGAGGCGGGCCAGGCGGGCGCGCATGCCGCCGGAGGAGGAGCCGCGGCCGGTCGGCGCGGTCGGTCGCGAGGAGGTCGGCGCCGGGCGTGCCGGGGTGGCCCCCGAGGGCGTGGGACGGTTGTCGGGGGCGGCCGCTGCGGCCGTGGGCACAACCTCGTCGGGCAAGGACTCTCCTCGGGGCACCGGGGGGCCGACCCCTGCCGCGGCCCGTACGGTGCGACGCGACCGGGAGGGGATGAATCTTCATGGTACCGAGCCGGGCGGCCCGGTGTTCATCCACCCGGCCCGGAAACGGAAGGGCGGCGGTCGGATGATCCGACCGCCGCCCTCCACCAGGTCCCTCAGACCGTGACCAGCGTCTCCAGCGGAGCCCCGCCGAGGTGCCCGGCCAGCCGCTGCCGGCCGTCCAGGAAGCCCAGCTCCATCAGCACCAGGACGCCCACCAGCTCGGCGCCGGCCTCCTTCACCAGGTCCAGCGAGGCACCGATGGTGCCACCGGTGGCCAGCACGTCGTCCACCACCAGGACCCGCTCACCGGGCGCGAAGGCGTCGCACTGCACCTCCAGCGTCGCCGAGCCGTACTCCAGCTCGTACGAGCGCCGGAACACCTCGCCGGGCAGCTTGCCCTGCTTGCGGATCGGCACGAAACCGAGTCCGGCCGCGACGGCCGCCGGGGCCGCCAGCACGAAGCCGCGCGCCTCCAGGCCCACCACCTTGGTCGCCCCGAGCTCCAGCGCCCGGTCCGCCAGCGCCCGGGTGAGGGCGCCGAAGGCCTCGGCGTCGGCGAGCAGCGGCGCGATGTCCTTGAACAGCACGCCCGGCTTCGGGTAGTCCGGGACGTCCCGGATCCGGCTGTTCAGCAGCTCGGCGAGCGGGCCCCTCCCGCCCGGCTGCGGGCTGGGAGGGGCGGTGTCGGCGGTGGTCACGGTGGTGTCCTCGGGGGTCGGGGTCGGGCTCAGCGCTTGGAGGACGGACGGCCCTTGGCACGCGGGGTGCCGGCCGCACGGCCACGCTGACCGACCATACCCGCCGGCAGGTCCTCGTCCGCGATCTCCTCGCCCGGGGCCTCGCCCGCGGCGGCGGCCTTGGCGGCCGCGGCCCGGTGCTGCAGGACCCGCTTGCGCAGCGCCTTCATCTCGGGCTGCTCCTCCTTGAGCTGCGCCAGCAGCGGGGTGGCGACGCAGATCGAGGAGTAGGCACCGGCCGCGAGGCCGATGAACAGCGCGAGCGAGATGTCGTTCAGCGTGCCGGCGCCCAGGATGCCGCCACCGATGAACAGCAGCGCCGCGACCGGCAGGAGGGCGACCACCGTGGTGTTGAGCGAACGCACCAGGGTCTGGTTGAGGCCCGCGTTGGCCGCCTCGCTGTAGGTGAGCTTGTTCTGCTTCGTGAGCCCCTTGGTGTTCTCCTTCACGGTGTCGAAGACGACGACCGTGTCGTAGAGCGAGTACCCGAGGATGGTCAGGAAGCCGATCACCGTACCGGGGGTGACCTCGAAGCCCACCAGGGCGTACACGCCGATGGTGATCAGGAGGTCGTGGATGAGGGCGACCAGGGCGGCCACCGCCATCCGCCACTCGAAGGCGATCGCCAGGTAGGCCGTCACCAGGATCATGAAGATGATCAGGCCGGTGAGCGCCTTCTGGGAGATCTGCTTGCCCCAGCTGGGGCCGATGACCTGGGCCTCGACCGTGTTCAGCGGGACGGACAGCTTCTGCGAGAGCTCGGAGCGGATCTCGTCCGAGCTCTTCGACTCCTCGGTGCTGACCTGGATGCGGATCTTGCCGTTGTCGGTCGACTGCACCAGCGGGTGCGAGCTGACGACCTTGTCGGCCGTCTCCTGCGCCTGCGAGACGGTCAGCCCGGGCTTGCTCACGGTGTAGACCGAGCCGCCCTTGAACTCGATGCCCAGGTGCAGGCCCATGGCCAGGCCGATCGCCGCGACCAGCACGATCACGCCGGAGATGGAGTACCAGAGCTTGCGGCGGCCGACGAAGTCGAAGCTGACCTCGCCCTGGTAGAGCCGGTGACCCAGATTGGAGAAGCGAGACACGGTGTCAGGCCTCCTTCACGGCGGCAGAGGAGGAGGAGCTACGGCGACGGCTGCTGCGCAGCGGCGGGCGGGCGCCCAGCCGCTTCGGGTCCAGACCGGACCACGGGTGGCCGTCGGAGAAGAACTTCCGCCGGGCCAGCAGCGTGATCAGCGGCTTGGTGAAGAGGAAGATCACCACGACGTCCAGCGCGGTGGTCAGACCCAGGGTGAACGCGAAGCCCTGGACCTTGCCGACCGAGACCACGTAGAGCACCGCGGCACAGAGGAACGACACGAAGTCCGAGACCAGGATGGTGCGCCGGGCGCGCGGCCAGGCCCGCTGGACCGCCGGGCGCAGCGGGGCGCCCTCGCGGACCTCGTCGCGGATGCGCTCGAAGTACACGATGAAGGAGTCCGCGGTGATGCCGATCGCGACGATCGCGCCGCAGACGGCCGGCAGGTTCAGCGCGAAGCCGATCCCGCCGCCGAGCAGGCTCATGATCGAGTAGGTCAGGGCCGCCGAGACGAGCAGACCGGCGATCGAGACCAGCCCGAGGCCGCGGTAGTAGACCAGCGAGTAGACGACCACCAGCAGCATGCCGATGGCGCCGGCGATCAGGCCGGCCTTGAGCTGGTCGCTGCCGAGCGCCGGGGAGACGGTGGTGATGTCGCTCTTGGCGAACTCCAGCGGCAGGGCGCCGAAGCTCAGCACGTTGGACAGGTCCTGCGCCTCGGCCTGGGTGAAGCGGCCGGTGATGACGGCGCTGCCGCCCGGGATCGGGCCGTTGACCTGCGGGTGCGAGACGACCTCGTTGTCCAGCACGATCGCGAACTGGTTGGTCGGCGGGGTCTGGGTGGCCAGCTGGCCGGTGACCTTGGCGAACGCGTCGGTGCCGGTGCCGTTGAACTGCAGCTGGACCTGCCAGCCGGCGCCGGTCTGGGTGTCGATGGTGGCCTGGGCCTTGGAGACGTCCGCGCCCTTCACGGCCGCGGGGCCGAGGGCCAGCTTCTCGTAGTAGCCGTTCTGGGGCTTCTGCGAGCAGGCCACGACGGCCTTGTCGTCGGCGCCGGTCTGGGCGGCGCGGACCTCGGGCTTGGAGCAGTCGAGGGCGGCGAAGGCGGCGGACAGCTCCGGCGGCACGGTGCCCTGGGTCAGCGCGGCGCTGACGTCGGCGGCACTGGGCTGGGTGGCGGCGGCGGACGGCGTGCCGGCGGCCGGGGCGCTCGGGGCGGTGCTCGCGCCCGTGGCGGCGGCGCTCGGGCTGGCGTCGGCGGCGAGGGCCTCACCGAGGGCGCGGCCCTGCTTGGTGGGGCTGGCGCTCGCGGCGGGCGTGCCGGAGGCGGTGGCCGAGGGCGCCGCGGTGGCACCGTTCGACGGGGTCGCGCTCGGGGAGCCGGTGGCACCGGCCGACGGGGAGCCGCTGGGCGCGGGCGGGGTGAAGCCGCTGGGCGCCACGGCGAGGACCGGGCGGAAGAACAGCTTGGCGGTGGTACCGACCTGGTCCGCCGCGTTCTGCCGGTCGCCGCCCTTGGGGATGTTCACGATGATCGTGTCGTCGCCCTGGGTCTGGACCTCCGCCTCGGAGACACCCATACCGTTGACGCGGCGCTCGATGATCCCGGTGGCGATGTCCATGCTGGACTTGTTGATCGCCTTGGGGTCCGTCGACTTCGCGGTCAGCGTGATGCTGGTGCCGCCGGCGAGGTCGATCCCGAGCCGGGGCTTGGTGTTGCCCGTCCCGAACATGAGGGCGACCAGTCCGACGGTGACGACCAGGATGAGGGCCAGTGCCCGCCCTGGGTAGCCGTCGCGCGGGCGCGACTTGGGTGTTGCCACCTTGCTCGTTTCTCCCTGTCCATGCCACCTCCCCGACCGGACCCCCGTCCGGCTCGTGGCGGGACGGGGGCATGGCGGTTCTGCGGCCCTGAGGTCCTGTGGGCTCGCGGCACTGCGCCGCGCGGCCGGGCTGGTGCCCGACCGTACTACTTGCTCGCGGGAGCCCCGCCCTCGACGTCGCCCTTCTCGGCGCTGTCCTTGGTCAGCGTCAGCGGCTTGTCCTCGACCGGCTCGGCGTCCTCGGCCTCCGGCTCGGCGAGCTCGTCGTCGGCGGGGCGGCCGTTGATGATCGCGTCGTACTCCTGGGGGTCCAGGACGGCCGCGATCGCGCTCTTGGTGAAGTGGGTGACCACGCCGGGAGCGATCTCCAGCTCGATGGTCTCCTCGTTGACCGCCTTCACCTGGGCGTACAGGCCGCCGATGGTGCGCACTCCCGCCCCGGGCTCCAGCGAGGTCTGCATCTGCTGCTGCTGCTGCTGGCGCTTCTTCTGCGACCGGAACATGAGCACGATCGCCAGGATCGGGAGGAGAAGGATGATGAAGTTCACTGCAGCCAGGGTCCTTTACGGGCCGCCGATCGGCAGCCTGTGTGGTAATGGTCGGCCCGTCAGGTGAGAGGGGCGGTCCGGCGGAGTCTAGGCGACCCCGAACTGATCGGACAACGCCAAGCATCGCATCCTGCCGCCGAAAGTGGCGACCCTCCGCCTGCACAGTTTCCCCGGACTTCTCCCGTGGCTTCTCCTCGGGGCGTGGTGGCGCCGCCCACCGGGAAGCGGGCGGCGGGCGGTCACCCGTTCAGCCCCCGTCGGCCGGGAAGAGTTCGGACTGGGCCGGCACCGCGCCGCGGGTGGTCTGGACCGGAGGGGTCATCCCGAGGTGCTGCCAGGCGGCGGCGGTGGCGATCCGCCCGCGCGGGGTCCGGGCCAGCAGCCCCTCGCGGACCAGGAACGGCTCGGCCACCTCCTCCACCGTCTCGGCCTCCTCACCCACGGCGACCGCCAGTGTCGACAAACCGACCGGACCGCCGCCGAAGAGCCGCAGCAGCGCGTTCAGCACCGCGCGGTCCAGCCGGTCCAGGCCCCGTGCGTCCACCTCGTAGACGTCCAGCGCCCTGGCCGCGATCTCGGCGCTGACCAGGCCGTCGTGCCGCACCTGCGCGAAGTCGCGGACCCGGCGCAGCAGCCGGTTGGCGATGCGCGGGGTGCCGCGCGAGCGGCCGGCGATCTCGGCGGCACCCGCCGGGTCGATCTCCACGTCCAGCAGCGCGGCCGAGCGCCGCACCACCTGCTGGAGCTCGGCCGGCGCGTAGAACTCCATGTGGCCGGTGAAGCCGAAGCGGTCCCGCAGCGGCGGCGGCAGCAGACCGGCCCGGGTGGTGGCGCCGACCAGGGTGAAGGGGGGCAGCTCCAGCGGGATGGCGGTGGCGCCCGGCCCCTTGCCGACGATCACGTCGACCCGGAAGTCCTCCATCGCCATGTAGAGCATCTCCTCGGCCGGCCGGGACATCCGGTGGATCTCGTCGAGGAAGAGCACCTCGCCCTCGGTGAGCGAGGAGAGGATCGCCGCGAGGTCGCCCGCGTGCTGGATCGCCGGGCCGGAGGTGATCCGGATCGGGGCGCCCAGCTCGGCAGCGATGATCATGGACAGGGTGGTCTTGCCCAGCCCGGGCGGCCCGCTGAGCAGGACGTGGTCCGGGGCGCTGCCGCGCTTGCGGGCCGCCTGGAGCACCAGGGACAGCTGCTCGCGCACCCGCTCCTGGCCGATGAACTCCTCCAGCAGCTTGGGGCGCAGCGCCGCCTCGACCGCCTGGTCCTCACCGTCGGCGGCGGGCGTCACCAGCCGGTCGACCGGATCGGGGTCGTACGCACTCATGACCCCGCCCCGCTTCGCTCGCTCATGTGCTGTGGACTCCAAAGTCGACAAACGGACAGATCGTCAGTGGTCAGCGGGCCCGGTTGAGGCCGCGCAGGGCGAGCCGGAGCAACGCACCGACGTCCGGCGTCGCCTGGGCCTCCGCCTCGGGGGCGACGGCCGCGACCGCCTCGTCCGCCTCCCGCGGAGCGTAGCCGAGGCCGGTCAGCGCCGAGTGCAGCTGCTCGCTCCACGGAGCCGGACCGGCCGCGATCGGCTTCTGCGCCGGCACCGCGCCGTGCGGGGCGCCCAGCTTGTCCTTGTACTCCAGCAGCAGCTTGGCCGCCTTGGCCTTGCCGATGCCGGGCACCGCCACCAGCGCCTTCTCGTCGCCGCCGGCCACCGCGGCCCGCAGCGCGTCCGGGCTGTGCACCCCGAGCATCGCCTGCGCCAGCTTGGGGCCGACCCCCGGGGCCGCCTGCAGGATCTCGAAGACGGCGCGCTCGTCGTCGTCCGCGAAGCCGAACAGGGTCAGCGAGTCCTCCCGGACCACGAGCGAGGTGGCGAGGCGGACCGGCTCCCCCAGCCGCAGCCCGGCCAGCGTGCTCGGCGTGCACTGCACGGCCATGCCGACCCCGCCGACCTCGACCACGGCGAGTCCGGAGGAGATGGCCGCCACGGGCCCTTGCACGAAGGCGATCACCGGCTACTGCCTTTCAACGGGGGGTGGGACGGGCTTGCGGGGAGGTGGCGCGGGCCGCCCGCACCGCGGCCTCCAGGCGGTTCGTCGCGCCGCCGCGCCAGATGTGGCAGATGGCCAGCGCCAGGGCGTCCGCGGCGTCGGCCGGCTTGGGCGGGGCGTCCAGCCGCAGCAGGCGCTGCACCATGGCCGTGACCTGGGCCTTGTCGGCCCGGCCGGAGCCGGTGACGGCGGCCTTGACCTCGCTCGGAGTGTGCAGGGTGACCGGTATGCCGCGCCGGGTGGCGCAGAGCATCGCGACCGCGCTGGCCTGGGCGGTGCCCATCACCGTCCGCACGTTGTGCTGGGCGAAGACCCGCTCGACGGCCACCAGGTCGGGCCGGTGCTCGTCGAGCCACTGCTCGATGCCCTGCTCGACCAGCAGCAGCCGCTGCCCGATCTCGGCCTCGGCGGGCGTGCGCACCACCCCGACCCCGGCCATCCGCAGCGGCCGGCCCGGCGCACCCTCGACCACGCCGACCCCGCACCTGGTCAGCCCCGGGTCCACGCCCAGTACCCGAACCACAAGCCCCGCCTCTCCGTCGATCGCCGCCCGCCTCCGGGCCCGGGCCCGGGCCCGGATCCGGACCCGGCGCGCTCCGCGGCTCACGGCGGGCGACCTGCGAAGGCTACCGTCCGGGTCCGACAACCCCGCCGACGACACCGGCCCGGCGGTCCTGGGACCACCGGGCCGGGCCGCGGGAACGATCACCCGCCGGTGATCGCCCGCGGGCGATCACTCGGGGAGGATCACTCGGCGTCGAGCTGCGCACCGACCTCGTCGGAGATGTCGAAGTTGGCGAAGACGTTCTGCACGTCGTCGCTGTCCTCCAGCGCGTCGATCAGCTTCAGGATCTTGCGGGCGCCGTCGACGTCCAGCTCGACCTGCATGCTCGGGAGGAAGTTGGCCTCGGCAGAGTCGTAGTCGACGCCGGCGTCCACCAGCGCGGTGCGCACTGCCACCATCTTGGAGGCCTCGGAGACGATCTCGAACGACTCGCCGAGGTCGTTGATCTCCTCGGGCTCCTGGTCGAGGACGACCTCGAAGAGCTTGTCCTCGTCCACGCCGTCGGCCTTGGGGACGATCACGACGCCCTTGCGGGTGAACAGGTACGACACCGAGCCCGGGTCGGCCATCGAGCCGCCGTTGCGGGTCATCGCGACGCGCACGTCGGAGGCCGCGCGGTTGCGGTTGTCGGTGAGGCACTCGATCAGGACGGCGACGCCGTTCGGGCCGTAGCCCTCGTACATGATCGTCTGGTAGTCGGCGCCGCCGGCCTCCAGACCACCACCGCGCTTGACGGCGCGGTTGATGTTGTCGATCGGGACCGAGCTCTTCTTCGCCTTCTGGATGGCGTCGTAGAGGGTCGGGTTGCCGGCCGGGTCGGGACCGCCGGTGCGCGCCGCCACCTCGATGTTCTTGATCATCTTGGCGAAGAGCTTGCCGCGCTTGGCGTCGATCACGGCCTTCTTGTGCTTGGTGGTAGCCCACTTAGAGTGGCCGGACATCGCCAGCTCCTTTACGTCGCCAAATGGAAATGAAACAGATGAGATCTTACCGGTGTCGCAACGGGTGGTAGGAACCCCGTCACTTCGCGGCGAGGTGCTCCTCGACCATGGCGACGAAATAGGCGTGCACGCGGTGGTCGCCGGTGAGCTCCGGGTGGAACGAGGTGGCCAGCAGGTTGCCCTGGCGCACCGCCACGATCCTGCTGTCCGGGCCGTCCGCGGCGGGCAGCTCGGCGAGCACCTCGACGCCGGCCCCGACGGCCTCGACCCAGGGGGCGCGGATGAAGACGCCGTGCACCGGCGCGTCCGCCATGCCCTTGAAGGCGATCCCGGACTCGAAGGACTCGTTCTGCCGGCCGAAGGCGTTGCGGCGCACCGTCATGTCGATGCCGCCGACGGTCTCCTGGTCGTCCCGGCCGTCGAGGATCTTGTCGGCCAGCATGATCATGCCCGCGCAGGTGCCGTACACCGGCATCCCGGCGGCCACCCGCTCGCGCAGCGGGTCCATCACGCCGAACAGCAGCGCCAGCTTGGACATGGTGGTGGACTCCCCGCCGGGGATCACCAGCGCGTCGACCTCGGCCAGCTCCTCGGCACGGCGCACCGGACGGGCCAGCGCGTCGGCCTCGGCCAGCGCGACCAGGTGCTCGCGGACGTCGCCCTGCAGGGCGAGGACGCCGATGACTGGAGTGCTCACGGTCTTCAACCTCGTTCGATCGATCTACGGAAGTACGTGGCGCGGCCCGCCGCGGCGCCTCGGCGCGCGGCGGGCCGGCTCAGGAGTACGGGCGGACTACCAGCCGCGGTTGGCGTAGCGCTCGGTCTCCGGCAGGGTGTCGCAGTTGATGCCGACCATGGCCTCGCCCAGGTTGCGCGAGGCGTCCGCGATGATCTTCGGGTCGTCGAAGAAGGTGGTGGCCTTCACGATGGCGGCGGCACGCTTGGCCGGGTCGCCCGACTTGAAGATGCCGGAGCCGACGAAGACGCCCTCGGCGCCCAGCTGGCGCATCAGCGCGGCGTCGGCCGGGGTGGCCACGCCACCGGCGGAGAACAGCACGACCGGCAGCTTGCCGAGCTCGGCGACCTCCTTGACCAGCTCGTACGGGGCGCGCAGCTCCTTGGCGGCGGCGTACAGCTCGTTGTTGTCGAAGCCGCGCAGCTTGGCGATCTCGTTCTTGATCTGGCGCAGGTGGCGGACGGCCTCGACGACGTTGCCGGTGCCGGCCTCGCCCTTGGAGCGGATCATGGCCGCACCCTCGGCGATGCGGCGCAGGGCCTCGCCCAGGTTGGTGGCGCCACAGACGAAGGGGGTGGTGAAGGCCCACTTGTCGGAGTGGTTGACCTCGTCGGCCGGGGTCAGCACCTCGGACTCGTCGATGTAGTCGACACCCAGCGACTGGAGGACCTGGGCCTCGACGAAGTGGCCGATCCGCGACTTGGCCATCACCGGGATGGAGACGGCCTCGATGATCTCCTCGATCATGTTCGGGTCGGACATGCGGGCCACGCCGCCGTCCTTGCGGATGTCGGCGGGAACCCGCTCCAGGGCCATGACGGCCACCGCTCCGGCGTCCTCGGCGATCTTGGCCTGCTCGGCGTTGACCACGTCCATGATCACACCGCCCTTGAGCTGCTCGGCCATGCCGCGCTTCACCCGGGCGGTGCCGATCTGCGGCTGGTCTGCGGTGGTGGGGGTGGTGGACACGTGAGACCTCACTCGAAGATGAACCAGTGCTATCGCCCTATGGTAGGCGGAACAAGGGGCCCAACCATGCGCCACCAAGTCCAGCCCGGACGACGGGATGCGACAAACGGGCCGTATCCGAGCACAGCCTAGGCGGGCGCTCCCTCGGGCGTGAGAGCGGGCGGCGGGGCGTCGTCCATCTCGAAGGCCATCGGGAACGGCGCCTTTCCGGCCAACCGGAAGTACCGCACCAATCGGTGCTCGCGCACCGCCCGGGCCGCCCGCACCGCGTCGTTGTGGAACCGCCTGGCCATCGGCACCCGGCGCACCGCCGCCGTCAGGTCCCGCACCGCGTCCTCGCCACCCGGCTCGGCCACCAGCGCCGCCACCTGCTCGGGCTCCTCCAGCACCGCCCGCAGCGCCAGGCTCAGCTGGCTCTCCGCCACCTCGCGCTGCTCGTCCTCGGCCTGCCGGGCCGCGTGGGCCGCGTCCAGCAGCAGCAGCGAGGCCGCCGGGTCCAGCAGCGAGGAGGTCGCCAGCTCCATCGCCACCGAGGCCCGGCGGACCAGCTGCGCGTCCAGCGCCGCGCGCGCGGCGTCGATCCTGGCGTGCAGCCGGTCCAGCCGGCCGGCCGTCCAACTCAGGTACATGCCGAACAGCACCACGGCCACGCCGGCCCAGATCCAGGTAGTCACGGGGCGCAACGCTACCCGGTGTCACCGGCCCGACGTGCTCGCAGCGGCCGGGCCGGTGCCATGCCCTACCCGCCGAGGGCGGCGCTGCGGTAGGACTCCCGGTCGATGTCCGAGACGTTCACCGCGGTGTGCAGCCGCACCCCCGGCTCGGGCCGGACGTGCTCGGCCAGCAGCGCCAGCACGCCCTCGCTGAGCGCCGCCTTCGCCTCCGGCGTCCGGCCCGGGAAGATCTGGAACTCGACGTACACCTGCGCCGCCGGCTCCTCGCCGTCCCCCACCACGAAGTCCTCGTCGCAGCGGAACAGCGTCTTGCAGGCGCCCGGGGTCGCGTCGATCGTCTTCACCGCGAGCCGGTTGATCGCCACGCCCAGCGCCCTGCGGTCGAAGGAGCCGGCCAGGCCCGGCGAGTAGTCCACGGAGATCTGCGGCATCGGAATTCCCCCATGCGTCGACACCAGTACGGACCACCGACCCTAACCCGGCCCGGCCGCCGCCCCGCAGGGTCCCCCGCCGACGCGGATCAGTCGCGCGCCAGCCCGAACCGGCCGCGCCGGCCGCTGCGCACGTCCTCCTCGACCACCGCCGCGGCCCCCGCCGTCACCGTCTCGTACACCGCCAGGATGTCGGCACCGACCGTCGACCAGTCGAACCGCCGCACGTGCCGCGAGGCCGCCTTCCGCAGCTCCTCCAGCCGCCCCGGGTCGCCCAGCAGGCGCAGCGCCGACCGGGCCAGCGCGTCCGCGTCCTCCACCGGGAACAGCTCGCCGGCGTCGCCGCCGTCCAGCACCTGCTTGAACGCGTCCAGGTCGCTGGCCAGCACCGGGGCGCCCGCCGACATCGCCTCGACCAGGATGATCCCGAAGCTCTCGCCCCCGGTGTTCGGCGCCACGTACAGGTCCACGCTGCGCAGCAGCCGGGCCTTGTCCCGGTCGCTGACCATGCCGAGGAACTCCACCTGCGCACGGACCTCCGGCGCCAGGCCCGCGACGGCCTCCTCCTCGTCGCCCTTGCCCGCCACCAGCAGCCGCACCCCCGGCCGCTCCGCCAGGATCCTCGGCAGCGCGGCCAGCAGCGTCGGCAGGCCCTTGCGCGGCTCGTTGATCCGGCCGATGAAGCCGATCGTGCCCGGCTCGCCGTCCGCCGCGCCGCCGGTCCAGCGCTTGTCCGGCTCGGCCTCGGCGAAGAAGCCGACGTCCACGCCGTTCGGGATCACCACCGCGTCGCCGCCCAGGTGCTCCACCAGCGTCCGCCGGGCGTACTCCGACACCGCGATCCGGGCCCGCATCTTCTCCAGGCCCGGCTGCAGGATCGGCGAGGCCGCGATCATCGCCCGCGAACGCGGGTTCGAGGTGTGGAACGTCCCCACCATCGGCCCGGAGGCCGACCACGCCGCCAGCATCGACAGGCTGGGCGAGGCCGGCTCGTGGACGTGCAGGATGTCGAACCGCCCGTCGTGCAGCCACCGCCGCACCCGCGCCGCGGACAGGATGCCGAAGCTCAGCCGCGCCACCGAGCCGTTGTACGGCACCGCCACCGCCCGCCCGGCCGAGACCACGTACGGCGGCAGGGCCTCGTCGTCCTCGGCCGGCGCCAGCACCGACACCTCGTGGCCCAGGCCGATCAGGTGCTCGGCGAGATCCCGGATGTGGAACTGCACCCCGCCGGGGACGTCCCAGTCGTACGGGCAGACGATGCCGATCTTCACGGGTTCCTCATGCTCCTTCGGGTACTCCTGCGGGCACTCCTGTTGACCGGGGCCAGGACCCGGTCGGCCGGGATCAGGACCCGGAGGCCTCGGCCGCGGGCTCGCCGGCCTGCTCCGGCCCGGCCTCCCGGGCCCGCTCGGGGCGCGGCCCGGCCGCCTCCCCCACCGTCTCACGGACCGGGAGGTCGGCCAGCCAGAAGCGCTGCAGCATGTGCCAGTCCTCCGGGTGCTCGCCGATCCCCCGCTCCCACACGTCCGCCAGCGCCTGGGTCATCGCCCGGGTCCGCTCCTTGCGGTCCTCCCCCGGCGGCACCGGCACCTCGGGGTGGATCCGTGCCCGCATCACCGGGCCCTCGTACCAGAGCGTCACCGGCAGCAGCGCCGCCCCGGTCCGCTGGCACAGCGCCGCCGGACCGGCCGGCATCCTGGTCGCCTCCCCGAAGAAGGACACCTCCAGGCCCGCCTCCGAGAGGTCGCGGTCCCCCACCAGGCAGACCAGCCGCCCCTCGCGCAGCCGCCGCGCCAGCGTGCCGATCACGTTCACCCCGCCGCCGGTCAGGGCCAGGACCTCCATGCCCTGGCCCTCCCGGAACGCCACGAACCGGTCGAACAGCCGCTCCGGCTTCAACCGCTCCGCGACCGTCGTGAACGGGAAGCCCTGCTGGGCCACCCAGGTGCCCGCGAGGTCCCAGTTGCCCATGTGCGGCAGCGCTATCACCGCGCCCCGCCCGGACTCCATCGCCTCCCGCAGGTGCTCCGTGCCGTCCACCCGGACGTCGCGGGCCACCCGCTCGCGGCTCCACACCGGCAGCCGGAACGACTCCATCCAGTACCGCAGGTACGAGCGCATCCCGGCCCGGGACAGCTCCCGCACCCCCGCCTCGTCCAGCCCCGGACGGACCCGGCGCAGGTTGGCCTCCAGCTGGAGCACCCGCTTGCCGCGCTTGCGCCAGGCGTAGTCCGCCAGGCCGTCGAAGAGGCCCCGCGCCGCCCGCTCCGGCAGGTGCTTGAGCACCGCCCAGCCCAGCGCGTACGCCCAGTACACCAGTCGGTCCGTCACCGCAGGACGCCCCCCATCAGCTCCCGGCCGCCGCTCGGTCGGCCTCGAACGCCTCCCGGCGCACGGTCAGCATCCGCTGGAACACCGTCACCAGACTGCCCGCCGCGACCAGCCACAGCGCCACCGGCAGCAGCCACTCCACGTACGGCACCCCGAACGTGTGCAGCCCCGAGACCCCGGCCGCCACCAGGCTGATCACCAGCCGCTCCGCCCGCTCCACCAGCCCCGACACGTCGCACGGCAGGCCCTGGCTCTCCGCCCTCGCCTTGGTGTACGACACCACCAGACCGCTCGCCAGGCAGAAGATCGCCACCGCGCACAGCAGGTCGTTGTCGCCCTTGCCCGCGTACCACATCGCCAGGCCGCCGAAGATCGCGGCGTCCGCGACCCGGTCCAGCGTGGAGTCCAGGAACGCCCCCCACTTGCTGGTCCGGCCCAGCTGGCGGGCCATGTTCCCGTCCACCAGGTCCGAGAAGATGAACAGCGTGATCGTGATGGTGCCCCAGAAGAACTCCCCGCGCGGGAAGAACACCAGCGCACCGGCCACCGAACCGGCGGTACCGATCAGCGTCACGGCGTCCGGGCTCACGCCCAGCCGGATCAGGAACGCGGCGAACGGGGTCAGGACACGTGTGAAGAAGGCACGCGCGTATTTGTTGAGCATGGCCTTCCCGACCGCTCCGATCTCCCTGGTACCCGCCTGGCGCAGTTCGCGCGGCAGACGACCGGACGGATCAGCCCGCCCGGCGCACCCATCGTAGCCAGGCCGGGGAGCCGCTCCGTCGCACCCACCGCCCCGCGACACACCCGTCCCGCCCCGCACCCGCCCGTCGTACGACACGCGCCGCCCCGACACCCGCCCCTAGACTTTCGAAGGACACCCCCGGCGCTACGGGAGGAGACCCCGATGCCCGACCGCAGCACGGCACGAGCCGCTCAGGCGCCCGCCGTCACCGGCCCCCGGGACCTGCGCAACGTCGTCCTGATCGGCTCCAGCGGTGTGGGCAAGACCACCCTCGCCGAATCCCTGGCGCTCGCCGCCGGCGCCACCGGCCGGGCCGGCCGGGTCACCGACGGCACCACCGTGTCCGACCACGAGGACATCGAGCACCACCAGCAGCGCTCCGTCCAGCTCTCGCTGCTCCCGCTCGAGTGGAAGGGCGTCAAGATCAACCTGATCGACCCGCCCGGCCACCCCGACTTCACCGCCGACCTGCGCGCCGCGCTGCACGCCGCCGACGCCGCCGTCTTCGTCGTCTCCGCCACCGACCCGGTCACCGCCCCCACCCGCGCCCGCTGGCGCGAGTGCGCCGCCGAGGGCATCCCGCGCGCCATCGCCGTCGCCAAGCTCGACCTCGCCCACACCGGCTTCGACGACATCCTCACCGCCTGCCACGACGCCTTCGACCTGGGCCCGGACACCCTGCGCCCGCTCTTCCTGCCCGTCCTCCACGACGGCCACCCCGACGGCAGCGTCGACCTCCTCACCGGCGACACCTACGGCCGGGCGGCCCCGCTGCCCGACACCGGCCCCGCCCACGACAGCCTCGTCGAGGCCATCTCCGGCCAGGACGACACCCTGATGGAGCGCTACCTGGCCGGCGACGCCCTCGACACCGAGGCGCTCGAAGCCGGCCTGCGCCGCGAGGTCCTCGACTGCGTCCTCCACCCCGCCGTCCCCACCAGCGACAACGGCCTCGGCGCCGCCGAGCTCCTCGACCTGATCGTCCACACCTTCCCCGACCCCACCGAACGCACCCGCCCCGCCCCCGACTGCGACCCGGACGCCCCGCTCGCCGCCCAGGTCGTCCGCGTCACCGGCGACGCCTACGTCGGCCGGATCAGCCTGCTGCGCCTGTACGCCGGCACCCTGCGGCCCGACACCCGGATCCACCTCACCGGCCCCGCGCACACCGCCGACCAGAACGGCGACGAGCGCGTCACCGGCCTCACCAGCCCGTTCGGCAAGCTCCAGCGGCCCGTCCCGCACGCCGTCGCGGGCGACCTGGTCTGCGCCGCCAAACTCACCACCGCCCGCGCCGGCGACACCGTCCACGACCCCGGCCACCCCGTCGACCTCGACGGCTGGACGCTGCCCGAGCCGCTGCTCCCGATCGCCGTCGAGGCCCACAGCAAGGCCGACGACGACAAGCTCTCCCAGGCCCTCGCCCGCCTCACCGCCGAGGACCCGGCCCTGCGCCTCGAACAGAACCCGGACACCCACCAGCTCGTCCTCTGGTGCACCGGCGAGGCCCACGTCGACGTCGTGCTCGACCGGCTGCGCAGCCGGCACGGCGTCCACGTCGACACCGTGGAGCCGAAGGTCGCCCTGCGCGAGACCTTCGGCACCGCCGCCGCCGGCCACGGCCGGCTCGTCAAGCAGTCCGGCGGCCACGGCCAGTACGCCATCTGCGACCTGGAGGTCGAGCCGCTCCCGGCAGGCTCCGGCTTCGAGTTCCGGGAACAGGTCGTCGGCGGCGCCGTCCCCAAGCACTTCATCCCCTCCGTCGAGAAGGGCCTGCGCGCCCAGCTCGCCAAGGGCGTCGCCACCGGGCACCCGCTCGTCGACGTCCGGGTCACCCTCACCGACGGGAAGGCGCACTCCGTCGACTCCTCCGACGCGTCCTTCCAGAACGCCGCCGCCCTGGCCCTGCGCGACGCGGCCGAGCACGCCGTCATCCGGCTGCTCGAACCCGTCGCCGCCGTCACCGTGATGCTGCCCGACGACTACCTCGGCGCCGTCCTCGGCGACCTCGCCGCCCGCCGCGGCCGCGTCCTCGGCACCGAGACCGGCGGCCCGGGCCTGACCCTGCTGCGCGCCGAGGTCCCGGAGCTCGAACTCGTCCGCTACCCCGTCGACCTGCGCTCACTCACCCACGGCACCGCCGAGTTCTCCCGCGCCTACCTGCGCCACGAACCCATGCCGACCGCCGTGGCCGCCCGCTACACCGACTGAACGCCGCCCGGCCGGTGCGGCAGCGCGCACGCCGCCGTGCCGCCGGGCATCCGGTGGCGGTTGCGCGACACCCAGCGGTAGGCGAGCCCCGCCACCGGCCGCACCGGCGCCAGCGTCAGCACCGCGCCCAGGAAGGCCCAGGCACCGCCGGTGCGCAGCAGCAGCCGGGCCACCGCCTGCGCTCCCCCGTACACCCGGCCCGTCGGCGTCAGCCAGAGCACCTCGCGCTCCGCGCGCTCCGCGGTCAGCTCGCCGCGCCCGCCCGCCCGCGCGTCCAGCGCGGGCAGGTCCGCGAACTGGAACGGCACCGCCTCCCAGCCGCCGGAGGCCAGGGTCTGGCGCAGGTAGCGCTCCCCCCACCGCACGCAGGACGAGCAGAACGAGCAGTCCCCGTCGAACACCAGCACCGGGTCCATCAGGTGGGCCCCCTTCCTCGCGGTCACCACCATCCTGCCCCACCCCCACACGCCCCCGCCGCCCGGGTATCGACCCGCCCGAAGCTGGGCATCATGCCCCTCGGGCCGGGTGCGGCCGGATCGTGACGGCACTTCAGACGATCATGAGCGCGGCGGCACCACGGCACGGTAACCTGCCGCTGACAAGGGGAGGAGGGTCGCCACCGTGACCACACTCGACATGACCCCGGGTGCGCAGATACCCCGGACGGACGCCGGGCCGCAGACCGGAGTCACCCAGGCGCTCTCCTCGGTCGCGTACCGCGACGGCAAGATCGAGGACTTCGTCGGCAAGGTCACCGCCGCGACCCACAAGAAGCCCCGGTTCAAGCTCTTCGAGGCCAATCTCGGCGAGGCGTTCAGCGCCGCCGTGATCGCCCGCACGGTGGGCGCCGGGCGCAAGCCGATCGTGCCCTCGTTCGGCACCGACACCCGCCAGATCGTCGAACACTGCCTCGCCGCCCAGGAGTTGCGCGCCGCGCGGGACCGCAGGCTGACGGTGGTCACGCTGCTCTTCGGCCTGCTCGCACTGCCCGGCACCCTGCTCTGGGTCGGCGCGTTCTACCTGCGGATCTACCTCATGAAGGGGAAGGCCCTCCAGGACGAGCTCTACGGCAGCCTCGCCCTGCTGGCCGCGGCCGTGGTGTCCGTGCTGGTGCTGGTCAAGCCGCCCGTCCAGGGCCCGCTCGGCGTCTACCTGCGGATCGCCATGGTCCCGCCGATCATCGGCTGGATCCTCGCACGGCGCATCGTGCTGCAGTCCACCAAGGACCTCCGCGCGCGCTGGCAGGCCCTGGTCGAGGGCAACGCCGTCGCCGCCAGCGTCGCCAAGGCCGTCCCCCGCGACGACCTCGACAAGAAGGCCGTCGACCTGCGCGACCGGCTCGCCCGGATGGACGGCGAGCAGGAGACCAACATCCAGCACTACGCCGGACCCAAGGGCATCCTCGGAATCGGCCGGCGCTGGGGCGAGTGGCGCCTGGTCGACGTGATGCGCCCCGCCGAAGGCCACTCCGACTTCCGCGCCTTCCACCCCTGGGACCTCGTCCGGAAGATCTCCTCGCACCTCAAGGGGCTCGCCGTCAGCGAGGTCGCCAACAGCGGGATGACCAACATCACGGTCAAGCAGTGGGCGGTCATGGAGATCGGCGAGAACGCCGACGAGATCTCCCGCCCCGGCAACGCCGACATGGACGGCGACCGGATGCGCGACTTCGCCCTGCAGACCATCGCCGACAAGCAGACCTTCGCCGGCGGCGGCCCCCGGCACTACCTGGCCACCCAGTTCATCACCTTCGACGGCAAGCTGATCATCACCTTCACCATCACGGTGACCCTGCTCGCCAACACCCTCACGGTCACCGTCGCCGGCTACGCGCTCGGCCCGGTCAACGGTGTCTTCGGCGACAAGCCGGCGCCCAAGGAGAAGACCGTCCAGAAGACCGGCAAGTTCTGGGAGGAGCGCACCGTCCAGCTCCCCCTGATCGACAACGACGAGGTGGTGCGCCAGGCCCTGCGCGCGCCCTTCACCCGGGCCCCCGGGCTGCTCGCCTGGCTCGGCGGCGGCATGGGCCTGCCCGAGCCGTTCGGCTTCCGGCACGCCTGGGCCAGCCCGCCGTGGGGCAGCCGCTTCATGACGGACAACGCGCTCAACGCCTCCGTCCCGGTGCTCGGCGCGGTGCACGCCGCCACGCTGGAGTTCCTGGAGGAGCACGACCTGGACACCGAGCGCTTCAAGAACCGCGCCTCGATCATCAAGTCCGAGGCGCAGGGCACCCGCCCGTACAGGGTCGACCAGTTCGAGTAGGGCCGCGCAGGCGCCCGTACGACCGACAACACGGAGGGGCCCGCCACCGGATCGACGGTGGCGGGCCCCTTCCGGCGTTCCGGCCGGCCGGGCCGGTCGCGGAACGCCGCGGTCAGTCCTGCGGCCAGGCCTCGGCCAGCATCTTGCGGGTGTCCGCCAGCAGCTGCGGCAGCACCTTGGTGTGGCCGACCACCGGCATGAAGTTGGTGTCGCCGCCCCAGCGCGGCACCACGTGCTGGTGCAGGTGCGCGGCGATCCCGGCCCCCGCCGCCGCGCCCTGGTTCATCCCGATGTTGAACCCGTGCGCGCCCGAGGCGGCCCGCAGCGCGGTCATCGCCCGCTTGGTGAAGTCGGCCAGCTCGGCCGTCTCCGCCTCGTCCAGGTCGGTGTAGTCCGCCACGTGCCGGTACGGGACGACCATCAAGTGGCCGCCGTTGTACGGGTACAGGTTCAGCACCGCGAAGACGGCGCTCCCCCGGGCGATGACCAGGCCGTCCTCGTCGCTCAGCGAGGGGATCGAGCAGAACGGGCAACCGTCGTCCGGAGCCGGGCCGGTGGGCTTGTTCTCACCCTGGATGTACGCCATCCGATGGGGGGTCCACAGGCGGCGGAAGCCGTCCGGCTCACCGACGCCCCGCTGCAGTTCCGGCTCAGTCGTCATGCTGATCAGCATATTCGCCCGGCGGTGCTTGCAAAGCCGCGCGGGGCAGACTCGTCGAGAGCCTGCCCCGCGCGTGACGGTCGTGCCAGCGGATCACACCTGGATCCGGCTCCGCACCGCCTCGACGATCTCCTGCACCGCGTCCGCCACCGGGACGCCGTTCTTCTGCTCGCCGTTGCGGTAGCGGAAGGACACCGCGCCCGCCTCGACGTCGTCGTTGCCGGCGATGAGCATGAACGGGACCTTGCTCTTCTGGGCGTTGCGGATCTTCTTCTGCATGCGGTCGTCGGAGGTGTCCACCTCGACCCGGACCCCGTGCTTCTTCAGCTCCGCCGCGACGTCGAGCAGGTACGGCACGTGCTCGTCGGTGATCGGGATGCCGGTGACGGTGACCGGGGCCAGCCACGGCGGCATGGCGCCGGCGTAGTGCTCCAGCAGCACCGCGAAGAAGCGCTCGATCGAACCGAAGAGGGCGCGGTGGATCATGACCGGCCGCTGGCGCGAGCCGTCCGCCCCGGTGTACTCGAGGTCGAACCGCTCCGGCAGGTTGAAGTCGAGCTGGATGGTCGACATCTGCCAGGTGCGGCCGATGGCGTCGCGCGCCTGCACCGAGATCTTCGGGCCGTAGAAGGCCGCGCCGCCCGGGTCCGGGACCAGCGGCAGGCCCTGCTTCTCGGCCACGCTCGCCAGGACGGCGGTGGCCTCCTCCCAGGCCTCGTCGCTGCCGACGAACTTCTCCGGGTCCTTGGTCGACAGCTCCAGGTAGAAGTCGGTCAGACCGTAGTCGCGGAGCAGGTTGAGCACGAAGGTCAGCGTGGAGTCGAGCTCCTCGGCCATCTGCTCGCGGGTGCAGTAGATGTGCGCGTCGTCCTGCGTGAAGCCGCGGGCGCGGGTCAGGCCGTGCACCACGCCGGACTTCTCGTAGCGGTACACCGTCCCGAACTCGAAGAGGCGCAGCGGCAGTTCACGGTACGAGCGGCCGCGCGCGTCGAAGATCAGGTTGTGCATCGGGCAGTTCATCGGCTTGAGGTAGTAGTCCACGCCCTCGTCGAGCTGCATGGGCGGGTACATACCGTCCGCGTACCAGTCGAGGTGGCCGCTCTTCTCGAAGAGCTTCCCCTTGGTGGCGTGCGGGGTGTAGACGAACTCGTAGCCCTCCTCCTCGTGCCGCTTGCGCGAGTAGTCCTCCATCGCCCGGCGGATGACGCCGCCCTTGGGGTGGAAGACCGCGAGGCCGGAGCCGATCTCCTCCGGGATGGAGAAGAGGTCGAGCTCGTTGCCGAGCTTGCGGTGGTCGCGCTTCTCGGCCTCGACGAGGAAGTCCAGGTGGGCCTTCAGCTCGTCCTTGCTCGGCCACGCGGTGCCGTAGATGCGCTGCAGCATCGGGTTCTTCTCGCTGCCGCGCCAGTAGGCGGCCGCGTTGCGCATCAGCTTGAACGCCGGGATGTGCCGGGTGCTGGGCAGGTGCGGGCCGCGGCAGAGGTCGCCCCAGCACTGCTCGCCGGTCTTGGCGTCCAGGTTGTCGTAGATGGTGAGCTCGCCGGCGCCCACCTCGACGTCGGCGCCCTCGCCGGCGGTGGCGGCGGAGCCCTTGAGGCCGATCAGCTCCAGCTTGAACGGCTCGGCGGCCAGCTCCTCGCGGGCGGACTCGTCGGTGACCACGCGGCGGGAGAACCTCTGCCCGCGCTTGATGATCTCCTGCATCTTCTTCTCGATGGCCTTGAGGTCATCGGGGTGGAAGGGCTTCTCGACGTCGAAGTCGTAGTAGAAGCCGTCCTTCACCGGCGGGCCGATGCCGAGCTTGGCCTCCGGGAAGAGCTGCTGCACGGCCTGGGCCATGACGTGCGCGGTGGAGTGGCGCAGGATGTCGAGGCCGTCCTTGCTGCCGATCTCGACCGGCTCGACCTCCTCGCCGTCCTGCAGGACGTACGCGAGGTCCTTGAGCTGGCCGCCGACGCGGGCGGCGATGATCGAGCGGTCGTCGGCGAAGAGCTCGGCGGCCGTGGTGCCCGTCGTCACCACGCGCTCTTCCCGATCGGGTTCGCGGCTGATGATTACCCGGACGTCCGTCACCGGTCTCTCCTGACGTGCTGGATTCAGAGGACGCAACACTGCGCTGCGCGTGACGATGGTACCGAGAGCGTCACCCCCGCCGCGCACCTACGCCCCCTCTCCCCCTTCGCCCGGGCCCTCCCCCCGCCCGTCCCCGAGGGACTTCAGCAGCCGCTCGCGCTCGGCGTCCTCCCAGCCGCAGGGTTCCAGGCCGTGCGGCCGGGTCAGCCGGCGGAAGGCGCCGTGCCGTTCGAGCCGGCCGGAGACCCGGACCGGCAGGCCCGCGAGGTGGGCCTCGGCGGCGATCCGGTAGTCCGGGTCGGGCAGGCGGAGCTTGAGCTCGCGGACCTCCGCGCCGCCGAGGACGCGCAGCCGCACCGCGCCCGGCCCCGTCGGGCCGGCGCGCTTGAGCCGGACGACGACGCCGACGACGGTGACCGCCACCGCGGGCTCGATCCGCTCCAGCAGGTCGGCCGCCTCGGCGAGGGCGGGCAGGTCGCCGGGCGAGAATTCGAGGACGATCCGGCGGTCGCCGAACCCGCCCGGCGTCCCTGCGGCGGCCGACCAGGCGACCGCGAGCCGGGCCGCCGTCGTGCCGCGGACCAGCTCCTCGACGGACTGCACCAGCTCCCGGCTGACCCCGGCCCCGACGGCGTTCTCGAAGACGTCGGGCCCGCCGCTGACCCGCCGGTAGTCGACGGCGTCGCGCAGCGCCTCCAGGGCCCGCACCAGCGTGGTGACGGCGGCCCGGCCCTCGGGGGCGGGGGTGTGGGCGGTCAGGTCGGTGCCCTGTTCGACGACCAGGACCCGGTCCAGGAAGTCCGCGGCGTGGTCGTCCAGCCGCGCCCCGAAGTAGGCGGCCGTGCTCCGGGCGGCCTTGGCGCCGGCGGCGAGCATCGCCCGGGCGGCGCCCCGCAGCCGCTCGGCCTCCGCCCAGGGGGCGGCCCCGGCCGGTCCGGGCAGTTCGCGGTGCCAGCGCAGCTCGTCGCCGGGCACCGCGAGGGCCCGGAGGACGGCTCGGGCGGAGGGGGTGGCGGACCGGGACAGCGCGGTGACGGCGTCGGCGAGGAGGTCGACGGCGTCGTCGAAGCCGTCCCCGGCGGGGACGAGCAGGCTGGTGCCGGGCTCGTCCTCCGGGGGCGTCCAGCGTCCGTAGCGCGCGGCGGGGCCGCCCCGCCGGACCCAGCCGTGCCGGGCCAGCAGGGTGGCGAGCACCGCCGGGTCGACGGCGGCCGGGTCGGGCAGGGCCGGGGCCGGGCCGTCCGGTGCGTGCGGCGGTGTCATGGATGCTGCTCCTCGCTGCCGGGGCCCGGCCGTCACGGGCTCTCACCCGCGCCGACCCGGGCCATGATGTCGCAGAGCGCGCGGTCGTCGAAGACCCTTCCGGTGGGCACCCGGACGTTGGTGCGCCGCTGCCCGGTGACCGGGTGGCCGGCCAGGTTGACCCAGTAGCAGCAGTGCCGCAGCTCCAGGGCGTCCGGGCGGGCCCGCAGCCAGTGGTCGACCCGGCGCGGCAGCAGCATCACGACCAGGATGCGCGGCACCGCGACCCGTGCCCGGGCCAGCTTGCGCAGGTGGTCGTTGTCCAGGGTGAAGCTGAAGAACGGCCCGGGCGGCCCGGGCGCGATCTGCTGGGTGGCCTTGAGCTGGATCTTGACGGTGACCTCGTCGTCCACCTCGTGCTCCCGGGAGCCGTGGCTGACCTGCCAGTCGATGCCGTTGTCCGGGAACGGCTGGGAGAGCGAGCAGCCGGCCGCGGCGGCGACCGCGTGCAGGTAGCCGACCTGCAGCGTCTCCATGCAGGCGGTGACCGCGAGGTTCCCCCGCAGGACGGCCGCCGCCCCGTCGGGCTGCGGCTGCGTCAGTGCCATCTCCCCGTGGCCTCCCCCGGCTCCGGGCCCGTCCGGAACCGAACGGGACGTCCCCCCGGAGGATCCCCGGTCCGCCCTGCGCCAAACGGTTGAAAGGGCGTCAGGAGCGGGTATCACCGGGGTGCGGAACGCTCGCCTGAGGGGCAGTCATGCAGCAGCACTGGTACACCGGCCCGCTCGCCTCCTTCGACACCGAGACCACCGGCGTGGACGTCGAGTCCGACCGCATCGTCTCGGCCGCCCTGGTCGTCCAGTGCGCCCCCGGCGCGGACGTCCGGACCACCACCTGGCTCGCCGATCCGGGCGTGCCCATCCCGGACGGCGCCCGGGCGGTGCACGGCATATCCGACGAACAGGTCCGCGCGCACGGGCGGCCGGTCGGCGTGGTGGTGGCGGAGGTCACCCGCGCACTGGCGGCCCAGGCCCGGGCCGGCGTCCCGGTGGTGGTGATGAACGCCCCGTACGACCTGACGCTGCTGGACCGGGAGCTGCGCCGCCACCACGGCCTGACGCTGACCGGCGGGCTGGGCGCAGCCGGGCTGGTGGTGCTGGACCCCCGGGTGCTGGACAAGCACGTGGACCGCTACCGCAAGGGCCGGCGGACGCTGACCGACCTGTGCGCGCACTACGGCGTGGAGCTGGCCGGGGCGCACGACGCGGCGGCGGACGCGACGGCCGCGCTGGCGCTGACCCGGCGGATCGGGTTCCGTTACCCGGCGGCGCTGGGCGGGCTGACCGCGGCGGAGCTGCACCTGCGGCAGGCGATCTGGCACGCGGCGCAGGCGCGGGGCCTGCAGAGCTGGTTCGACCGGTCGGGGACGCCGGAGCGGGTGGACCTCTCCTGGCCGCTGCGCCCGGCCCGGTGCGGCTGCGGCCGCCGGCTGGAGCCCGGGCACGGCTGCGAGGCGGCGGCGTAACCGGGCCCGGACGCGCCGCAGGCCCTGACCGGTTTCCTGGTCAGGGCCTGCGTGCTGTCCGGTGGGCGATACTGGGATCGAACCAGTGACCCCTTCGGTGTGAACGAAGTGCTCTCCCGCTGAGCTAATCGCCCGGGCAACGAGAAGAACTGTAGCACCATTTGGCGGTCGTCGTACAACTCGCGCCCTCCGGGTGACGCTGGCGCACCGGCAGAACTCGCGCTCCGCGCGGAAGATGACTGATCCTCAGTCGCATTCCCACCGGCCACCGTTCGGGGATTCCGGAAATACACGTGAGGCCCAGCCGATAATCGGCTGGGCCTCACGTATCACTATGCATTCCGGTGGGCGATACTGGGATCGAACCAGTGACCCCTTCGGTGTGAACGAAGTGCTCTCCCGCTGAGCTAATCGCCCGGGTGCAGGGAAAACATTACCGCATCCCCGGGGGTGCTCCGAACACCCCTGCTGCGGCCTCCCCCGCCCCCGGGCCGGTCAGCCGCCCCCGCTCCAGGGGAGCGCCAGCCCGTACCGGGCGAGGTACCAGCCGCCGGCCCCCGCGAGCACGGCGAGGCCGACGGCGGTGACGGTGAGGTTGCGGCGGCGCACCCGCGGGTCCATGGCCCGGTGGGCCGCCTCGGTGACCTTGCGGCGGGTCCAGCGCAGCACCGACCGGGCCCAGCCGAACTCGGTGGCCCAGATCCCCATGCCCAGGAAGATCACCACCCAGCCGGGGCCGGGCAGCGGCAGCATGACCACGCCGAGCACGACCACGGCGAGGCCGGCCGTGAAGACCCCCACCCGCCAGGCCTGGTGCAGCGCGCGCGAACGGCGGACGAACGCCGGGGCCCGGGAGCCGGCCCCCCGGCCGCCGTCGGCACCGGCGTCCGGGCCGGCACCGCCCGGTCCGTCCGACGGATCCGGTTCACCCGTTCCCGTGTTCCCGGCCGTCTTGTCGTTTCGCACAGTCATGCCAGGAAAGTAACCGAGAAGCGCCCGGTAATGCGGGCCCCGGCCGCTCCGCCGCGATTCCGCAATGCGCCGTAAGGGGTACGACTCGCGCCCGAATCGGGACAGAGGGGTTTACATCGGTCTTGGGGGTGGGATGGTCCGTTCGCCGACGTGCGATTCCCCGAGCGCACACTGAGCGAAAGGCCATGGCGCTTATGAACACCACGGTCAGCTGCGAGCTGCACCTGCGCCTCATCGTGTCCAGCGAGTCCTCACTGCCCGTCCCCGCGGGCCTGCGCTACGACACCGCCGACCCCTACGCCGTGCACGCCACGTTCCACACGGGCGCCGACGAGACCGTGGAGTGGGTGTTCGCCCGAGATCTCCTTGCGGAGGGGCTGCACCGACCCACCGGTACCGGCGACGTCCGGGTGTGGCCGTCCCGCAGCCACGGGCAAGGGGTGGTCTGCATCGCGCTGAGCTCTCCGGAAGGAGAAGCCCTGCTGGAGGCCCCGGCCCGCGCGCTTGAGTCGTTCCTCAAGCGGACGGACGCCGCGGTGCCCCCCGGCACCGAACACCGTCACTTCGACCTCGACCGGGAGCTGTCCCACATCCTCGCCGAAAGCTGACCCACCCGGAGGCGGTCACGCCCCGCTGTCGGCGGGGTCGTACCCCCTGCCGTCACCGCAGCCGTCCTACTCGGGGGCACGGCAGCAGACTCAGCCGCGCACGACGCGGTCTCGGGGCCGGTGACCGGCCCGCTCCCACCGGAGCGGACAGTGACACCGCAGGCGCCCGGCACCGGAGCCGGCCATCCGTACGGGTGGCCGGCCTCGCTGCCGGGCGCCGTCGGTTCCACCGGCCCGCGGGCCGCCGGCCGCCCGGTTTGCGACGCTCTGACGAGATCCGTACACGCCTTCGAAAGAACGCGCCGCCCTTCTGCCGCAAGGCCCGGTATGGTCTGGGGTAACCGTGGACGCGGGGTACCGGAGCCCCCTGCGCGAGGAGCCCCCAACGTGCTGATCACCCATGACACCGAGTGCGCGCTGAGCATCCTCGTCGAGCTGCTCAACACCGCGCCCGAGGTCTGCGGGACCGAGCGCCTGCCCGACGTGGCCGCGCTCGACGCCTTCGTGGTCGGCCAGGCGATCAGCGAGATCGACTCGCTGACCGACGACGACCTGAGCAAGGTGCACGAGCTCCGCACCCGCCTGCGCGAGGTGTTCGGGACGGAGTCCACCGCCGAGGCCGCCGAGCTGGTCAACGGGATCGTCGCGGCCGCCGGCACGACGCCGCGGCTCACCAACCACGACCACCACGGCTGGCACATCCACTACTTCGCGCCGCACGCCGCGCTCGGCGACCACCTGGCCGCCGAGCTGGGCATGGCGCTGGCCTTCATCCTCATGGCGGGCGAGCGGGAGCGGCTGCGCCGGTGCGAGGCGCCGGACTGCGCCCGGGTCTTCGTCGACCTCTCCCGCAACCGCTCCCGGCGCTACTGCGACAGCCGCACCTGCGGCAACCGGCTGCACGTCGCCGCCTACCGGGCGCGGCAGCGGTCGGCGGAGGCCGTTCCCTCCGCCTGAGCCGCCGCGCCGCGGGCGCCCGGCGCCGGAGGTCAGATGCCGCGCTTGCGGAGGATCTCCTCGATGTCGGCGAAATCGCCGAGCCCGTCGTCGCGCTTGCCCGCCGCCGGCCGCTTCGGTGCGGCCGGGGCCACCGCGGGGCGCTCCGCCGCCGGGCCGGCCGCGGCCGGACGCGCCGGTGCGGCCACCTGCTCCGCGTCCGCCGCGCCCCGGCGGCCCAGCCAGCGGGTCGCGACCAGCAGGGCGGCGGAGACGCCGAGCAGCACGATGCCCGTCCAGACCCGGGGGTCGAAGACCAGCCTGGTCGCCCAGTCGGCGAACTCGTCACCGATCGTCCGGGCCACCGGGAACAGGCCCGTCAGGTAGAGCCCGGCGGGCAGCAGGGCCACCGCGAACCAGCGGGTCGCGGACAGGTAGCGCCGCCGGTAGGCCCGCAGACCGGCCACGGCCACCCCGCCGGCGGTGAGCACGAAGCTGACCGCCGCCGTCAGCACCGGCCCGCCCCTTCGCGTCCGGTCGTCCTGGTCATCACTGCCTCCCTGTCGGCCTGCACCGGGGCGCACCGTCGGCCGGAGCGGGCGCCCACTAGTGGAACACTGGGGGGATGATCGATGGTTCCCTCCCCCGCCTCGAGTTCTGGTGCGACCTCCAGTGCCCGGACTGCCGCACCGCGCTGGACGACGTACGGGCGCTGCGCGCCGCGTACGGCGAAGCGCTGCGCATCGAGGTCCGGCACTTCCCGCTCGAGAAGCACAAGCACGCCTACGCGGCCGCGGAGGCCGCCGAGGAGGCGTTCGCGCAGGGGCTGGGGTGGCCGTTCGTGGAGGCGCTGCTGGCCCGGGTCGAGGACCTGGACGCACGCGGTCAGCAGGTGCTGCTGGAGGTCGCCCGGGAGGTCGGGGCCGACGTCGAGGAGGTCGACACCGCGCTGATCGACGGCCGGCACATGCTGACCGTCGACGCCGACCAGGCCGAGGGCCGGGCGATCGGGATCACCGGCACGCCCACCTACGTCATCGGCCGGGAGCGGCTGGACGGCGGGCAGAGCCAGGACGGCCTGCGGGCCCGGATCGAGGCCGTCCTCGAGGCGGCGAAGGCCTCCTGACGCCACGTCCGGTCACAGCGGCTTTCCGTAGAGGCGGTTGGTGACCCGGTAGCCGAGCGAGGCGTAGAGCCCGATGGCGACCTCGTTGTCGGCGAAGACGTTGAGCCCCAGGTCGCGCACCCCGGCGGCCAGGCACTCGCGTTCGGCCAGCAGCATCAGCGTGCGGCCGTGTCCCCGGCCCCGGTGGGCCGGGGACACCTCGACGACCATCACCCAGGCGAGCGGCGCGCCGTCGGGGAGGTCGCGCAGGTGGAGGTCCAGCCAGAGCGAGCCGAGCGGCTCCTCCGTGCCGTCCGCGCACAGCCGGCGCAGCGCGACGCCCGGGCTGTCGGCGCCCTGCGGGAGCTGGCGCAGGTGGTCCAGCTCCGACTTCGCGCGGGCCTGCTCCTCGCTCAGCCCGGAGTCGACCAGGGACCGCACGTAGTGCCGGGCGGACCGGTCGAGCCACGCCGGGAACTCGGCCTGCCCGATCCGGCGGGCGGTGGCGCCGGGCGGGAGGGCCGGGGCCGCCGTCAGCCGCTTCGCCAGGTTCCTGGTCCGCTCGGTGTAGCCGAGGGTGACGGCCAGCTCCCTGGCGATCCGCGCCGGCTCGGGGACGTTGGCGTCCAACCGGGTGCAGCCCCAGCTGCGCAGCACCTCCTCCGCGGCCAGCGCGCCGAACGTTCCGCGGCCCCGGCCTCGCCCTTCTCTGACCTCCAACTCCGATATCTCACCCCAGAGTTGGGAGCCGTGCGGGACGGCGGTGGTGCGCAGCGCGCCGACCGGGCGGCCGTTGGCGCAGATCTGCCAGCGCCTGGTGCGGCCGCCGGCGGCAGTGGGTGTCTCGGGACCCTCGGGACGCAGCGTCGTGGTCATGTGGTGGTCCCTTCCCCGTGCCCGGATCCCTCTACCCCGGATCCCTCCACCCCGGTGGCCGGACCGCGTCGGCGGTGCGGCCACCGGGTCCGTCGCCGGGCCGGAGTCACGGGCCGGGGCCGGGGCCCGAGTCACGCGCCGGGGTCACGGGTCGAGGTCGTCCCCGCTGCGCTCGGCGAAGACGGCCATCGCCTTGGCGGTGACGGGGCCGACGCCCGGCAGTGCACGGTCGTCGACGCGGGTCACGGCCTGGACGTCGCGGGTGGTGGAGGTCAGGAAGACCTCCTCGGCGTCCTGGAGCGCGCTCAGCGGCAGGTCGGCCTCCTCGGCGCCGCACCAGTCGACCACCAGTCGGCGGGTGATGCCGGCCAGGCAGCCCGACTCGAGCGGCGGGGTGAGCAGCCGGCCGCCGATGACCACGAAGACGTTCGAGCCGGTGCCCTCGCAGAGCCGGCCGGCGGTGTTGGCGAAGAGGGCCTCGGAGGCACCGACGCGGTGGGCGGCCGCCAGGGCGACCACGTTCTCGGCGTAGGAGGTGGTCTTGAGGCCGGCGACGGCGCTGTGCTCGTTGCGGCGCCACGGGACGACGGCCACGGCCGTCTCGTCCGGGCGGCGGTCGATCGCGCCGAGGGCGACGACCAGGGTGGGGCCGGTGGTGCCGCGCTCGGAGCCCAGCGGGGCGTTGCCACCGGTGTAGGTGATCCGCAGCCGGCCCAGCGGAACCGGGTTGGCGGCCAGGACCTGCGCGCAGGCCTCGCGGACCAGGTCGTGGTCCGGGTCGGCCAGGCCGAGTCCGCGGGCGGAGCGGGTGAGCCGGTCGAGGTGGCGGGTGACCGCGAAGGCCCGTCCGTCGACGGCCTTCATGGTCTCGAAGACCCCGTCACCGGTGGTGAGTCCGTGGTCGAGGACCGAGACGGCGGCGTCGGCGGAGTCGACGAGCGTCCCGTTGACCCAGCTCGTGGTGGGGTTCTGCATGGAGGGCTGCTCCTAGGGCGGGAGTCGGGGTGGCTTACGTCCCGGTCGGGTCGGTTTCGCCGCCCGACGCTATCGCGACCAGCCGGGCGGCCTTCAGTTCGGTTTCCGCCCACTCCCGGTCGGGGTCGGAGCCCCAGGTGATGCCGGCGCCGGTCCCGAAGCGCAGCACGGGGGCCGCCGGGTCGCTCCGGTCGATCCAGAAGGTGCGGATGCCGACGGCGAGCTCGCCCTCGCCGCGGTCGGCGTCCACCCAGCCGACGGCACCGCAGTAGGGGCCGCGCGGGGCGGTCTCCAGGGCCTCGATGATCCGCAGGGCGCTGGACTTGGGGGCGCCGGTGACCGATCCGGGCGGGAAGGTGGCGGCGAGCAGCTCGGGCCAGCCGGCGCCCTCGCGCAGGGTGCCCTCGACGGTGGACACCAGGTGGACCAGCCCGGGGTGCTTCTCGACGGCACAGAGGTCGGGGACGGTGACGCTGCCGGTGGCGCAGACCCGTCCGAGGTCGTTGCGGACCAGGTCCACGATCATCACGTTCTCGGCGTGGTCCTTGTCGAGGAGGTCGTCCTCGGTGCGGCCGGTGCCCTTGATCGGCCCCGAGGAGACGGTGCGGCCGGTGCGGCGCAGGTAGAGCTCGGGCGAGGCGGTGGCGATCTCGACGCCGTGCGCGGGGAGCCGGATGGTGCCCGCGTAGGGCGCGGGGTTGCCGTGGGCGAGCAGACCGGTGAGGGCGTCGACGTCGCTGAGCTCAGGGTCGGGCAGCGGCGCGGAGAGGACCCGGCAGAGGTTGGCCTGGTAGACCTCGCCGGCGGCGATGTGTTCGCGTATGCGGCGCACGCCCGCGGTGTAGGCGGCCCGGTCCAGCGAGCTCTGCCAGTCACCGGCCTCCGGTCCGCGCCAGCCCGCTCCCGAGGGCGGTGCGGGGGCGGGGCGGACCTCGTCGAAGCGCGCGCAGGTCAGCCGGCCCTCGAAGTCGTAGGCGACGGCCCAGTGGCCGGTGGAGTCGAGGGCGGCCGGGTCCGAGGTGACGTCGCGCAGGCCGGTGGCCAGGCGGCCGCCGAAGCGGGCGAGCGGGGTGCGGGGGTCGATCGGGCCGGACACGGTTCTCCTGCGCGGTGGTGCTGGGCGGCGGTGCCTGAAGTGTAGGTCGGGGGCGCGGGTCCGGCCCGGGGGGCGTGAGCAGCTCCGGAGGTCGCGCGGGTGTGCGCCAGGTGGCCTGCGGATGATCGTCCGGGAGCGCCGCAGGTGGCGGCCGGTGACCGGCTCCGGGGCCCGGCCGGACCCCCCTCCGCGGGCATCCCCTCGGCACGCTGCGGGAACGGATTTTTAGCTGGCCCGGGAATCCGCTAGAGTTCAACACGTCGCCAGGGAGCGCAGCCGAAGAAAAGCGGTGAAGCCCCCGGGAGACAGGCGGACGTGGCTCAGTTGGTAGAGCATCACCTTGCCAAGGTGAGGGTCGCGAGTTCGAATCTCGTCGTCCGCTCGATGGAGAACAGTGTAAGATCGTTCTTCGTGTGTTGCCTGGTGGAGTGGCCGAGAGGCGAGGCAACGGCCTGCAAAGCCGTGTACACGGGTTCAAATCCCGTCTCCACCTCCAAGAGGACGACCGGTTCCACCGGACGACCTCCCCGCGCGATTAGCTCAGCGGGAGAGCACTACCTTGACACGGTAGGGGTCACTGGTTCAATCCCAGTATCGCGCACGTCGGATCCTTCGGGGTCTGCTGCAGGACCGCCACACCAGGCGCGATTAGCTCAGCGGGAGAGCACTACCTTGACACGGTAGGGGTCACTGGTTCAATCCCAGTATCGCGCACGTCGGATCCTTCGGGGTCTGCTGCAGGACCGCCACACCAGGCGCGATTAGCTCAGCGGGAGAGCACTACCTTGACACGGTAGGGGTCACTGGTTCAATCCCAGTATCGCGCACAGCAACGGCCGGGGCCGTGATCCGTGAGGATCACGGCCCCGGCCTTTCGGCGTTCCCCCGGCGGTCCGATGACGTCGCGCGGCGGAGCCTCGGAAGGGGGCGTGGGTTCCCGGCGCGGTCCCTGGAGGGGGCTCGTGGGGCCGGGGCCCGGGGCTGCCCGGCCCGGGAAAGGGGAAGAGCCGCGTACGGTCGCCCTCACCGACGTCCGTACGCGGCGTCTCCGCCTGCCGGGGTGCTCTGCGCACCGCTCCTCGCCCGTCCGCGTGTCAACGCGGCCGCGGCCTCCCCGGCGGCACTGCTCCCCGTCCCCAGGGGACCAGTGCCCGTTCTGTGGCCGGCCCCTGCGGGCCGGAGTGTGGTTCCCCTCGCGGGTGGTCGTTCTCAGCGCGAGATCAGGTCGGCGACGGCCTGGGCCTGGTTCGCCATCTGGTCCCAACCGCCGAACAGGATCACCAGCAGCACCGCGCAGGGCAGCGCCATGGCGAGCGCCACCGCCGGGTGCCTGGTCGGCTGCTCCGTCGACCGGGACTGGGGGAAGGCCGGCCGACGGCGGCGGGGGGTTCCCGTGAGCTGCGGTGCCATGCCCTTGCTCCTGTGATCCGGTCGAGTTGGCGCGGTGGACGGCTTACCTCGGGGGACGAGCTCCCCGTCCACCGCTGACCACAACGCTATGGCTCGGGGGGCCGTTCGGGCGTCATGCCGTCGTACTGTTCCGCGGGCATCCCGGAGTATGACGCCCGGACTCGGGGCGTACTACCGGAGGGGGAGAGAGCCTTCGCCGCACCCCCGGGGGAACCCTGAGGGGCAACCCCGAGAAACGATCCGGCACCCCTGTGACCTGCGGGTCAACGCAAGATCCGACAATCGCACGGCCGCTTGAGGTGTTGCGTATCAGCACACCGCAGCAGGCAGTCCGTAAGCTGTGCCAGACAGGAACTGACGATGCCCCAACCGACGGGGCCTCACCCACGGGCTGACGGGGACGGAACATGGCGATGATGCGGCTGAGGCGTGAGGACCCCCGCATCGTCGGGCCGTACCGTCTGCACCGGCGACTCGGCGCCGGCGGCATGGGCGTCGTCTACCTCGGCTCCGACCGCCGCGGCCAGCGCGTCGCCCTCAAGCTCATCCGCGCCGAACTCGCCGAGGACCAGGAGTTCCGCACCCGCTTCGCCCGCGAGATCGCCGCCGCCTCCCGCATCCGCGGCGGCTGCACCGCCCGCGTCGTCGGCTCCGACATCGAAGCCGACCGCCCCTGGCTGGCCACCGCCTACGTGCCCGGCCCGTCGCTCTACAAGCGGGTCGGCGACGAAGGGCCGCTCAGCTGGCCGGAGGCCGCCCGGATCGGGGCCGCCCTCGCCGACGGCCTGGTCAAGGTCCACGAGGCCGGGGTCGTCCACCGCGACCTCAAACCCTCCAACATCCTCCTCTCCCCCCGCGGCCCGCGCATCATCGACTTCGGCATCGCCTGGTCCCGCGGCGCCAGCACGCTCACCCACGTCGGCACCGCCGTCGGCTCCCCCGGCTTCCTGGCACCCGAACAGGTCCGCGGCGCCGCCGTCACACCCGCCACCGACGTCTTCGCCTTCGGCGCCACCCTCGCCTACGCGCTCACCGGGGACACCCCGTTCGGATCCGGCGCCTCCTCCGAGGTCATGCTCTACCGGGTCGTCCACGAGGAACCCGACCTCTCCGCGCTACCGCCGCAGCTGGCCCCCCTCATCCGGGCCTGCCTCGCCAAGGAGGCCGCCGAGCGGCCCGGCGCCGCCGCCCTGCACGAGCGGCTCAGCGAACTCGCCGCCCGCGGCGCGGCCGCCGGTGCCCCTCGCGCCACCCGGCCCGGACCGGGCCGCGGCGCGCCGCCCGCACCCGCACCGGGGGGACCGCCCGCGCCCGACGCGGCGCGGCACGGCGTACCCGCACCCGGGCGCTCGCCCGAACCCGCGGCGGCCCGGCCCCGCGCGGCGGCGACGCGCCGCCCGCAGGGGTCCGCGGCACCGCTCCCCCGCCCCGAGCCCACCCCGGTGACCCGACGGCTGCAGGAACGCCCGCAGACCCCGCCGCCCGGCCGTCCCGGGCCCCGCGACCGGGGACGCCCCCGCGACCGCCAGCACACTCCCGCCCCCGGCGGCGGGCGCCCCGGCAGCGCCCGGCAGCGGCTGCTGCGGCAGCGGATCGTCGTCTTCGTCACCGTGACGATCGGCGTCGCCCTCGCCATCGCCGCCGCCCAGGGCTGCGAGAACCGCAGCAACCAGGGTCTGCGGCCCCCGGCCTCCCCGGCCGTCAGCGCACCGGCTGCGCCGAGCGGGTCAGCGGGCGGTTCGGCGGGCGGTTCGGTGGGCGGGACCTCCGTGGACGGGGCCGCCGCGCCACCGGCCGCCGCCCAGCCCCAGGCCACGCCGCTCGCGGCGCCGGCGGCCGTCCGGCCCGGGGAAAGCGCGCTGGCTCCCCCGCAGGGAACGGGCCCGGCCGTGGACTGGCCCAACCGCAGCTACCCCGACGGCGCCGGCGGGCCCGGCATCGCCCTGCGGGACGGCCGATCGGTCGGCGGCGGCCCGCAGGTCACCCTCAGCGCGGTACTGCCGGCCCGGTACAAGGGCTCCCCGGCGACGGTGGTCGTCCTGCGCCGGACCGAGGGCTCGGTGCCCGTGGACCTCGTCCAGCTCTTCGCCTTCAGCGGGGACACCCCGGCCGCGGCCTCCTCCCGCTCCTCCGCGGCCGACCCGCAGGCGGCGGCCGCCTGGCGGCTCGACGGCGGCACGGTCGTCCGTGACGAACGAGCGCCCGGCGGCGCCGTCACCTCCACGCGCTACACCGTCCGCGCCGACGGCACCCTGGAGGAGTCCTGGCCCGGCGCCTCCACCCCCGGCACCCCACCGCCCGCCGCCGCCCCACCCCCGCCGACCTCCCCCACCGGCTGACCCCACAACCACCCAGGAAGTCGGCCCGGCCGACTTTTCGTGCCCGCGGCGAACCCTGAACCACGAAGGCACGGGCCGCAGCTGGCATGCCGCCCGGCTGCACGGAAAGCCAGGCAGGCCGACCTTTCGTGCCCAGGGTGAACCACCAGGGCATTACGGCCATCGGATCCGCACCAGCTGGCCCGGTTGCGTGCGCAGGAAGTCGGCCCAGCCGACTTTTCGTTCTCGACGCGAGTCCCGAAGGACCACAGGCATAGGCCACGGCGGGCCAGCCTCCCGGCCACTGATGAATCACCGGGACCATCACAGGCATCGGATCCACGCCGGCCTACATGGCCTCCACACGCAGGAAGTCAGGCAGGCCGACTTCCCACGCCCGAAGCAGGCCCTGAAAGCATCGCCGCCCGCGAAGTCCGGCGGGGCGACTTTTCATGTGCGAGGAGAAACGCCGAAGTGCCGCGGGCACGGGCTGCAGCGATCTGCTGCCTACCGGCGCGGGAAGTCGGACGGGCCGACGTCTCGTGCTGGGGTAGTACCGGATCCACGCCGGCCGCCCAGGGCATCCCGCATGGGAAGTCGGACAGGCCGACTTCCTGCAGCCGAAGAGGAGCCCGGAAGTCGGGCGGGGCGACCTTTCGTGGCCGCAGGGAGCCGCCGAAGTGCCGCGGGCACCGGACGGGGTGGGCCTGCCGTTCGGCCGGGTGGGAAGTCGGGCGGGGCGATGTCTCGTGCTGGGGGTGAAGCGCCCGGATCCGGGTCGAGCGGCGGGGGTCTTGCGTGGGAGGTCGGGGAGGGCGACGTCCTGTGCGCGAGGCGACGGCTGGGGGCTGCCGCCTGGTGGGGCGGCTTTTCGGTCGGCGGCGGGGTCAGGGGGTGGGGGCGGTGACGGCGTAGAAGGACACTGCGGCGGCGGCGCCGACGTTCAGGGAGTCGATGCCGTGCGCCATCGGGATGCGGACGGGGTGGTCGGCGGCCGCCAGGGCCGCGCGGGTGAGGCCGTCGCCCTCGGCGCCGAGCATCAGGGCGGCCCTGGGGAGCCGGTGCGGGGAGAGGGTGGCGAGGTCGACGGCGGTGTCGGCGGGGGTGAGGGCCAACAGGGTGAACCCCGCGGTGCGCACCGCGTCCAGGGCCGCGGGCCAGGGATCGAGTCGGGCGTAGGGCACCGCGAACACGGCCCCCATCGAGACCTTGACGGCGCGCCGGTAGAGCGGGTCGGCGCAGTCCGGCGAGAGCAGGACGGCGTCCATGCCGAGCGCGGCCGCGCTGCGGAAGATGGCGCCGAGGTTGGTGTGGTCGACCAGGCCCTCCAGGACGGCGACCCGGCGGGCCCCGGCGAGCAGCTCGGCGGCCTCCGGCAGCGGCTTGCGCTCCATCGAGGCGAGGGCGCCGCGGTGCACGTGGTAGCCGGTGACGGCCTCGGCGAGCCCCGGCTCGACGACGTGCACGGGGGCGTCGGCCTCGGCGATGACGTCGGCCATCACGTCCAGCCACTTGGCGGTCAGCAGCATCGACCGCATCCGGTAGCCGGCGGCGAGGGCGCGGCGGATGACCTTCTCCCCCTCGGCGATGAACAGGCCCTCGGCGGGTTCGCGCCGGCGGCGCAGTTCGACGTCGGTGAGGCCGGTGTAGTCGCCGAGGCGAGGGTCGGCGGGGTCGGTGATGGCACGGGGTTCGGACACCCTGCGATCTTGCCAAGGCGGGGCGGCGAAGGCCAAACGGCCCAAGCGGTCGGATCCGCTGGCCTTGGCTCTCCGCCAGCCATAGTGCAAATATGACCGTATGGCCCGTTTTCCGGGTCGATCCTGGGCTCCGTCGGCCTCTGGTGCTACTGGTTCCGCCGGCCCCTCCGGTGGGCGCCCATACGGTCGGCAACAGCTGCCACGCGCGAAACGGCCGTGGCCCGTCAAGCACCGGTCGGTGGCCGGGCAGGTCTTCGCGCTGCAGATCCTCGTCGTGCTGCTGCTCGTGGTGGCGGCCGCGGTGGCTCTGGTGGTGCAGTCCCGCAACGACGCGAACAACGAGGCCCGCAACCGGTCGGTGGCGGTCGCACAGACCTTCGCCAACTCGCCGGGCATCGTGGCGGCGCTGCGCTCCCCCGATCCCACCGCGATCCTGCAGCCGAAGACGCAGTCCGCGCGGGTCGCGGCGGGCGTCGACTTCATCGTCGTGCTGAACAACGACGGCATCCGGCTGACCCACCCCAACCCCGCCAGGATCGGCCAGAAGTTCATCGGCACCTACGAGCCCGCCCTCCAGGGCCAGGTGGTGACCGAGGAGGTCACCGGCACCCTCGGCCCGCTGGTCCAGGCGGTCGTCCCGGTCTACGCGCCGGACGGCTCGGTGGCCGGGATGGTCTCGGCCGGCATCACGCTGGCCAACGTGAGCACCGCGAGCGAGCGCCAGCTACCGGTGGTGCTGGGCGCCGCCGCGGGCGCGGTCGGGCTCGCCACGCTCGGCACCGCGCTGATCAGCCGGCGGCTGCGGCGGCAGACCCACGGGCTGGGCCCGGAGGAAATGACCCGCATGTACGAGCACCACGCGGCCGTGCTGCACGCGGTGCGCGAGGGCGTCATGATCGTCGGCGGCGACGGGCGGCTGATCCTCTGCAACGACGAGGCCCGGCGGCTGCTGGACCTGCCGGCGGACGCCGAGGGCCGGCCCGTCACCGAGCTGGGCCTGGAACCGGCCCCGCTGGAGCTGCTCACCGCCGACCGCCAGGTCACCGACGAGGTGGTCATGGCCGGGGAGCGGCTGCTGGCCGTGAACGTCCGGCTGACCAGTACGGCGGGCGGTCCGCAGGGCTGCGTCGCCACGCTGCGCGACTCCACCGAACTCCTCGCGCTCTCCGGCCGGGCGGAGGTCGCCCAGCGCCGGCTGCGGCTGCTCTACGACGCCGGGGTGACGGTGGGCAGCTCGCTGGACGTGACGCGCACGGCGGAGGAGCTGGCGCAGGTGGCGGTGCCGCGGTTCGCGGACTTCGTCACCGTGGACCTGGCGGAGCAGGTGCTGGCCGGCGAGGAGCCGCCGCCGGGCCCCTCGATGGGACGGATGCGGCGCGCCGCGTTCGCCGGGATCCGGGACGACGCGCCCTTCTACCCGGTGGACACCGTGCTGGACGTGGTGCCGGAGACGCCGCTCGCCGGGGCCCTGCACAGCGGCAGACCCGGGCTGGAGCCCCGGCTGGCGGACGCCCGGGACTGGCGCGAGCAGGATCCGGAGCGGTCCGCGAGGGTGCTGGCGTACGGGGTCCACTCGCTGGTGCGGGTGCCGCTGCGGGCCCGCGGGGTGCTGCTGGGGGTGGCCCGGTTCTGGCGCTCGGACCGGCCCGAGCCGTTCGAGACGGACGACGTGGCGCTGGCCGAGGAGCTGGTGTCGCACGCGGCGGTGTGCATCGACAACGCCCGCCGCTACACCCGCGAGCACGCGATGGCGGTGACCCTCCAGCACAGCCTGCTGCCGCGCAACCTGCCCGCGCAGAACGCGCTGGACGTCGCGCACCGCTACCTGCCGGCCCAGGCCGGTGTCGGCGGCGACTGGTTCGACGTGATCCCGCTGCCGGGCGCACGGGTGGCGCTGGTGGTCGGGGACGTGGTGGGGCACGGCCTGCACGCGGCGGCGACGATGGGGCGGCTGCGGACGGCGATCCACAACTTCTCGACCCTGGACCTGCCGCCGGACGAACTGCTCGGGCACCTGGACGAGCTGGTCAACCGGATCGACCAGGACGAGTCCGCGAGCGGCTCGGACGCGGCGCTCGCCGGGGCGACCTGCCTCTACGCGATCTACGACCCGGTGGCGCGCCGGTGCACGATGGCCAGCGCCGGGCACCCGCCGCCGGCCGTGGTGGCCCCGGACGGCCGGGTGGTGTTCCCGGAGCTGGCCACCGGCCCGCCGCTGGGGCTGGCGGTGCTGCCGTTCGAGACCGTCGAGCTGGACCTGGCGGAGGGCAGCCGCCTGGTGCTGTACACCGACGGCCTGGTGGAGGACCGCCAACGGGACATCGACGAGGGGCTGGAGCTGCTGCGCGCGGCGCTGACCGGGCCGCCGCGCACGCCGGAGCAGACCTGCGCGGACGTGCTCGGCGCGATGCTCCCGGAGCGCCCGCTGGACGACATAGCCCTGCTGGTGGCCCGGACCAGGGGGCTGGCACCGGACCAGGTGGCGGAGTGGGAGGTGCCCTCCGACCCGGCCGCGGTGGGCGCCGTGCGGTCGTCGGTGGCGGAGCGGCTGGCGTCGTGGGGGCTGGACGAGGCGGCGTTCGTCACCGAGCTGATCCTGAGCGAGCTGGTGACCAACGCGATCCGCTACGGCTCCGGGCCGATCCGGGTGCGGCTGCTCCGGGACCGCGCGCTGATCTGCGAGGTCTCGGACGGCAGCAGCACCTCGCCGCACCTGAAGTACGCGGCGACCACGGACGAGGGCGGGCGCGGGCTGTTCCTGGTCGCCCAGTTCGCGGACCGCTGGGGGACGCGCTACACGGCGACGGGCAAGGTGATCTGGACGGAGCAGCCGCTGGAGTAGCCCGCCAGGGGCCCGGCCGCCGGTGCGGCGTCCCCGCGCGGCTCCGGGGGCGGGGCCTGACCCGCCGCCCGCCCCGGAACCGCGCGGCGCTCAGCTGCGGAAGGCCGCCGCGAGCACGTTGACCACGTCGCCGACGACGATCACCGCCGGCGGCTTGATCCGCTCCGCCTCGACCACGGCGGCGACGGTGGCCAGGGTCGCGTCCACCCGCCGCTGGGCGGCGGTGGTGCCCTCCTGGACGATCGCCACCGGGGTGTCGGCCGGGCGCCCGTGCTCCACCAGGCGGGCGGCGATCGCACCGATCTTGTCCACCGCCATCAGCAGCACCAGCGTGCCGCTCATCTGCGCGGCGGCCGCCCAGTTGGTCAGCGAGCGCTCGTCGTCCGGGCCGACGTGGCCGGAGATGACGGTGAACTCGTGCGTCATGCCCCGGTGGGTGACCGGCACGCCCGCCGCCGCCGGGACGCTGATCGAGCTGGAGATGCCGGGCACCACGGTGACCGGCAGCCCGGCCTCCGCGCAGGCCAGCAGCTCCTCGCCGCCGCGCCCGAAGACGTACGGGTCGCCGCCCTTGAGCCGGACCACGAACTTGCCGGCCTTGGCGTGCTCGACGAGCGTCCGGTTGATCGCCTCCTGGGCCATGAACCGGCCGTACGGGATCTTGGACGCGTCGATCACCTCGACGTGCTCGGGCAGCTCGGCGAGCAGCTCGCGCGGGGCGAGCCGGTCGGTGACCACCACGTCGGCGTCGGCGAGCAGCCGGCGGCCGCGCACGGTGATCAGGTCCGGGTCGCCCGGGCCGCCGCCGACCAGGGCCACGCCGGCACCGTGCGCACGGAACTGGCGGGCGGCCAGCGAGCCGTCCCGCAGGCCGTCCACGATGGCGTCGCGCAGGCCCGCCGAGTGGCGCGGGTCGCCGGTGAGCACCGCGACGGTGGCACCCGCGTCCCGGCCGCTGGCCGGCGTCCAGGCGGTGGCGGCGGAGGCGTCGTCGCTGCGGGCGCAGAACACCCGCTCGCGCTCGGCCTCGGCGCTGACCGCCCCGTTGACCTCCGGGTCGTCGGTGGCGACCAGGGCGTACCAGGCACCGGCCAGGTCGCCGTCCCGGTACGGGCGGGCGTGCCAGGTCAGCTCGCCGGCGTCGGCCATGGCCTGGACGGCAGGGGTGGTGGCCGGCGATATCAGGTGCAGGTCCGCACCCGTGGCGATCAGCGCCGGGAGCCGGCGCTGCGCGACCTGGCCGCCGCCGACCACGACCACGCGGCGGCCGGCGAGCAGCAGGCCGACCGGGTAGGGCGTGCGTCCTTCGGTGCTGGGGTGCGGGGTGGGCGCGGTCATCGGCGCTGCTCCTGGATCGGTGGTGCGGGTGTGGGGGTGGGGGTACGACGTGACGCCGCTCCGCGGACCGGCGCGCCCTCGGGCCGGTCCGCGGAGCGGTGACGGGGTGCGTCAGGCCTTCTCGGTGACCCCGGCGGAGTCGAAGGTGGCTACATCGTGCATCGCCCGGGCCGCACTCTGCACCAGCGGCAGGGCCAGCAGGGCACCGGTGCCCTCGCCGAGCCGCAGGTCCAGGTCGATCAGCGGACGCAGGCCGAGCTTCGCCAGCGCCGCCTGGTGGCCGGGCTCGGCCGAGCGGTGGCCGGCGATGCAGGCGGCCAGCACCTCGGGGGCGATCGCCTTGGCCGCCAGTGCCGCCGAGCCCGCGATGACCCCGTCCAGGACCACCGGGGTGCGCAGCGAGGCGGCGCCCAGCAGGAAGCCGGCGATCGCGGCGTGCTCCAGTCCGCCGACGGCGGCGAGGACGCCGATCGGGTCCGCCGGGTCGGGCTGGTGCAGGGCCAGCGCGGCGCGGATGACCTCGATCTTGCGGGCGTGGGTCTCGTCGTCGATGCCGGTGCCGCGGCCGGTGACCTCAGCCGGGTCCAGGCCGGTGAAGACCGAGATCAGGGCGGCCGAGGCGGTGGTGTTGGCGATCCCCATGTCGCCGGTGACCAGCGCCTTGTTACCGGCGGCGACCAGGTCGCGGGCGGTCTCGATGCCGACCTCGACGGCCTGCAGGACCTCCTCGCGGGTCATCGCCGGGCCCTGGGTCATGTCGGCCGTACCGGGCCGGACCTTGCGCGGCAGCAGACCGGTGGTGCGGCCCTGCTGGATGGCGTCCGGCAGCTCGGCGGCCACGCCGACGTCGACCACGCAGACCTCGGTGCCGATCTGCTTGGCGAAGGAGTTGATCACCGCTCCCCCGGCCAGGAAGTTGCCGACCATCTGGGCGGTCACCTCCTGCGGCCAGGGGGTGACGCCCTGGGCGTGCACGCCGTGGTCCGCGGCGAAGATCGCCACGCAGGCGGGCTCCGGGATCGGCGGCGGGCACTTGCGGGACAGCCCGGACAGCTGCGCGGAGATGATCTCCAGCATGCCGAGCGATCCGGCCGGCTTGGTCATCCGCTTCTGACGGTCCCAGGCCTCGCCGAGCGCCTTGGCGTCCAGCGGGCGGATCCCGCGCAGCGTCTCGGCGAGCAGGCTCTGCGGCTCCTCGCCCGGCAGGGCGCGGTTGCCGTACTGCTCCTCGTGGACGACCCAGGACAGCGGGCGCTTCTTCGCCCAGCCCTGCTGCTCCAGCTCGGGCTCGTCCGGGAAGCTGTCGACGAAGCCGACGCAGAGGTAGGCGACGACCTCCAGGTGCTCGGGCAGACCGAGCTCGCGGACCAGCTCCTCGTCGTCGAAGAAGCTCACCCAGCCGACGCCCAGGCCCTCGGCGCGGGCGGCCAGCCAGAGGTTCTCGACGGCCAGGGCGGCCGAGTACGGGGCCATCTGGGGCTGGGTGTGCCGGCCCAGCGTGTGCCGGCCGCCGCGGGTGCGGTCGGCGGTCACCACGATGTTGACCGGCGTGTCGAGGATGGCCTCGATCTTGATTTCCTTGAACTGCTTGGCCCGGCCCTTGGGCAGCGAGTCCGCGTACGCCTCGCGCTGGCGCTCGGCCAGGGCGTGCATCCGGCGACGGGTCTTCGCCGAACGGATCACCACGAAGTCCCAGGGCTGGGAGTAGCCGACGCTGGGCGCGGTGTGGGCCGCCTCCAGGACGCGGATCAGCACCTCGTGCGGGATCGCGTCCGGGCGGAAGCCGTTGCGGATGTCACGGCGCTCGCGGATCACCTGGTGGACGGCCTCGCGGCCGGCCTCGTCGAAGCCGGGGGCGGCCGGGCCGCGCGGCTCGGCGGGCTCCTCGACGGCCGCCTCGGCCGCGGGCTGCTCCTCCGGCTGCTCGGCGGACTGGCCGGCGGGCTGCTCGGGCGCCCCGGCGTCGGCGGCCACGGCCTCCACCGCGGCGGCCTCGGCGGCGGGCGCCTCGGTCGCCGGCGCCTCCACGGCCTCCACGGCCTGCTGGGGCTGCTCGGCCTGCTCGGCGGCCTGGGCCGCCTCCTGACCGGCCTCCGCCGTGGTGGGCACCTCGGCCTCGACGGCGGGCTCGGCGGCGGGTTCGGCAGCGACCTCGGCCACGGCCTCGGGGGCCTGCTCCACGACCGCCTCGGCGACGGGCTGCGCCTCCGGGACCTCCTGCACCGCAGGGGCCTCGGCCGACTCCACCGACTCCACGGCCTCGACGACCACGGGCACCTCGGCGGCGGCCTCGACGACGGGCGCCTCACCCTCGGCGACGGGAGCCGCCTCGGGGGCGGACTGCGGTGCGGCGGCCTCGGCGACGACCTCGGCGGCGGGTTCGGCGGCGACCTCGGCCACGGCCTCGGGGGCCTGCTCCACGACCGCCTCGGCGACGGGCTGCGCCTCCGGGACCTCCTGCACCGCAGGGGCCTCGGCCGAC
>NZ_JBIALK010000026.1:0-75274 GCF_042873275.1 Kitasatospora sp. NPDC004745 | reverse complement strand
ACTCCACCGACTCCACGGCCTCGACGACCACGGGCGCCTCGGCGGCGGCCTCGACGACGGGCTGGCCGGAGGGCATCTCCCCGGTGCCGGCGGCCGTCTCCGCGACGGCCTCGACGACCGGCTCCGAGGCGGGGGCCGCGGTCTCCCCGGCCTCGACCGGCTGGGCGGCCTCGACGGGCTGGGCGGCCTCGACCGTCTCCACGGGCTGAGCGGCCACGACCGGCTCGGTGGCCGCTATGGGCGCGGGCTGCGGTGTGGCGGCCTCGTCGGCCGCCGGGTTCTGACCGACCGCCTCGACCGGGGGCAGACCGTGCGGGGTGGGCGCGGCGAGGAAGGCCGAGATGCGGCGCGGCTGGCCGGCCTGGGCGGCCTCGGCCTGCTCGGCGGGCTCGGTGGCCGGCGCAGCGGCGGGCTCGGTGACGGCGGCGGCCTCGACGGCGCCCTCCGCCACGGCGACGACGGGCTCGGCGATCGGCTGCACGGCCTGCGCCTGCTCGGCCGCCACGGCCTCGACCGCGTCGACGGCCTGGGCCTGCTCGGCGGCGGGCGGCTCGACGACCGACTGCTCGGCGACCGGCTGCTCGACGGCGGCACCCGCGGCCGACAGGACGTCCGGCAGCTCGACGACCTCGACGACTTCGATCGCCCCGACCGTCTCGACGCCCAGCAGGCCCTCGACCGGCTGCCCGGCCAGCGGCACCTGCTGGTACTGCGGGACCTCCTGGGCCACCGGCGCCCCGGCGGCCGGAGCCGTCGGCGGCACGGACACCGGGACGGCCTGCGGCGCGGCGGCCGGCACCGGCGCGACGGGCTCGGCCGTCGGCGGACGGCCGACCACCGGGATGCCGTGCGCGGGCGTGCCGCCCTGCGACGGGCCGCGGTCGGCGAGCGAGCGGACCGGGACCTGGCCGGTCATCAGCGACGGGTCCGGGATCGGCGGACCGGCGTGCAGCGGGCGGCGCGGCGGCTGAGCGGCCGTCATCTGGTCCTGCGCCTGCGGCTGCAGCGGCGCGCCCTGGAGCGGCTGCTGGGACTGCTCGGCGCCGAGCACCGGCGGGTCCAGCGGCGGCCAGGACGGCTCGACCGGCATGCCGTCGTGCTGCGGCGCGAGCGGCTGCTCGCCCCAGGAGCCCTGCGGGCCGGGCATCAGCAGGACGTCGTCCTCGTCGTCCAGCCCGTCGGGCTGGTCGAGGAAGTGGAAGGCCGGGCGCGGGGCGCCCTGGTCGGCGCCCCAGCCCTCGACGGGCACGCCGGGCATGCCCGGGGCCGGAACGCCGGGGGCCTGCATGCCGGGGGCCGGGACGGCGAATCCGGGCGCGCCCAGCGGCTGTCCCATCGCCTGGCCCATCGGCTGGCCCTGCGGCGGGATGACACCCGCACCGGGGGGCACCGCACCGGGGAGCCCGTGGCCGGGTGCCGTCGGGTTCGGGATCACGCCGCCGTCGGTCGCGACGCCCTGCAGGGGTGCAACGCCCGCGACGCCCTCCGGTCCGCCGAGCGGGTCGGGCCCGGCGTACAGGTGCTCCGGCAGTCCCTCGCCCGGGACGTGGCCGCCATCGGTCATTGTCAAAGCTCCTTCCAGGCCGCTGCCGCGCCCTTGGCGACACGATCACCGACCGCAGCGCCCATCCGCACGGGCCGGGCCTGCACCGACCCGCCCCTCAACCACACGCGGCCGCCGCGCCGTGGCGCTGCGGCCCAAGTCCTTCCGGCGCGCTGCGGCACCCCGGCCCGCGCCGTCCTCGGAGGACGGCGCACCATCTGAAACAACGACAACCCGGAGCAACCGGCACGACCGCACCGGACCCTACGGCATTCTCCAGGTCCGGCACGCGGCCCGTCGAATCGCCCACACTCCGGGCGGTCCCGGCCTGCGCCACGTCAAAAAGGCGACAAACCGACCCGATCGGGCGGGTCGCCGACCGCCGCAGCCGTCCAGGACGCCACACTACCGGCCCGGCGCCGTCACCTCTCGAATCATTGTCCGGATGCGACCTGGATCACCGCCCGGGCCGGGCCGCGCGGGGCGCCGGCCGCACAGGACCGGCGCCGGACGGGCCCAAGGCCTTCACGTGATCTGCTCACCCCAGAGCAGCAGCACGCCCTCCTCGCCCGACCCCGGCAGCAGGCCGCCGCCGGGGCTCCCGGCCGGGCGCAGCGGGGTGGACTGCAGCAGCGCGCCGTCCGCCCGGTAGCCGGCCTCGGTCATCGCCCGGTGGACCTCCTCGGCCTCGCCGAGGCTGCGCGGCACCGCGACGAACCGCTCCGGCCTGCGGGCCAGCACCGCGCGCACCACCTCGGGGTCCGACGACTCCACCACCGCCGCGTCCGGCTCCGGCAGTCCGCCGAGCACCTCGGGGCCCTGCCCGTGCACCGTCTCCACCTCGACGCCGTAGCGGCGGGCGTTGACGGTCAGCCGGGCGCAGGCGGAGCGGGAGGCCTCCACCGCGACCACGGCGGCGCCGAACCCGGCGGCCTCCACCGCGAGGGCGCCGTTGCCGGCGCCGACCGACCAGACCAGGTCCCCGGGACGAGCACCCAGACGGGCCAGCACCAGGGCGCGCACGTGCGCGGGGAGCGCGTTCGACGCGCCCGGCTCACCCTCCGTGCGCCCGGCGCCCGCGTAGGCGTCGCCAGGGAGCGCCCAGCCGCGGTCCGCGCCGGGGAATCCCACCGGGCGCCCCGCGAGCCAGCCGGCCGCCCCGTCGACCGCCCCGGCCTGGGGGCCGCCGTTGCCGCCGATCACCAGGACCACGTTCGGGTCGCGCCAGCCGTGGTCGGCGATCCGGTCGGAGGTGAGGACGGTGACGTCCTCGTCCGGAGTGCCGAGCGCCTCGCAGACCACGAAGGTCCGGTGCACCCCGCGGAGCATGAGGGCCAGTTCGCCCGGCCCGGCACCCGGCGCGGTGAGCACCGCGACCTTGGGGTGGGCGCGGCAGATGTTGGCCGCGCGGCGCAGCCGCCCGCCGTGGGCGCTGACCACCTGGGCGTCCTCCCAGGGCATCCCGGCCCGGGCGAAGGCGGCGGCGACCGAGGAGACCGCAGGCAGCACCTCCAGTTCGAGGCCGTACTCGGGGCGGCGCAGCGCGCGCACGACGCCGAAGAAGCCGGGGTCGCCCTCGGCGACCACGACGGCGGCGCCGCGGTGCTCGGCGATCCGCCTGGCGGCCTGCGGGATGTTGCCGAGGGCGATCCGCTCGGCGGCCTCCGGCACCGGCAGGGCGCCCAGTTGGTAGGGGGCGCCGGCCACCAGGGTCGCCGCGGCGAGGGCCGCGCCGGCGGCCTCGGTCAGCGGCGTGCCGTCCCACCCGATGACCGTGATCCGGTCAGCCATCTGCGGCCGTTCTCCCTCGACTCGGTGCGCCGACAAACCACGCCGAACTGCGGCGCCGGAGGAAGGTTACCGGGTGTGATCCCCCTGCCGCCGACATCTCGCACACATGTCCGCGCCGGACGGCCGCCGGACGGCCGCCGCACCGGCCCCGGAGGGGCGCACGGGCGGACGGGCGGGCGGCTCAGTCCCGCAGCACGTAGCGGTGGTCGCCGTGCCGGCCGCCCCGGTGCGGCTCGGGCACCTCCATGTCCTCCGGCAGCAGGCTCCACAGGATCAGGTCGCTGCGGCTCTCGCCCCCGGCCCGGCGCCCGGGCGGCGCCCCCACGCCCGTGTCGGACTCGCCGGACTCGCCGCGCACTATCCAGGCGCTGCGCAGCACTCCCTCACTGATCCCGCCGATCTTCTGGGCGACCTGCTGGGCGGAGGTGTTCCCCGCGGCGGTGCGCATCTCCAGGCGCAGGAAATCGCGGTCCTCGAAGAGCCACTGGGCGACGCCGAGGACGGCCTCCGGGGCGTAGCCCTCGCCGCGCGCCCAGGCGGCGGTGACGTAGGAGATCTCGGTGGTGCGCAGCCGCCAGTCGGTGTTGCGCAGTTCGACCAGGCCGACCAGGCGCTGGGTGAGGTGCTCGGTGACCGCGAGGACGATGCCGCGGCCGGCGGCCCGGTGGGCCGGGGCGAGGGTGCGGGCGAGCTCGACGGCGTACGCCTCGGTGAAGGGGTGCGGCAGGTCGGTCCAGGTGACGACGAGGTCGTCGGCCATCATGGTGGCGAGGCCGGGGGCGTCGTCCTCCGCAAGGGGACGCAGCAGCAGCCGTTCGGTGCTGATGGCGGTCTCGGGGAAGCTCGCTGCCATGCCGTCTCTCCTCGCCGGGTCGTGGACACAACACCGTACGCCTCCCGTGCGCCCCGGGTATCACGCGGTGCGCCGCCCGCACGACGGTACGTCAGAACGCCTTCGGCGGCGGCGTCCCTGGTGCATACTGCCCGACCGGGCCCCCGCCGAGGTGCGGCGGGGGCCCGGTCGGACGGGGCGCGGATCGGTCCGCGGCTCAGAAGGCCGGGATGACGGAGCCCTTGTAGGTGTCGTCGATGTACTTCTTGACCTCGGCGGAGTGCAGCAGCTCGGCCAGCTTCTTGACCCGCGGGTCGTTCTCCTTGCCCTTCTTGACGGCGAGGATGTTGGCGTACGGGTTGCCGTCGGCCTTCTCCAGCACCAGCGCGTCGGTGGCCGGCTTCAGGCCGGAGTCGAGCGCGTAGTTGCCGTTGATGACGGCCGCGTCGAGGTCGGCGACGGAGCGGGGCAGCTGGGCGGCCTCCAGCTCCTTCCACTTGAGGTTCTTCGGGTTGCCCGTCACGTCGGCCGGGGTGGCGGCGGTGGTGACGCCCTCCTTGAGGGTGATGAGCTTGTTGTCGGCGAGCAGCTTGAGCGCGCGGCCCTCGTTGGTGGCGTCGTTGGGCAGGCCCACGGTGGCGCCGTCCGGCAGGTCGGCGATCGCCTTGACCTTCTTGGAGTAGAGGCCCAGCGGCTCCAGGTGCACCGGCTCGACGGAGACGATGTCGGTGCCGTGCTTCTTGTTGAAGTCCTCCAGGTACGGGACGTGCTGGAAGTAGTTGGCGTCGGACGAACCGTCCTGCACCGCCGTGTTGGGGGTCACGTAGTCGGTGACCTCCTTGATGTCGAGCTTGAGCCCGGCCTTGTCCGCGAGGTTGTCCTTGACGTACTTGAGGATCTGCCCGTGCGGGGTGGGGCTGGCGACGACCTTCAGCGGCGCGTTCGGGTCCGAGGAGGACCCGGAGCTGCCGCAGGCGGCCAGCGAGAGGGCGAGGCCGGCGGTGGCGAGGATGCTGGTGGACTTCAGGACGTTGCGCACGAAAAGTGCCTTTCTGCGTGATGCGGGGAGCCGCGTCCGGAGATCGGACGAGGGAGGTCTTGGGGGCGACGGGGCCGGGGGCGGGGCCGCCTAGGAGGCGACGAGGTCCTCGTCGGGGGTCGTCCGGGTGCGGCCGAGCAGCCTGGTCCGCCCGCCGTCGCGGCCGCGGTGGGCGAGCCGGCGGACGGCGAAGTCGCCGATCAGCTGGACGGCGGTGACGATGATCACCAGCTCGGCCACGATGACCCACATGAAGGCCGTCTCGAAGCGCTGGTAGCCGTAGTTGACGGCGAGGGTGCCGAGGCCGCCGCCGCCGACGGTGCCGGCCATCGCGGAGTAGCTGATCAGGGTGATGACCGTGGTGGTCACCGAGGCCACCACGCCGGGCAGCGCCTCGGGGAGCAGCGTCTTGCGGACGATCGTCCAGCTGCTGCCGCCCATCGACTGGACCGCCTCGACCAGGCCGCCGTCGACCTCGCGGATCGAGGTCTCCACCAGGCGGGCGAAGAACGGGATGGCGCCGATGGTGAGCGGCACGGTGGCCGCCTGCCAGCCGATGGAGGTGCCGACCAGCCAGCGGGTGAAGGAGATCAGCGCGATCATCAGGATGATGAACGGCACCGAGCGGGCCAGGTTCACCACGAAGCCGATGGACTTGTTGACGAAGCGGTTGGCCAGCAGGCCGCCCTTGTCGGTGAGCACCAGGAGGACGCCCAGCGGCAGGCCGAGCAGCACGGTGAAGAACGTGGAGACGCCGACCATCTGGAAGGTCTCGCGCGTGGCCGGACCCATCAGGGCCCACATCTGGTCCCAGGTCATGCCACCGCTCCGTCCACCGCGCCGAGTACGTCCACCTGCAGGCCCTGCTCGCGCAGGTAGCCGATCGGCACCACGTTGTCCTGGTGGCCGCCGGACAGTTCGACCCGCATCCGGCCGACCATCCGGCCGGCGATGGTCTCGACGGCGGCGCCGAGGATGTTGATGTCGATCTGGTAGGTGCGGGCCAGCTGGGAGACGAACGGCTGGGCCGAGGTGTCGCCCTGGAAGGTGATCTCCAGCACGGTGGAGCCCGCGTGGCCGGTGCCGAACTCGCTGAGCGGGAACAGCTCGCGGGCCAGCTCGGAGCCGGGCTTGGCGAGCAGGTCGGTCAGCTCGCCGGACTCGACGACCCGGCCGCCGCGCATCAGGGCGGCGGAGTCGCAGACGGACTTGATGACGTCCATCTCGTGGGTGATCAGCAGGACGGTGAGGCCGAGCTGCTGGTTGAGGTCGCGCAGCAGCTTGAGGATCGAGCGGGTGGTCTCGGGGTCGAGCGCCGAGGTGGCCTCGTCGGAGAGCAGCACCTTGGGGTCGCCGGCCAGGGCGCGGGCGATGCCGACGCGCTGCTTCTGGCCGCCGGAGAGCTGGTTGGGGTAGCTGCCGGACTTGTCGCCGAGGCCCACCAGGTCGAGCAGCTCGGAGGCCCTGCGGCGGCGCTGGGTGCGGTCCAGGCCGATGATCTCCAGCGGGAGCTCGACGTTCTGCTGGACGGTCCGCGAGGAGAGCAGGTTGAAGTGCTGGAAGACCATGCCGATCCGGCGCCGCGCCTCGCGCAGCTCCTTCCCGGCCCGGTTCTCGCCGCCGGGCAGGGCGGTCAGCTCCACGCCGTCCACGGTGACGGTGCCGGAGGACGGGCGCTCCAGCATGTTCACGCAGCGGATGAGGGTGGACTTGCCGGCGCCGCTGGTGCCGACGACTCCGTAGACCTCGCCCGGGCGGACGTGCAGGTCGACGCCGGCGAGGGCGGTCACCTCGCGGCCTCGGGACTGGTAGACCTTCGTGAGGTCCGTGGTGGTGATCACAGCTGCTTCCGTGGGTCGGGGGCGGGCGGCGGCGTCGACCGCCCGACCGGGTTGCGGTCGGCGGCTTCTACGGCGCTTCGCCAGGGGGATCCGGACCTGCCACCCCTTGATCGTGGCCGCTGGACGGCCGGGCCGCGCGACGGCGTGGCCCTTACGAGTCATCCGGGCGGAGTCGTCGTGGACGACCACCCGCCCGTGGACGGGCAGGCGGGAGGGAGGGGTGCGGCAGGCTGGGCGCGCTCGCACGGACGGGAGCGGCGCCGGGTCTCGCTTCGGGGCGCGAGGTGGGACACCCGGGAGGGGTGCCGGGGGCGGTGGCCCTCAGCAGTGACACATTCGACGGCACATGGCACGCTCACCTGCCGGCAGGGTGCCGGTGGGGGTCCATTTCGTCGTCGCAGTCATGTGAGCCAGTAAATCAGACCGGCCGAGGTGAGCCCAATTATTCGGATGCGCTGTCCGCAATGCGGACACACAACCCTGTGACCTGCATATATGCGACTCGGCGCCGCCTCCGGGGTGTCCGGATGATGGCGGCGCCGAGGAGGTCGGGCGAGCGGGAGGCTCAGGCGGTCGCGGCGAGCGGCGGCAACGCGGGCTTCTCCAGGTGCACCAGGCTGAGCCGGTCGCTGACCGCCTCGACCGCGGCCTGCCGGTAGCCCAGCCGCGCGTAGAGGCGCAGGTTGCCGAGGCTGCGGTGGCCGGTGAACAGGCGGTAGGAGGTCAGCGGGCGGCCGTCCTCGGCGAGGCGGCGCTCCAGCGCGTCCAGCAGCCGGCCGCCCAGGCCGTGCCGCTGCATCCTCGGGTGGACCACCAGTCGCCCTATCCGGCCGACGCCCTCGGCGTCCACGTGGCCGCGGACCGTACCGACCACCTCGCCGCCGAGGCGGGCCACCAGGACGCACTGCTCGGACAGTTCGGCGCGCAGGCTCTCCAGGCTCTGCGTCAGCGGCTCGATCGCCCAGTCGCCGTACAGCTCCGCCTCGGGCTGGTAGCCGAGGTACTGGAGCTTGAGGATCTGTTCCGCGTCCGCGGCGTCCGCCGCCGAGATGATCACGCTCATGCCCATGTGCTGGGGCCTCCCCATCGTCGTGCCCGGCGCGCAAACGTGAGGGTGTCGCACCGGATGCCCTGCCGGAGGTGTCCCGGCCGGGGATCTGCCCTGACCGGGGGTGGCGCACGAACGTACCAGCCGCGCGGCCCGGAAGTGGCCCGGGTCGACGGCGACGCGCTCACGCTCAGTATCCGAGTGATCGCGGCACCGTCAAGAGCTACGTTCGCCAGCGCTCTACCCGCGTGTCAGCTGCGCTCAACCTCCGCGGCACCGAGCGTGAGGAGCGTCACCCGGCCGACCGGGCCGTCGGCGCGGACGGGCTCCGGAGGTCGAACGGCCCGGCGGCGCGGACGGGGCGGCCGGAGCCGGCCGGGGACTCCACGCCCGGCGTGCCGCCCCCGCCGCGGTTCACGGGTAGCGCTCGGCGTGCAGGAGGACGCGCAGGCAGGCGAGGCAGCGGGAGCGGGTCGGGCCGATCGAGCCGCGCGGCATGGCGAGGCGCTCGGCGAGCTCCCGGTAGGTGGGCGGCGGGTCCTCCGCGAGGGCCGCGACCAGCTGGGGGCAGCGCCCCGGCAGGCCGGCCACGGTCTCGCGGACGACCCGGCGGCGGTACTCGGCGAGGTACACGTCCTCGGCGGAGGGGACGGGCGGAAGGGGGGTGCACACACCGTGCATGACGGGCCGGGGCGGGGCCGGTTACGCCCGGCCGGAGGCGCGGACGGCGGAGGGGCGCGCCGGTCGGACCGCCGCGCCCCTCGTCCGCTGACCGGTGGTCAGCCCCGGACCCACTCCTGCTGCCGCGCCAGGTCCGCCTTCACCTCGGCGAGCTGGACCGCGACGGCCGACGGAGCCGTCCCGCCGCGCCCGTTGCGGGCGGCGATGGCCCCGTGCACGCTGAGCACCGAACGGACCTCGGGCGTCAGGTGCGGTGAGATCGCGGCGAACTGCTCGTCCGTCAGGTCGGACAGCTCGATGCCCTCGGCCTCGCAGACCTTGACGCAGGCGCCGGCCACCTCGTGCGCGACCCGGAACGGCACGCCCTGCTTGACCAGCCACTCGGCGATGTCGGTGGCCAGCGAGAAGCCGGCCGGGGCGAGCTCCTCCAGCCGCTCCCGGTGCACGGTGAGGGTGGCCATCATCCCGGTGAACGCGGGCAGCAGCACCTCCAGCGTGTCGCAGGAGTCGAAGACCGGCTCCTTGTCCTCCTGGAGGTCCCGGTTGTAGGCGAGCGGCAGCGCCTTGAGGGTCGCCAGCAGGCCCGTCAGGTTGCCGATCAGCCGGCCGGACTTGCCCCGGGCGAGCTCGGCGATGTCCGGGTTCTTCTTCTGCGGCATGATCGAGGAGCCGGTGGAGAAGGCGTCGTGCAGCGTGATGAAGCCGAACTCCTTGGTGTTCCAGATGATCACCTCCTCCGCGATCCGGGAGAGGTTGACGCCGATCATCGCGGTCACGAACGCGAACTCGGCGACGAAGTCGCGCGAGGCCGTGCCGTCGATGGAGTTGCCGACCGAGCCGCCCTCGAAGCCGAGGTCGGCGGCGACGGCCTGCGGGTCGAGGCCGAGCGAGGAGCCGGCCAGCGCCCCGGAGCCGTACGGCGAGACGGCCGTGCGGGCGTCCCACTGGCGCAGCCGCTCGGCGTCCCGGCCGAGGGCCTGCACGTGCGCGAGGACGTGGTGGGCGAAGAGCACGGGCTGGGCGTGCTGGAGGTGGGTGCGGCCCGGCATCGCGGTGTCCGGGTGGGCCTCGGCCAGGCCGACCAGGGCGTGCTGGAGGTCGAGCACCAGACCGCCGATGGTCTTCGCGTGGTCCCGCAGGTACATCCGGAACAGGGTGGCGATCTGGTCGTTGCGCGAGCGGCCGGCCCGCAACTTGCCGCCCAGGTCGGCGCCGAGGCGCTCGAGCAGGCCGCGCTCCAGGGCGGTGTGCACGTCCTCGTCGGCGACCGTGCCGGTGAAGGTGCCGGCGCCGACGTCGGCGAGCAGCCGGTCGAGGCCGTCCAGCATCGCGGCGAGCTCGTCGTCGGACAGCAGGCCGGCCTTGTGCAGGACCCGGGCGTGGGCCTTGGAGCCGGCGATGTCGTAGGGCGCGAGGCGCCAGTCGAAGTGGACGGAGGCGGAGAGCCTGGCCAGCGCCTCGGAGGGGCCGTCGGCGAAGCGCGCACCCCAGAGGCGGACGTCGGCGTTCTGATCGGCGGTCATCGCGTGGGCTCCTTGCACGGGGAGAGGGGTCGGTCGGGTAGGGGCGGATCAGGCGAGGTCGTACAGGTTTACGGCGATGGGCATAAGTATGCACGATGCCGTATGAAACACAAACCCTGGCCGGTGGATCACCGGCCGGGGTCCCGTGGCGTGCGGACGCTACTGCGCCTTGGCCTGGGCGAGTTGCATGAGGTGGTCGGCGAGCGCCTGGCCGCCGGCCGGATCGCGGCTGATCAGCAGGACGGTGTCGTCACCGGCGATGGTGCCGATGATCTCGAACACCTCGGCCTGGTCGATCGCCGAGGCGAGGAACTGCGCGGCGCCCGGCGGGGTGCGCAGCACCACCAGGTTGCCGGAGGCCGTCGCCGAGACCATGAGCTCGCCGGCCAGCCGGGCCATCCGGCCCTCGCTGGCCGACTCCCCCATCGGCGCGCGCGGCGTGCGGTCGCCGCCCTCGGCCGGGACGGCGTAGATCAGCGCGCCGTCCCGGTTGCGGATCTTGACCGCGCCCAGCTCGTCCAGGTCCCGGGAGAGGGTGGCCTGGGTGACCACGAGTCCGTCGTCGGCGAGCAGCTTGGCGAGCTGGCTCTGCGAGCGCACGGGCTGGCGGGTGAGCAGGTCCACGATCCGCCGGTGGCGCGCGGTGCGGGTCTGCGGCACCTGCGGCGACGGGCCGGCGGCGGACTGGCCGAAGGGGGAAACGGTCATGTGACTATTCTCCCGGACGGCGGTCAGCTCGCATCGGCCGGGGCGCTCTCGCGCACCGTCCGGAGGATGCCCGGCAGCGCGGCCAGGAAGGCGTCCGCCTCCTGCTCGGTCAGCACCAGCGGCGGGGCCAGCCGCACCGCGTCCGGGACGGCCGCGTTGACCAGGAAACCCTCCTCCTGCGCGACGGCCTGCACCCTCGCCGAGACCGGCTCGGTCAGCACGATCCCGAGCAGCAGCCCGGCCCCGCGCACGTGCGAGACCAACGGGTCGTCGATCGCCTCGACGCCGTGCCGCAGCCGCTCGCCCAGCTTGCGGACGTGCTCCAGCAGGCCCTCGGACTCGATGGTGTCCAGCACCGCGAGGCCGGCCGCCGCGGCCACCGGGTTCCCGCCGAAGGTGGTGCCGTGCTGGCCGGGGGTGAGCAGCTCGGCGGCCTCGCCGAAGGCCAGCACCGCGCCCATCGGCAGTCCCCCGCCGAGCGCCTTCGCGAGGGTGACGACGTCCGGTTCCACGCCCTCGACGGCCTGGTGGGCGTACCAGTGGCCGGTGCGGCCGACGCCGGTCTGGATCTCGTCCAGGACCAGCAGGGTGCCGGTGGCCCGGGTGATCTCGCGGGCCGCCCGCAGGTAGCCCTCGGGCAGCGGGACGGCGCCGTTCTCGCCCTGGATCGGCTCCAGGAAGACGGCCGCCGTCTCCGTGGTCACGGCCGCGCGCAGCGCCTCGACGTCGCCGAACGGGACGTGCGTGACGTCGCCGGGCAGCGGGCGGAACGGGTCCTGCTTGGCGGGCTGGCCGGTGAGCGCCAGGGCGCCCATCGTGCGGCCGTGGAAGGCACCCTGGAGGGCGACCAGACGGGTGCGGCCGGTCCGGCGGCTGATCTTGAACGCGGCCTCGTTGGCCTCGGCGCCGGAGTTGCAGAAGAACACCCGGCCGCCCTCCCGGCCGTCCAGCGCCAGCAGTCGCTCGGCCAGGGCGACGGTCGGCTCGGCCATGAAGAGGTTGGAGACGTGGCCGAGGGTGGCGATCTGCCGGCTGACCGCCTCGACGACCGCCGGGTGGGCGGTGCCGAGCGCGTTGACCGCGATGCCGCCGAGCAGGTCGGTGTACTCCTTGCCGTCGGCGTCCCAGAGCTTGGCGCCCTCGCCGCGCACCAGCGGGATCCGCGGGGTGCCGTAGTTGTCGGTGAAGGCGTGCTGCCACCGGCTGGTCAGTTGCTCGTTCGCGGTCATGCCAGTCCCCCGGTCACGGTCGGTTCGTCGTCCGGCACGACCATCGTGCCGACTCCCTCGTCGGTGAAGATCTCCAGCAGCAGGCTGTGCTGCACCCGGCCGTCCAGGACGCGGGCGGTGCCGACCCCGGAGCGGACGGCGCGCAGGCAGCCCTCCATCTTGGGCACCATGCCGCTGGCCAGGCCGGGCAGCAGCTCCTCCAGCTCGCTCGCGCCGAGCTGGCTGATCACGTCGTCGGAGTTCGGCCAGTCCTTGTAGAGGCCCTCGACGTCGGTCAGCACGACCAGCATCTCGGCCCCGAGCGCGACCGCCAGGGCGGCGGCCGCGGTGTCGGCGTTGATGTTGTAGACGTGGCCGTCGGCGCCGCGCGCGATCGAGGAGATGACCGGGATCCGGCCGTCGGCGATCAGCGCCTTGACCGCGCCCGCCTCGATGTTCACGATGTCGCCGACCAGGCCGATGTCGACCTGCTCGCCGTCCACCACCGCGTAGCGCTTGACCGCCGTCATGGTGTGGGCGTCCTCGCCCGTCATGCCGACCGCGAACGGGCCGTGCTCGTTGAGCAGGCCGACCAGCTCGCGCTGCACCTGGCCGGAGAGCACCATCCGGACCACGTCCATGGTCTCGGGGGTGGTGACCCGCAGGCCGTTGGTGAAGCTGGACTCCAGGCCGAGCCGGTCCAGCTGGGCGCTGATCTGCGGGCCGCCGCCGTGCACCACGACGGGGTGCAGGCCGGCGTAGCGGAGGAAGACGACGTCCTGGGCGAAGGCCGCCTTGAGGTCGTCGTCCACCATGGCGTTGCCGCCGAACTTGATCACGACGGTCTTGCCGTGGAAGCGCTCCAGCCACGGCAGCGCCTCGATGAGCGTCATCGCCTTGGGCAACGCGGTGTTGTTGCGGGCCTGTTCGCCCTTGGGTGCGATCTTCACGGATGTCCCTCGTCCGAGGCGGATGTCGCGCGGCGGGTCGGGTGGCCGGTCGGCCCGGGCCCGCCGCGGATCAGGTGGAGTAGGCGCTGTTCTCGTGGACGTAGTCGGCGGTCAGGTCGTTGGTCCACAGCGTGGCGCTCGCCGTGCCGGCGTTCAGGTCCGCGGTGATGACGACCTCGCGCCCGGACATGTCCACCAGGTCGCGGTCCTCGCCCACGCTGCCGTTCCGGCAGACCCAGACGCCGTTGATGGCCACGTCCAGCCGGTCGGGGTCGAAGGCGGCGGCGGTGGTGCCGATCGCGGCCAGCACCCGGCCCCAGTTCGGGTCCTCGCCGTGGATGGCGCACTTGAGCAGGTTGTTGCGGCCGATCGTCCGGGCGACGTCGACGGCCTCCTGCTCGCTCGCGGCGCCGGTGACGTCGATCCGGATGTCCTTTCCGGCGCCCTCGGCGTCGCCGATCAGCTGGCGGGCCAGGTCGGCGCTGACGGTGCGGACGGCCTCGGCGAACTCGGCCCCGTCCGGGACGACGCCGGAGGCGGCCGAGGCGAGCAGCAGCACGGTGTCGTTGGTGGACATGCAGCCGTCGGAGTCGATCCGGTCGAAGGTGGTGCGGGTGGCGTCGCGCAGGGCGGCGTCCAGGGCCGGGGCGTCCAGGTCGGCGTCGGTGGTGAGGACGACCAGCATGGTGGCCAGGCCGGGGGCCAGCATCCCGGCGCCCTTGGCCATGCCACCGACCGTCCAGCCGGCCGGGCTGGTCACCTGGGCGGTCTTGTGCACGGTGTCGGTGGTCTTGATGGCGATCGCCGCGGCCTCGCCGCCGTCCGCACCGAGCTCCCGGGCGGCCAAGGCGACGCCGGGCAGCAGGACGTCCATCGGCAGCCGCACACCGATCAGGCCGGTGGAGGCCACGGCCACCTCGCCGGCGTTCAGGCCCAGCTCCTCGGCGACCTTCTCCGCCGTGGCGTGGGTGTCCTGGAAGCCCAGCGGACCGGTGCAGGCGTTGGCGCCACCGGAGTTGAGGACCACCGCGGACACCTGGCCGCCCTTGAGCACCTGCTCGGACCAGAGCACCGGAGCGGCCTTGACCCGGTTGCCGGTGAAGACGCCGGCGGCGGCGAGCGCGGGGCCGTCGTTGACCACCAGGGCGAGGTCGGGAGCGCCCGAGGCCTTGAGGCCGGCGGTCACCCCGGCGGCGCGGAAGCCCTTGGCCGCCGTCACGCCCACGTCGGTGCTCTTGCTCACGGTGCGACTCCGTTCAGGGGAAGGCCCAGCTCCTCGGGCAGGCCGAGGGCGATGTTCATGCTCTGCACCGCGCCGCCCGCGGTGCCCTTGACGAGGTTGTCGATCGCGCTGATCGCGATGATCCGCCCGGCGGTGGCGTCCAGGGCGACCTGGACCAGGGCGGTGTTGGCGCCGTAGACGCTGCTGGTCTGCGGCCACTGCCCCTCGGGCAGCAGGTGGACGAACGGCTCGGCGGCGAACGCCTCGGCGTAGGCGGCGCGCAGCCCCTCCGCCGTCACGCCGGGCTTCGCCTTGGCGGAGCAGGTGGCGAGGATGCCGCGCGGCATCGGGACGAGCGTCGGCGTGAACGAGACGGTGACCGGCTCGCCCGCGAGCGGGGTCAGGTTCTGCGCCATCTCCGGGGTGTGCCGGTGCACGCCGCCGACCCCGTACGGGCTGACGCTGCCCATCACCTCGCTGCCCAGCAGGTGGGTCTTGGCGGCCTTGCCGGCGCCGGAGGTGCCCGAGGCGGCGACCACGACGGCCTCCGGTTCGGCCAGGCCGGCCGCATACGCCGGGAACAGCGCCAGGGAGACGGCCGTCGGGTAGCAGCCGGGCACGGCGATCCGGTTGCTGCCCTTCAACGCGGCCCGGTGGCCGGGGAGTTCGGGGAGACCGTAGGGCCAGGTGCCGGCGTGCGCGGAGCCGTAGAACTGCTCCCAGTCGGCGGCGGCCCGGAGGCGGAAGTCGGCGCCGCAGTCGACCACCAGCACGTTGCCGCCGAGCGCCTCGGCGACGACCGCGGACTGGCCGTGCGGCAGCGCCAGGAACACCACGTCGTGGTCGGCCAGCACCTCGGGGGTGGTCGGCTCGAGGACGCGGTCGGCGAGCGGGATCAGGTGCGGCTGCAGCGCGCCGAGCCGGGTGCCCGCGTTCGAGCCGCCGGTCAGCGCCCCGATCTCCACTTCCGGGTGGCCGAGCAGCAGACGCAGCACCTCACCGCCCGCGTACCCGCTCGCGCCGGCGACGGCGACTCGCAATGCCATGGCGTTCCTCCTTGGTCGTGGCATGAATATACGCAGCACGGAACATCCATGCAAGGAGTATGTGCGGGAACCCCGATTGGTAGGTGCCGAACCGGCCAGTGTGCGGGCTACCGCTTGACGGCGCGCAGCACCACGAACTTGGGATTTCCGGCCACCACCCGGCAGTTGCCGAAGAGCCGGCGCAGCTTGACGTGGTACCCGAGGTGCCGGTTGCCCACCACCCACAGCTCGCCGCCCGGGCGCAGCGCCCGCCGGGCACCGGTGAACATCCGCCACGCGGTCGCGTCCGTGGTGGCCTGGTGGGAGTGGAACGGCGGGTTGTTCAGCACCAGGTCCACCGAACCCGGGGCGACCACGTCCGCCGCCAGCGCGTCGGCGGTGACGAACTCGGCCGGGGCGTCCGGGCCCAGGTTGGCGCGGAAGGTCTCCTCCGCCGAGGCCACCGCCTGGTACGACTCGTCGACGAACAGCAGCTCCGCGCCCGGCCCGGCCAGCGCCGCCGCCGTCCCCACGACGCCGTTGCCGCAGCCCAGGTCGACCACCCGGGCACCGGGCGCCGGGGTCGGCAGGTGGGCGAGGAGGAAGCGCGTCCCGATGTCCAGGCGCTCGGCGCAGAACGTCCCCGCGTGGTTGACCACCGTGCGCCCCGAGACCGGGCCGACGTCCGCGGGCAGCGCGTAGCGGTGCGGCCACGGATTGGGCCCCGGGTCGGGCACCGGACCCGGGGTGCAGAAGATCAGCCGGGCCTTGCGGACCGCCAGCGAGGTGCGGGTCGGGCCGAGGATCCGTTCGAAGAGCTGCAGGGTCGAGGTGTGGATCTCGGTGACCATGCCGGCGCCCACCACCACCGTGCCCGGGTGGACGGCCGGGGCGAGCCGGCGCAGCTGGTCCTCCAGCAGCGCCAGGCTCTTCGGCACCCGCACCAGCAGGACGTCGATCCGCTCCGGCGGGGCGTCCCGGGTGGTGAGCAGCCGGGCGGGGTCCACCGGGGCGCCGGCCCGGGCCAGGTTGGCCAGGGTGGCCTGCCGGCCCAGGTAGGAGTCGACGATCTGGACCGGGGCGTGGGCGGCCGGCGCGCCGTCCGGCCCGGCGGTGAGCGTGGCGGCCGGCCCGGCGGTCAGCGCGGTGGTCAGCGCGCCCCAGCGGTCGCCCAGCACCACCACGCGGCGCCCGGCCAGTTCCGTGGCCGCGCCGCGGGCGCTGTCCGCCTCGCCGGAGAGGTGGCGCAGCAGGTACTCGTCGGCGGCGTCCCAGGCCCGCAGCGTCTCGCGCGGGTCCTCGGGGAAGCGGGTGAGCGCGAGGGCCCCCCAGGGAGTGGTGAACAGGGGCGCGGGGGCGGGCGTGCTGAGGCGGTTCATCGTGCCCTCAGGCTAGCCGACCCGGCGGCGCGGGCCCGCCCGGCGGCCGATACTGGAAGGGCCCGACCGAGAGGGGTGAGGGCGATGGACTGGAAGCTCGAAGTCGTGGTGGTCCCCGTGTCGGACGTGGACCGCGCGAAGCTGTTCTACGAGGAGCAGGCCGGCTTCACGGTCGACCACGACACCCGGCTGCGCGACGGGGTCCGGGTGGTGCAGCTGACTCCCCCGGGTTCCGCGTGCTCGATCGTCGTGGGCAGCGGGATCATCGAGGCACCGCCGGGCTCCGTCAAGGGGCTCCAGCTGGTGGTGCGGGACATCGAGAAGGCGCACGCCGAGCTGGCCGCCCGGGGCGTCGAGGTCAGCCCCGTCCAGCACTTCGAGGCGGGCGCCCGGGTCGACGGGCACGGCGAGGCGTGGAACTCGTTCGTGTTCTTCAACGATCCGGACGGCAACGGCTGGGCGGTCCAGGAGTCGCCCCCGGCCGCTTCGGTAGGCTCCGGGGATGGCTGAACACGAGGGACCCGAAGGAAGCGTGCGGGTGGACAGCTGGATCTGGTCGGTCCGGCTCGCGAAGACCCGCGCGCTGGCCGCCGCCGCCTGCCGGGCCGGGCACGTGCGGGTCAACGGCGAGCGGGCCAAGCCCGCGCAGGCCCTGCGCCCCGGCGACGAGGTGCGGGTCCGCGAGGAGGGCTACGAGCGGGTCGTCGTGGTCCGCAAACTGATCCGCAAGCGGGTCGGGGCCCCGGTGGCGGCGGAGTGCCTGGTCGACAACAGCCCGCCGCGCCCGCCCCGCGAGCTCCTCGCGTCGACCGGCGAGCGCGACCGCGGCGCCGGGCGGCCCACCAAGCGCGAGCGGCGCGACCTCGACCAGCTGCGCCGGCGCTGAGGCCGCCCTACCCCGCGGTGCCGGTGAGCACCTTGGCGAGGAAGGCCTCCAGGTTGGTGACCGTCCGGGCGATCTGCCGCTCCAGCGGCAGCGACTCGTCGGGCCTGGTCACCAGCGTCGACCTCCTGAGCCCGCGCACGTACAGCGAGCAGGCGAGGTCGCCGCAGACGTAGGTGCCGACGGTGTTGCCCTCCCGTCCGGAGGCCCCGGCCCGCCGGGCGGCCAGCAGGGCGACGCCGGAGCCGGCGTGCGCGGTGATGCACAACGAGCAGACGTTGCTCCTGGTCAGGCTGCGGCGAACGGTCGGCACGCGGAGCGTCACACCCACCCGCTCGCCCCGGTACGGCGCCACCAGGTACGCCCGGTCGGGGGCGCCCTGGTCCCGCCAGCCGAGGAAGTTCAGGTCCTCCCAGGGCAGTTCCGCCAGACCCCGGGGGAGGCTGAGCCGACTCGCCTCGCCCTTGGAGCAGTTGACGAAGGACGCGCGGATCTCGTTCTCGCTCAGCGGTTCCATGCCGCGGAAGCTAGCACCGCCCCGCCTCCGCCGTCGCGCCGTTTTCCCCCGGCCCGCACGGGAGCCTTGAGGGGTTGTCAGTGGCTGCGCCTAGCCTTCGGGGTGTGGAGGGCCGGTCCCGGCGTAGGAGGGAGGCGCCGGGGCCGGTCCGCCGCGGTCAGGGCTTGAGGGCGACGCCCGCGTAGGCGGAGACGTCCTGCCAGCCCTCGGGGAGGTCGGTGGTGGGGACGTGTCCGGCGGTGGGGCGCCAGAGCGGCAGCTGGACGAGGCCGGGGCCGACGAACTCGAAGTCGCCGAAGAAGGGTTCGACGCCGGCGCGGGGGCGCAGGACGAGCGGCGCACTGGCGCTCTTGTATATCCGGGCCCCCTCGGCGGCGCTCTCCCGGGAGGCGAAGTCGGGGCTGCCGTGGGAGAGGATCAGCGCGCTGCCGGGCGCGAGCGCGTCACGCAGGGTGCGCACGATCTGCTGCGCGCCCTCCTCGTCGCGGATGAAGTGCAGGACGGCGACCAGCATCAGCGCCACCGGCTGGTCCAGGTCGACGGCGCCGCGCAGGCCGGGGTGGTCCAGGATGGCGGCCGGGTCGCGCAGGTCGGCCTCGATCACGGAGGTGTGCCCGGTGGGGTGGCCGGCCAGCAGGGCGCGGGCGTGGGTGGCGACGATCGGGTCGTTGTCGACGTACACCACCCGGGCGTCCGGGGCGACCCTGCGGGCGGCCTCGCTGGTGGAGCCGACGGCCGGGATGCCGGTGCCGATGTCGAGGAACTGGCGGATGCCCCGGCCGGCGGCGAACTCGACCGCGCGGCCGAGGAACTGCCGGTTGGTGCGGGCCAGCAGCGGCAGTGCCGGGTAGGCGGCTATCGCGGCCTGGGCGGCCTTGCGGTCGGCCTCGAAGTTGTCCTTGCCGCCGAGGTAGTAGTCGTACATCCGGGCGGTGTGCGGGATGCCGGTGTCGAGCTCGCTCGGCGGCTGCCAGTCGTCCGCCCTGGCCCAGTGCCAGTCGGTGCCGGTGGTGCCGTCGACGGCCGCGGTCTCCTCGTACATGCTGTTCCGCCCCCCAATGCGTGCCACTGATGCGGCGCCCGCTGCCGGGCACCGGCACCGCGGCGGCGGCCGGCGGTCCTTCCGGTGCGACGGGTGTTCCCGCTCCCGGCCCGGCTACCGTCCCGTAACCCGCGGTGCGCCGTGATCGTATCCGACGACACGCCGTGGAAACAGCGGGAGTTCAGGTTTACGCACCACCCGGGGCACGGTGTGTGTGCACGTCAAGCAGGGTGTTCCGGACGCCCGCCCCGGATCGCTCCAGCTCGCCGCCCTCTCTATGCTGGCTGCCGATGACTGCCGACCGCCGCACCGTACTGCGCACCGCCGCCCGCCTGGCCGCCCTGACCGCCGCCGGCGGTCTCCTCACCGCGTGCGGCAGCGGCTCCCCGCGCCGGGCCGACCCCGGGACGCTCGCCGTCCACCCGGGCACCGTCGACCCGCAGCACACCACCGATCCGGCCTGGAACGGCGGCGAGGGCCCGGCCTCCGCCGAGCCGACCGCCCCGGCGGAGCCGCAGCCCACCGCGGCCGCCGCGGCCACGACCCAGCCGCCCGCCCCGCCGGTGCTGCCGCCGCTCGCGGCCGGCACCCCGGTCGAGGTGGTGAACGGCCCGCGCACCGGCAAGAACGTGGCGCTCACCTTCCACGGCGCCGGTGATCCGAAGCTCGCCACCGCCCTGCTGGAGGCCGCCGAGCAGCGCGGCGCCAAGGTGACCGTGATGGTGGTCGGCAGCTGGCTCGACCAGCAGCCGCAGATGGCCCGGCGGATCCTGGACGGCGGCCACGAGCTCGGCAACCACACCCAGAACCACCTGAACATCTCGGCGATGAACCCGGACCAGGCCCGCGCCGAGATCGCCCAGTGCGCGGACCGGCTGCAGCGGCTCACCGGCTCTATCGGCCGCTGGTTCCGGCCGTCCGCCGCGCAGTACGCCACCCAGATGGTGCGGGACCAGGCCAGGGCGGTCGGCTACGAGCACGTGCTCTCGTTCGACGTCGACCCGCGCGACTACAACGACCCGACCGCCGCCGAGCTGCAGCGCCGGGTGCTGGCCTCGGTGCGCGGCGGCTCGGTGGTGGCCCTGCACATGGGCCACCAGTGCACGGTGGACGCGCTGCCGGGCATCCTGGACGGCCTGGCCAAGGCGGGCCTGAAGCCGGTGACCGCCAGTCAGCTCTGCGCGTAGCGGCCCGGGGCCGGGACCGGGACCGGCTCAGCCCATCGGGTCGTCGTCCTTGTAGGGCCGCAGCCGCAGGGTCCGGGCGTCCGCCGCCCGGATCTCCTCGGCCCGGGCGACCAGCTCCTCCAGGTCGTCCCGTCCGGCGTGGACGAACCGGCCGTGCAGGGCGTCGAAGCGGCCGCGGGCGGCGTCCACGGTGACGGCGACGACGTACGGGATGGAGCCCCAGGCCTTCATGTCCCGGAACATCGGCATCGCGGCGGTCATGTCGGTGGCGACCGCGCCCGGGCTGATGTCGAGGACGACCACGCCGTGCCGGGCGAGCGAGTCCGCCATGTTGTCGGAGAGCTGCAGCAGCGCGCCCTTGGAGGTGGCGTAGGCGGTGTAGTGGCCGTCCGGGCGCAGCGCGAAGCCCGAGTTGAGGTTGACGACCCGGCCGGCGCCGCGGGACACCATGCCGGGCAGGACGCAGCGCAGCAGGTTGTAGGGGCCGCGCAGGTTGGTCTCGACCACCTGCCACCACTGGTTGGCGTCGGTCTCCCAGAGCGGCACCTCGGCGCGGTCGACCAGGCCGGCGTTGTTGACCAGCAGGTCGACCGGGCCGAGGTCGCGCTCGACGATCCGGACGGCCTCGCGGACGGAGCCGGGGCGGGTGACGTCGGCGCTGACGGCGACGCCCCGGGAGCCGTGCTGGACGCACTCCTTGAGGGTGTCGGTCAGCGTCCCGTGGGTGCGGCCGACCAGTCCGACGGCCATGCCCTCGGCGGCCAGGCCGATGGCGATCTCGCGGCCGATGCCCCGGCCGGCGCCGGTGACCAGGGCGACCTGTCCTGTGAGCGATCCCGTCGGCACCGCGTGCTCCCTTCCCGTCCCCGGCCCCCGTCTGCGGCATTCTGTCGGCCGTTCGGCGGACGGGGCCCCGGGCGCACGGGCGACGGGCGTGGCCTCACCCGTTCGGAGGACCCCCGACGAGGTCCCGGAGGGCCCCCGGGGGACCGCTCACCGGTGGCACCCGCCCGGGGAGGGGGTGACCTACTGGCCGGTACGGAGTAGTAACGTCGTCGGGGCGGTGACCGGTGCACCCATTCCGGTTCCCCGGCCCGCTACCCAGCACCTCGCTGGGCGACCAGACGCTGGGCGACCCCCAGCAGCACCGAAGGGCAACTGAGTGAGTGACATCGCGCGCGTCGGAGTGATCGGCTGCGGTCTGATGGGGTCGGGCATCGCCGAGGTGTTCGCCCGGGCCGGGCTGGACGTCCTGGTGGCGGAGGCCAGCGGCGAGGCACTGGAGTTCGGCCGCACCCGGCTGACCAACTCCCTGGAGACGGCGGTCAAGCGGGGCAAGCTGACCCCCGAGCAGCGGGACGAGGCGCTCTCCCGGCTGGGCTTCACCGTCGACCTGGCCGACTTCGCCGACCGCGACCTGGTGGTCGAGGCGGTCGCCGAGCGCGAGGACGTCAAGGTCAAGATCTTCCAGACCCTGGACCAGGTGGTGGAGCGCCGCGACGCGATCCTCGCCTCCAACACCTCCTCGATCCCGATCGTGAAGCTGGCCGCCGCCACCTCCCGCCCGGAGCAGGTCATCGGCCTGCACTTCTTCAACCCGGCGCCGGTGCAGAAGCTGGTCGAGGTCATCCCGACGCTCACCACCTCGGCGGCCACCACCGAGCGGGTCGAGGCCTTCGCCTCCCAGGTGCTCGGCAAGGACCCGATCCGCGCCCGCGACCGGGCCGGCTTCGTGGTCAACGCGCTGCTGGTGCCCTACCTGCTGTCCGCGGTGCGGATGTTCGAGTCGGGCGTGGCCACCGCCTCGGACATCGACAAGGGCATGGAGGCCGGCTGCGCCCACCCGATGGGCCCGCTTCGGCTGTGCGACCTGATCGGCCTGGACACCATCGTGTCGATCGCCGAGTCGATGTACGACGAGTACAAGGAGCCGCTGTACGCCGCTCCCCCGCTGCTGTCCCGGATGGTCGACGCGGGCCTGCTGGGCCGCAAGTCGGGCCGCGGCTTCTACGACTACACCGCGAGCGCCTGAGCACGGGCGCCCCGCACGCGGAGGGGCCCGGGGGCGGACGACCGCCCCCGGGCCCCTTCGGGCTCCGGGTCAGCTGTTGATGCTGTAGCTGTCGCCGTAGACCTTCCACTTCAGCGGCGGGTTGAGGTCGAAGTTCCTGGCGTTCAGGAACACCGTCTGCTCGGTGTCGACCCGGCTGGTGTCGGAGTGGGCCTCCTCCTTCTTCATGACCACCTTGCGGGCGTCGAGGAAGGCCTTGAGGTAGGTGGCCTCGTCGCCGCCCTGGGCGGGGGTCTTGGCCTTCTTCATGGCGGCCGCGCGGATGCCGCCGAAGCTGTCCGAGCTGTTGCCGGGGCCGTGCATGACGATGGCGTCGTAGTAGGCGAACTGGCCGAGCGCGCGCAGGCCGTCCGCCTTGGCCTGCTTGACGGCGGGGTTGAAGTACACCCGGTCGCGCTCGTCGTTCTGGGCCTGCTGGAAGACGGTGTCCTTGGCGGCGGCGGCCCAGTCCTTCTCGAAGGCCGCGCCCAGGCCGGCGTGGGAGTCGCTGCCGTTGACCTTCTTGAGGGCCGGCAGGTACTTGGCGAGGACGTTGCCGGGCTTGAGGTCGGTGTAGTGCTGGACGAGCTCGAGCATGTCGCCGGTGCCGGAACAGAACCCGATGATGCCGGCGGTGTAGCCGCGTCCGTCGCCGATGTCCTCGATGTACTTGTACTGGGCCTTCCAGTCCAGCGAGGAGTTCTCGGCGCTGGACACCAGCTGCATCGCGATGTCCTTCTTGTGCGGGTCGTCCAGGCCGACTCCCGCGAGCCGGACGGACGTCGCGGGTGCCGGCGCGGCCTGGGCGGAGGCGGCCGCGACCGTGGCGGGCACGGCCACCAGGGCGGCGGCGAGGGCTATGCGGAGGGCGCGGCGGGGCTGAGGGCGCATGTGAACGCTCCGTTTCCTCGGGGGGTTAGGAAACTTTCCTAACGTGACGGTAGCGCCCTCGACCCCCAGCCCCGCAAGGCCTTTGACGGAATCTCCTCAAAATCGGCCTCAGGCCGCGCGGCGGCGCACCCACCGGACCGTCACCGCGCACAGCACCACCGCCAGCAGCGCCGTCCAGCCGAACTCGATGAGCTGGAAGGGCCAGTAGCGGCCGTCCGGCTGGTAGGTCTCGTGCACGGCGTAGCCCCCGTCGGTCACCAGCTTCTGCGCGCCGTAGTAGTCGCCCGCCAGGTCGTAGAGCCGGCCGAGGTCCAGCCGGGCACCGCCCGGGTCGGTCGCCCAGACGGCGCCCTCCCAGCGGTGGTCGACCGAGCTCTGCGCCAGCGTGTGCACGGTGTCCTGCAGCGGCGGGAGGTAGTGGAACCGCAGGGACTCGGCGACCAGCGTGGTCACCACCGAGGCCACGACGCCGACCCCCACCGCCACCACCGTCCGCCGCAGCACCGCGCCCGCCAGCGCGGACAACGCGAACACCAGCAGCACCCGGCCCACCAGGGCGGGCGGGGCGCTCGCGAACACCAGTGGCGAGAACCGGCCCGACTCCGCCGCCAGCGGCGCGATCCACCAGCGGAGCACCGTGGCCAGCAGGGCCGTCGCGACGGCCAGGACACCGCCGGCGACGAGCAGCCCGCCGACCGTCCACCGGGTGCGCCCGGCCCCCTGGGTCCAGGCGAAGCGCACCGTGCCGTGCTCGAACTCCCGGGCCAGCAGCGGCGCCCCGACGAAGGCCCCGAGCGCGCCGCCGAGGAAGTAGGTGACGTTCCCGCCGAACGCCAGCTCGGCGCCGTACCCGCGCAGGAACTCCTTCCAGTGCTCGTTGCAGGCGCGCAGCGCCATGTCGCACCCGCCCGCGCCGGAGCGGTCGAGCCCCGCGTGCAGCCGGTACCCCGTGACGGCCAGCAGGACGGCCAGGGCGGCCAGCACGAGCAGCAGCGTCCGCAGGGAAGGCCGGTGGCGCAGCCCGGCCGCCCGCAGCACGGCGGACCGGGACGGCGCGATGGTGGTCGAACTCACGGCAGCAGCACCTTCTCGTTGGGGCGGACGGCCCCGCGCGGGCCGGGGAGGGCGGAGGCGGTCGGCTCGCGCAGGTAGGCGAGGACCAGCTCCTCCAGGCCGACGCGCTGTTGACGCCACCCGCCGGACACCGGGGCGTCCACGCCGCCGGTGCGCACCAGCAGGTGCGACTGGGCTCCGGCCCGGCGGTCGCGGACCACCGGCAGCCGGGCGGCGACGCCGTCCGCCTCCCCGGTCGGGCCGGTCAGCATCCGGTGGCCGGCCAGCAGGTCGTCCACCTCGCCCGCCACCTGGACCCGGCCGCCGCCGAGCACCACCAGGTAGTCGCAGCTCTGCTCCAGCTCGTTGACGGCGTGCGAGGAGAACACCACGGACAGGCCGTCCTCGGCCACGGCGCTCAGCAGCGCGGCCATGAAGTCGTGCCGGGCCAGCGGGTCGAGCGCTGCCAACGGCTCGTCGAGAAGCAGGAGTTCGGGGCGCTTGGCGAGGGCCAGTGCGAGCGAGACCTGCGCCTGCTGGCCGCCGGAGAGCCGGCCGTACTTCCGGTCCGGCGGGATGCCGAGGTCCGCCAGGTGGGTCCGGGCCCGGGCGGCGTCCCAGCGGCGGTTGAGGTGGCCGCCCATCGCCAGCAGGTCGCGCACCCGCAGGCCCGGGTAGAGGGCGGCGTTCTGGGCGACGTAGCCGATCCGGTCCAGCGCCTCCGGGGAGCCCGGGGTCCGGCCGCCCAGGACGGTCAGCGCGCCCTCACTGGGCAGGCTCAGGCCGGCGGCGAGGCTCAGCAGGGTGGTCTTGCCCGCGCCGTTCGGGCCGACCAGGGCCACCACGTGCCCGGCGGGGACGGCGAGGTGGCAGTCCCGCAGCGCCCAGGAGCGGCGGTAGCGCTTGCCGATCCCGCCGCAGTCGATCACGGTGTCCCCGGCCATCACGCGACCACCCCGTCGCGTCCCTCGCGCAGGTCGCGCAGCGCGTCCTCGAACACGGCGACCATCCCCCCCTCGTCCAGCCCGGCCGCGTGTGCCGAGCGCATCCAGTCGATCAACCCCGCGCGCAGCGCGGCCCGTTCGCGCAGCGGCACCACCCCGGCGGGCAGCCCGCGCACGAAGGTGCCCTGACCGCGGCGGCCGGCCGCCAGCCCGCGGTGCTCCAGCTCGCGGTACGCCTTGAGCACGGTGTTGGGGTTGATCGCCAGCCCCGCCACCACCTCGCGCACCCGGGGCAGCTGGTCCCCCTCCGTCAACCAGCCCATCCGCAGCGCCTGTTCGACCTGCTGGACCAGCTGCAGGTAGGTCGGGACGCCGGAGGCCGGGTCCAGACGGAACTCGATGGGAGAGGGCTGGTCACCCGCTTTATCTACTTCCATAGGGAAAGAGTTAAGCTGAGCCGGTGACGGTTCGTCAACCCGCCGGACGCCGGCCCGGAGCCCCGACCGAAACCCCGGCCCGAGCCCCCGGACGCGCGCCGGCCGCGCCGCGAACGCCGAAGGGCCCCGCGCGGACCGGTCGGTCCGGGCGGGGCCCTTCGGGGCCTGCGGGATCAGGCGCCGCGCAGCACCGCGCCGGTGCGGGCGACGGCCTCGGCGACGGCCGCCTCGCGGGCGGCGGTCGCCTCGTCGGCGGTCAGCGTGCGGTCCGCCGCGCGGAAGCGCAGCGCGTACGCCAGCGACTTCTTGCCCTCGCCGACCTGCTCGCCGGTGAAGACGTCGAACAGCCGGATGGCCTCCAGCAGTTCACCCGCGCCCGAACGCAGCGCGGCCTCGACCTCGGCGGCCGGGACGGCCGTGTCGACGATCAGGGCGACGTCCTGGGTGGCCACCGGGAACCCGGAGACGGCCGGCCCGTCGACCTTCACGGCACCGTCGGCGGTGAGCAGGTCGATGTCGACCTCCATCGCGCTGGTGCGGGCCGGCAGGCCCAGCGCCTTCACGACCCGCGGGTGCAGCTCGCCGGCGTGGCCGACCACCCGGTCGGTGCCCGAGACGACCAGCTCGGCGCAGCGGCCCGGGTGCCAGGGCGCCTGCTGCCCCTGGCGGACGGTCAGCTCGACGCCGGCCGCGCGGGCCACCGTGCGGGCCGCCTCGACGGCGTCCGCCCAGGAGGCGCCGGCGCCCTGGCCCCACCAGCCGGACGGCAGCCGCTCGCCCGCGAGGGCGGCGGCGACCCGGCGCGGCTGGTCCGGCAGCGCGGCGTCGAGCGCGGCCAGCTCCTCGTCGCTGGGCCGGCGCTCGACCGACGGCCGCGGGGCCACGGTCAGCTCGTCCTTCGGCAGGAAGACGGTACCGGTCTCGTAGATCGCCAGGTCGGTGTTGCCCCGGCCGACGTTGCGGCGCAGCGCGCCGAGCAGGCCCGGCAGCAGCGTGGTGCGCAGCGCCGGCTCCTCGTCGTTCAGCGGGTTGACCAGCTGGACGGTGCGCCGGCGACGGTCGTCCGGCTCCAGGCCGAGCGCATCGAAGGCGGCCGTGCCGAGGAACGGGTAGTTGTTGACCTCGACGTAGCCGGACCCGGCCAGCGCGACGCCGATCCGGCGGTGGGTGCGCTGGGCCTCGGTCAGGCCCTTGCCCGGCGGCACGTCGGGCATCCGGGCCGGGACGTTGTCGTAGCCCTCGAGCCGGATGACCTCCTCGGCGAGGTCGTACGGGTCGGTGAGGTCGGGGCGCCAGGTCGGCGGCGTGACCTCGAGGACGTCGGCGCCCGCGACCGAGCAGCCGATCTCCTGCAGGCGCCGGGTGACGGTCTCGCGGCCGTACTCGGTGCCGGCGACCCGGTCGGGCAGGTCGGCGGCGATGGTGATGGTGCGCACCGGGTGCGGGGCGGCGATGTCGGTGACCCCGGCCTCGGCGGTGCCGCCGGCGATCAGGACCAGCAGGTCGACGGCGCGCTGCGCGGCCGCGCGGGCGGCCTCCGGGTCGACGCCGCGCTCGAAGCGCTTGGACGCCTCGGAGGGCAGCTTGTGCCGCTTGGCCGAGCGGGCGATGGAGACCGGGTCGAAGTGCGCGGCCTCGATGATCACCTCGGTGGTGCCCGGCCCGGCGGCCGGGTCGAGGATCTCGGTGGAGGCGCCGCCCATGACACCGGCCAGGCCGATCGGGCCGCTGTTGTCGCAGATCAGCAGGTCTTCGGCGTCGAGCTTGCGGGTGACCCCGTCCAGGGTGGTGAGGGTCTCGCCCTGCTCCGCCCGGCGGACCGTGATCGGGCCGTCGACGCGCTGCCGGTCGTAGGCGTGCAGCGGCTGGCCGACCTCCAGCATCACGTAGTTGGTGATGTCGACGGTCAGCGAGATCGGCCGGATGCCCGCCTTCTGCAGGCGGCGCTGCAGCCAGATCGGGGACGCCGCGTCCGGGTCGACGCCGACGACGGTGCGGGCCACGAAGCGGTCGCAGCCAGCCGGGTCGTTGACCTTGACCAGGTAGCCGAAGGAGTTGGCCGGCGGCACGTCGAGCAGCGCCGGGTCGGCCAGCGGCAGCCCGTACGCGGCGGCGGCCTCGCGGGCGACGCCGCGCATGGACAGGCAGTAGCCGCGGTCCGGGGTGACGGCGATGTCCAGCACCTCGTCGACGAGCTGGAGCAGCTCGATCGCGTCGGTGCCGGGCTCGAACTCCGGCGGCAGCACGATGATGCCGTTGTGGTCGTCGCCCATGCCGAGCTCGCGCGCGGAGCAGATCATGCCGGCCGAGGTCCGGCCGTAGGTCTGGCGGGCCGCGATCGGGAAGGGGCCGGGCAGCACGGCGCCCGGGAGGACCACGACGACCTTGTCGCCGACGGCGAAGTTGCTGGCGCCGCAGACGATCTCCTGCGGCGCGCCGGTGCCGTTGGCGTCGCCGACGTTGACGAAGCAGTGCCGGATCGGCTTCTTGAAGCCGGTCAGCTCCTCGATGGAGAGCACCTCGCCGACCACCAGCGGGCCCTTGAGGTCGCCGCCGAGCTGCTCGACGGTCTCGACCTCCAGGCCGGCCCGGACCAGGCGCTCGGCCACGTCACGGCCGGTCTCGCCGGCCGGCAGGTCGACGTACTCGCGCAGCCAGGAAAGCGGGACGCGCATCAGATCTCCATCCCGAACGGAAGGGTGAAGCGCACGTCACCCTCGACCATGTCGCGCATGTCGGCGACGTTGTGACGATTCATCAGGATCCGCTCCAGGCCCAGGCCGAAGGCGAACCCGCTGTAGCGGTCGGGGTCGACGCCGCAGGCGACCAGCACCCGCGGGTTGACGACGCCGCAGCCGCCGAGCTCGATCCAGCCCTCGGAGGAGCAGGTGCGGCACGGGCGGTCCGGGTTGCCGACGCTCTCGCCGCGGCACACGAAGCACTGCAGGTCGATCTCGGCGCTCGGCTCGGTGAACGGGAAGTACGAGGGGCGCCAGCGCAGCTCCAGGCCGCTGCCGATGAGCTTCTCGACGAGCACCTCGATGGTGCCCTTGAGGTCGGCGAAGGTGATGCCCTCGTCCACGGCGAGGCCCTCGACCTGGCGGAACACCGGGGTGTGGGTGGCGTCCAGCTCGTCGGTGCGGTACACCCGGCCGGGGCAGACCACGTAGACCGGGGGCTCGCGGTCCAGCAGGGTGCGGGCCTGGACCGGGGAGGTCTGGGTGCGCAGCACCACGCCGGAGTCGGCGGAGCCGTCCGGGGCCCGGACGAAGAAGGTGTCCTGCATCGAGCGGGCCGGGTGGTCCGGGCCCAGGTTGAGGGCGTCGAAGTTGAGCCACTCGGCTTCGACCTCGGGGCCCTCGGCGACCTGGTAGCCCATCGCGACGAAGGTGTCCTCGATGCGCTCGGCCAGCGTGGTCAGCGGGTGCCGGGCGCCGCGCGGGGCGCGGTCGTACGGCAGGGTGACGTCCACCGCCTCCTCGACCAGCACGCGGGCGTCGCGCTCCGCCTCCAGCTCGGCCTGCCGCCGGGCGAGGGCCTGGTTGACGGCGCCGCGGGCCTGGCCGATCAGCTTGCCGGCGGCGGCCTTGGCGTGCGGGGGCAGGGCGCCGATCTCGCGGTTGGCGAGGGAGAGCGCGGAGCGGTCGCCGGTGTGGGCGACCTTGGCCTGCTTCAGCTCGTCGAGCGTGCTGGCGGCGGCGAAGGCGGCGACGGCCTCGTCCCGCGCCTGCTCCACCACCTCGGGCTTGAGGGCCTCGACCTCGACCGGGTCGTACGACTTGTTGGGTGCCGACATCTCTATCTTTCCCGTGCTCCTGCTCGTCCGTGCTCAGGTAAGGGTGCGCGCCGTGGCGGCACGCCCGGCGGGGCCGGGGCACGGGCAGGCCGTCTCCGTTCACCGGAGGGGCTCACGGGAGGGTGTCCGCGGCTCAGCCGCGCAGGGCGTGGCGCAAACGCCAAAGGTCGAGTGTAGTCGCAGCGCGTAGCGCGACCGCCGCGCTGCCCGTCCGGAGCGGGCCTACAGCATGAAGTCGGGGATCCCTGCGGGCAGGATGAAACGGAACCGGGCGCCGCCGCCGGGGGCGCGGTCGACCCGGATGGAGCCGCCGTGGGCCTCCACGATGCCCTTGACGATGTAGAGGCCGAGGCCGGTGCCGCCGCGCTTGGAGCCGCGCCAGAAGCGGGTGAAGACCCGCGGCACGGCCTCCTCGGGGATGCCGCCGCCCTCGTCGCTGACGGTCACCGCGGTGCCCTCGACGACGCGCGGAGGGGTGCCGGAGCGCTCCCAGGCCGGCGCCTCGACGACCTCCTTGGCGGGGGCGACCTCGATCGTGACGGTCCCCTCGCCGTGCCGGACCGCGTTCTCCAGCAGGTTGGCCAGCACCTGGTCGACCTTGTCCGGGTCGGCCCACAGGACGGTCAGCGGCTCGCCGATCCGGACGTCGAAGCGCTCCTCGGGGATGCCGGTGGCGACCTTGCGCTCGACGTGCCGGCGCACCGCGGCGGCCAGGTCGACGACCTGCTTGCGCAGCTCCAGCCGCCCGGCGTCGATCCGGGAGATGTCCAGCAGCTCGGCGATCAGCCGGGTGACCCGGTCGGCGTCGGCGTCGACGGTCTCCAGCATCAGCCGCTTCTGCCCGTCGGTGAACCGCTCCCACTTGGCCAGCAGGGTCGCCGTGAAGCCCTTGACGCTGGTCAGCGGCGAGCGCAGCTCGTGGGCGACGGTGGCGATCAGCTCGGCGTGGCTGCGCTCGGTGCGGCGCCGGGCCTCGGTGCCGCGCAGCGCGATCACCAGGCGCTCCGGCGGCGCCAGCGGCACGGGCCGGACGTAGCGGGCGGAGACCAGCACCTCCCGGCCGCCGGGCAGCAGCAGGTTGCGCTCGGGCTGGCCGGTGCGGATGGCCAGGCCGCCGTACGGGTCGGTCAGCTGCCACCAGCGGCGGCCGTCGAGGTCCTCCAGCGGGAGGACGTCATCGAGCGGCCGGCCGAGCGCGGCCCGCGGGAGCACGCCGGTCAGCCGGGCCGCGGCCCGGTTGAAGCGGACCACCAGGCCCGTCGCGTCGGCGACCACCAGGCCGTCCGGCAGGTCGTCCGGGTCGAGCTCTGGCCCGCTGCCGACCATGGGTGTCCTCCCCGATTACCCACCGTGCCGTTCCCCCCACAGAGGCAGACCCTAGCGCCTCGCAGCCCCCGGCAGTAGGGCCTGCAACGGGGTGATCCGGGCGCGTCGCGGGGCGTGTCCGGCGGACGGCGCCCCGGCGCGCGGGTCAGGCGTTCGCGCGGCAGCCCCCGGGCGATCGCTGCGCCCGGGCCGAGGCGTACAGGCAGACGGCCGCGGCGGTGGCCAGGTTGAGGCTCTCGGCGTGCCCGTGGATCGGCACCCGGACCACCTCGTCGGCGAGCGCGCGGGTCTCCTCCGGGAGCCCCCACGCCTCGTTGCCGAAGACCCACGCGCCGGGCGCGCCCAGGGTGCCCTCGTCGAGCTCCTGGTCGAGGTCGCGCTCCCCCGCACCGTCCGCGGCGAGCACCCGGACGCCGGCCGCCCGCAGCTGCGCGACGGCCTCCTCGATCGGCACGCCGACGGCCACCGGCAGGTGGAACAGGCTGCCGACGGAGGCCCGGACGGCCTTGGGGTTGTAGAGGTCCACGGAGGCGTCGGTGAGCACCACGGCGTCCGCGCCGGCCGCGTCGGCGGTGCGCAGCACGGTGCCCGCGTTGCCGGGGTCGCGGACGTGGGCGAGCACGGCGACCAGCTTCGGGCGGGCCCTGAGCACCTCGGCGAACGGCGTGTCGATGAAGCGGCAGAGCGCCACGATGCCCTGCGGGGTCACCGTGTCGCAGATGTCGGCGATCACCTCGTCGGTGGCGGTCAGCACCGGCAGCCCCTCGGCCAGGGCCTCCTCGACGATGCCGGCGTGCCGCTCGGCGGCCTCCGGGGTCACGTACACCTCGACCACGGCGTGGTCGGCCGAGTCCGGCAGCCGGCCGAAGGCCACGGCCTCCCGGACGGCCTGCGGGCCCTCGGCCAGGAACCGGCGCTCCTTGGTGCGCTGGTTCCGCTTGGCGAGCCGGCGGGCGGCGACGACGCGCGGCGAGCGCAGGGAGGTGAGCAGGGGGGTCTCGGTGCTCGGCATGGTCTCGTTCTCTGTGACGGGTGACGCTGAGGGTCCGCGCCGGGCGAACGCGGCGGGGAATGCAGAACCGGACCCGCAGGAGTGCCTGCGGGTCCGGTCGGAGCTCAACTGATCCGGGGAGATCAGGCGGCGTCGGCGGCGGCCTTGGGGGCGTTCACGTCGGCCGGCAGCGCCTTCTGGGCCACCTCGACCAGGGAGGCGAACGCACCCGGGTCGTTGACGGCCAGGTCGGCCAGCATCTTGCGGTCGATCTCGACGCTGGCGGCCTTCAGGCCCTGCACGAAGCGGTTGTAGGTGATGCCGTTGGCACGGGCCGCAGCGTTGATGCGCTGGATCCACAGCTGACGGAAGTCGCCCTTGCGCTTCTTGCGGTCGTTGAAGTTGTAGACCAGCGAGTGGGTGACCTGCTCCTTGGCCTTGCGGTACAGGCGCGAGCGCTGGCCCCGGTAGCCGCTGGCGCGCTCCAGGATGACCCGGCGCTTCTTGTGGGCGTTCACTGCCCGCTTGACGCGTGCCACTTGATTACTCCTTGGGTAGGACCACGGACTACTTCACGTGGTCCGTCATTCGAATGGGTCGGGAAGGATCAGCTGCCCCGCTCACGGCTCGCGCCGGGCGGGAGGGCGATCACTTGCCGAGAAGCTTCTTGATCTTCTTGGCGTCAGCGGGGGCCATCTCGATCGTCCCGGCCAGCTTGCGGGTCAGCGTCGAGGGCTTGCGCTCCAGGAGGTGGCGGCGGCCGGCGCGCTCGCGCAGCACCTTGCCAGAGCCACTGATCTTGAAGCGCTTGCTGGCGCCACTGTGCGTCTTCTGCTTCGGCATTTCGCCGTATCTCCTCGTCGGTCCCGTTCACGCCCGCGCGGCCTGCACCACGCGGGCGTGAACTGGATGGATCTGCGTGACCGGGCGGGACGCCCCGTCACCCTGGGGGCCGACCCCCGGACTGCCTGGGCCCTGGGGCTCAGGCGCCCTGGGGGGCGGCCGGCTGCTCGACCGGAGCGTCGGCCTCGGCGGCCGGCGCCTCGGCCGGGGCGTCCTGCGCCTCGGTCACGGCCTCGTCGGCCGCCGCCACGTCGTCCTCGTCCGCGGGGGCGGCGTCGGAGCCGACGGTGCGGCCCTGACGCTCGGCCTTGCGGGCGTCGGCGAGGGCGCGGGCCTCGGCCATGGCCTCGGTCTTCTTCTTGTGCGGGCCGAGAACCATGATCATGTTTCGGCCGTCCTGCTTCGGCGACGACTCCACGAAGCCCAGCTCCTGGACGTCGTCGGCGAGCCGCTGCAGCAGACGGAAGCCCAGCTCGGGGCGGGACTGCTCACGACCACGGAACATGATCGTGATCTTGACCTTGTCGCCCTGCTTGAGGAACCGGACGACGTGACCCTTCTTGGTGTCATAGTCGTGCGGGTCGATCTTCGGCCGGAGCTTCATCTCCTTGATGACCGTGTGCGCCTGGTTCTTGCGCGCCTCACGGGCCTTCATGGCCGACTCGTACTTGAACTTGCCGTAGTCCATGAGCTTGCACACCGGCGGCCGGGCGGTCGCCGCGACCTCGACCAGGTCGAGGTCGTACTCCTGCGCGAGCTCCAGCGCCTTCGCAAGCGGCACGATGCCGACCTGCTCGCCGCTGGGACCGACGAGTCGCACCTCCGGAACGCGAATCCGGTCGTTGATGCGGGGCTCGGTGCTGATGGGGCCTCCTCGGTTGCACCTTCTGCGATGCGGCCGTCGGACGGCGGTCGCACGTAGTGGACTCGACCACTGGGCGGGGCTTCATTCGTGCTGCGCTGCCCGGTACCTTCGGCACCGTGTGCACCGCGACACGAAAAAAGCCCCGCTCGGTACAAGCGGGGCTCCACACAACCGGGGGCGGCGCCCTGGTGAGGAGCGCTGCGGCGACTCGGCGCCGTGGCGCCCGTCGCGGACCGGGACCCGTCGACCGCGAGGCCGATCAGGTGGGAGACTTTCGCGGTTGCCCTCTCGGGCCTCCTGAGTGGAGCCTCCACTTGCTGGCCAGGCACCCCTGAGGGATCCCGGCCGGTCAGTCTCGAAGCATACAGCGCTGCGGAGTCGAACGCTATTCCGCCCCGCCGCACCGCCCGCCGCACTGCCCGCCGGGGCGCGATCCGGGCCCTTGTACGCTCCAGGGGTACGGACAAACGCCACGACGGAACGAGCCCCCCTTGAGCACCGAGCCCACCCAGACCCCCGGCGCGGACGACGACGCGATCGGCTTCGACGACCTCACCCGGGACATCGCCGAGGTCCCGGCCGTCGAGGTGATCACCACCGTCGCCGTGCACCTGATGAGCGCCGCGGCGGTCAAGTGCGGCCTGGCCGAGGGCGGCGAGAAGGACAAGGACCTCGACGAGGCGCGCAAGCTGATCACCGCCCTGGCCGGGCTGGTCACCGCCGGCGCCCCGGAGATCAGCAACTTCCACGCGGCCCCGCTGCGGGACGGCCTGCGCTCGCTGCAGCTGGCCTTCCGCGAGGCCTCGCTCGTCCCGGACGCGCCGGGCGCCGGCCCGGGCGAGAAGTTCACCGGGCCCGTCTACTCCTGACGCCGCCGGCCGAGGACCCGCCCGCTCACCCGAGCGGGCGGGTCCTCGCCGTTCCGTCCACGGGGGCGCGGGGTGCGCTACCGCCGGTACAGCGGCTCGCCGGGCAGCTGCGCCGTCGCCGGCAGCACCGCCAGGTCGAGGCCCCGGTCGAGCCGCACCCGCAGCAGCGGGTCCCCGGCCACCGCCCGGCCGACGCGCTGCGCGGCCGCCTGCACGCCCGCCTGGTCCAGCGCCGCGTCGAGGACCACCGCGAGCACCCCGTCCGAGCCCTCGGAGGCCGCCAGCAGCCCGGTGACCACCTGCGGCTCGGCCGCCAGCAGCGCCCGCACCGCCTCGCGCACCTCGGGGTCGCGCACCGGCGGCAGGTAGGGGCGGTTCTCCGCCAGCGCCCGGAGCCGGGCCCCCTCCAGCCGGTAGGGGACCGGGCCGGCCGGGTCGACCAGCAGGGTGTCGGCGCGCTCGGAGAAGGCCACCATCGCCGCCTGCGGGGCCGCCACCGGCGCCGGCCGGGCGTCGGCCCGCCAGCGGGCCATCGTCTCCAGCGAGGTGAAGGCCGGCAGCGCGCGGCGGCCGTCGGGCGCCTCCAGCACCGGGACGGCCATGTCGCTGCTCTTGTCGTGCTTGTGCCCGTGCTCGTCGACCTCGACCTCGCCGAGCAGGGCGACGATCGGGACCATCAGCCGGGTGGGGGTCAGCGCCGCCAGCACCGCGGGCTCCGCCGCGCGGTCCTGCGACCAGCGGGCCAGCGCGTCGGCGAGGGCCGGGTCGGCGGTGCCGTCGTCCTCGCCGAAGCCGGGGTTCGGGATGCTCTTGCCGACGAACGCCGGGTTGGAGAAGTCTTTGCGGTCCACCCGTCCGAGCCTATGCCACCGCACCCGGGCGGCCCCATTTCCCTGCACGCGGGGCCTACCCACCGGTAGCGCGGTGTGGCACCCTGCGCCCATGGTCATCCTCGATGCCCCCGCCCCGGTCTCCGACCGCCTCCGGTACGACCGGGCCACCGCACACCTGGACGGGCCGGTGGCCGTCGTCGACCTCGCGGCCTTCGACGCCAACGCCGCCGACCTGGTGCGCCGGGCCGCCGGCAAGCCGGTCCGGGTGGCCAGCAAGTCGGTGCGCTGCCGGGCCCTGCTGGACCGGGTACTGGCCCTCGACGGCTTCGCCGGGGTGATGAGCTTCACCCTCGACGAGTCGCTCTGGCTGGCCCGCACCGGCGTGCGCGACGTCCTGCTCGCCTACCCCTCCGCCGACCGGTCCGGCTACGCCGAACTCACCGCCGACCCGGAGCTCGCCCGCGAGGTCACCGTCGTCCTCGACGACCCCGCCCAGCTGGACCTGATCGACAAGGCCCGCGGCGGCGACGCCGAGGTGCGGGTCTGCCTGGAGCTGGACACCGCGCTCCACCTGCTCGGCGGCCGCGTGCGGGTCGGCGCCCGGCGCTCCCCGCTGCGCACCCCCGAGGACCTCGGCGCCTTCGCCGAACTCGTCCAGCAGCGCCGGGGTTTCCGGGTGGTCGGCCTGATGGCGTACGAGGGGCACGTCGCCGGGGTGGGCGACCGCCTGCCGGGGCGCCCGGTGCGCTCCCGGCTGATCCGGCTGATGCAGGACCGCTCCCGCGCCGAACTCGCCGAACGGCGCGCGGCGGTGGTGCGGCGGCTGCGGCGGGTGGCCGAGCTGGAGTTCGTCAACGGCGGCGGCACCGGCAGCGTGGAGTCCACGGTGGCCGAGCGCGCCGTCACCGAGGTGGCCGCCGGCTCCGGGCTCTACCAGCCCCGGCTGTTCGACAACTACCGCTCCTTCCGGGGCCGTCCGGCCGCGCTGTTCGGCCAGCCCGTGGTGCGCCGGCCCGGGGTCGGCGTGGTGACGGTGCTCGGCGGCGGCTACCCGGCCTCCGGCGCGGCCGGCCAGGACCGCTCCCCGGAGCCGTACCTGCCGCACGGGCTGCGCTACGACCCGATGGAGGGCGCCGGCGAGGTGCAGACCCCGCTGCTCGGCGCGGCCGCCGACGACCTGCTGATCGGCGACCGGGTGTGGTTCCGGCACGCCAAGGCGGGCGAGCTGTGCGAGCGCTTCGCGGAGCTGCACCTGATCGAGGGGGACCGGGTCGTGCGGACCGTCCCCACCTACCGGGGCGAGGGGAAGGCCTTTCTCTGACCGCGCGTCAGTTCCGTGCTCTACCGTGGTGGCGACACCGCGGGCAGCGACGAGGGGAGCGGCATGGACGCCGAGATCACGGAGATTGCGACGAGGGGTGCGACCGCGCTGGCGGGCCTCATGGTCACCTCGGCCTGGGACCGGGTCAGGCCGCGGGTCGCCGCGATGTTCGGCCGCCGGGCCGAGTCGGTCTCCGAGGCGCTGGAGGAGACCCGGGCCGACCTGGTCGCGGCGCAGGAGGGGGACGGCGAGGCCGCCGCCCGGAGCGCGCAGGGCGAGTGGGAGCCGAAGCTGCGCCGGCTGCTGGCCGACGATCCGGCCATGGTCGCCGAACTCCGCGCGATCCTTGACGAGTTCAGCCCGGCGCCGGCGCCGGAGCCCGGCGCGACGTACATCACCAACACGATCAGCGGGGGCTCGACCTTCAACGAGAGCGTCATCCAGGCCGGCATCATCCACAAGCTGGAGCGCTGACCTTTCCGCAGTCTTAAGCGGGCCCGATGGATCGCCTAACCCGGGTGATCCGTCGGGCCTTTGCACTGCTCCAGGCCGTACTGTCCGTCAGAAAGCGTGACACGCAGGGCTATTGCCAGCTGGTCCAGACCAATCATACGCTCTGGCCGGGGGCCGCCGTCCGGGCCGGCGCCCCCGAACGGGCAGGCGTGTCCGCTCCCCCACACCCGCCCGGAACGACGGTCAAGGAGTCCCCACCCCATGTCCATCAAGCGAAGCGCCCTGTCCGTGGGCGTGGTCGGCGCCGCGGTCCTCTCGGTGGCCGTGTCCACCGCCGGCACCGCCAGCGCCCACGGCACCATGACCAACCCGGTCAGCCGGATCGCGGCCTGCTACGCGGAAGGCCCCGAGCACCCCGTCTCCCAGGTCTGCAAGGACCTCGTCGCCGCCAGCGGCACCCAGCCGCTGTACGACTGGAACGAGGTCAACATCGCCAACGCCGCCGGCAACCACCAGGCACTGATCCCGGACGGCAAGCTCTGCTCGGCCAACCGCGACAAGTACAAGGCCCTCGACTGGCCGCGCACCGACTGGCCGGCCACCCCGGTCAAGGCCGGCGCCTTCACCTTCCAGTTCCGCACCACCGCGCCGCACCTCGGCACCCAGACCGTCTACATCACCAAGCCGGGCTACGACGCCACCAAGCCGCTGAAGTGGTCGGACCTCGACCCGACCCCGGTCGCCCAGGTGCAGGTCACCCGCACCGCCACCGACGGCTACTACAGCTACGCCGGCACCCTGCCGCAGCGCACCGGCCGCCAGCTGCTCTACACGGTGTGGCAGCGCAGCGACAGTCCGGAGGCGTTCTACAGCTGCTCCGACGTCGACTTCGGCGCCACCGCCGCGGCCGGCACCCAGGCCGTGTCGGCGCTCGCCGCGCAGGCCCCGGCCGCGCCCAGCGACGCCCAGATCGCGGCCGACGCGCCCCGGTCCACGGTCGCCCACCACGGCCACGGCGGGGACCCGAACTCCCCCGCGGGCGCGGTGATCCCGACCGCCTCGGCGGCCGTCGGCACCTCGGCCACCGGTCCGCTGCTGCTGGCCGGCGCCGCCGCGATCGGCGTCGGCTGGGCCGGCATGGTGCTCCGGCGCCGTCGCGTCGAGGCTGTTCGACGCGACTCCTGACGCCGGACACGGAGCCGGACCGGCCAATCCCCCGTCCGGTCCGGTTCCGTCATGCGGCACCGCCCTGCGGAGCGCCGCCCGCCCGGCCCGCGGAACGACCACGGCGGCCCCCCCCGCGCCCCCACCCGGGGGGGCGCCCCCCGGGGGGGGGCGGGGGGGGGCGGGGGGGGGGGCCCCCGGGGCCCCCCGGCCCCCCGCCCCCCCCGCCCCCGGCCGCCCCCGCCCCCCCCCCCCCGGGCCGGGGGGGGGGCCCCGCGCCGCCCCCCCCCCCCCGCCGGGTGAGGAGCGGGTGGCTCAGGTGGTGGTGCCCCCGGTGCCGCCCGGGCCCCCGGCCCCGCCGGAACCGGGCATCCCGGGGATGCCGCCGCCGGGCAGGGAGGGCAGCTTGCCCTGGTAGTCCGCGATGCCGCTGACGATGGTGTCCATCACGCCCGGGTCCGGCGCCTTGTCGGCGATGTCGAAGCCGAAGTGCACGGAGATGAGCGCCTTGCCGTCGGCGGACGGGAACACGACGGTCTGCACGTAGCCGTTGTTGCCCTTGGGCGCGTCCACCTTCCAGCGGACCAGGTAGCCGTCCCGGCCGCTGACCTTCACGGCCTCGGACCTCAGCTCCTGGTGGCCGGTGATGTCGCCGTACGCGTCCTTGGCGGCCTTCTCGATGTCGGCCTTGGCCGCCGCCTGGGCGTCCGTGCCGCCGCCGGCGATCCGGCCGGTGGTGACCCCGCCGAGGGAGCAGGAGCCGGTACCGCCGTCGCACTTGTACGCGCCGATGATGATCGAGGCGTAGCCGTCGTCGGTGTAACCGGCCTGCCAGCCGGCGGGCACCGGCAGGCTGAGCCGGTTCACGGGGTCGACCGCGTTCCCCGCGCCGGGCCGGGTCCGGCCGTTGCCGTTCCCCTGGCCGCCGTTCCCCTGGCCGCCGTTGCCGCCGCCGCCGTTGTTGCCGTTGTTCCCGCCGCCGTTGCCGCCACTGCCGTCGTTGCTGCCGCCGCCGTTGTCACCGCGCCCGTTGCCGCCGAGGCCGGGCAGGCCGCCCCAGGGGCCGTTCTCGCCGTACGGCGCGGCCGGGCGGGCGCTGCGGTGCGGGCGGTCACCGGTGTGGCCGTCCATCGCCAGGTAGGTGATCCCCGAGCCGGCGCCCAGGCCCAGCAGCGCCGCGACGGCCGTCGCGATCACCAGCCGGGAGGGGCGGCGGCGGGCCTTGGGGGGCAGCGGCACGGCGGTGCCGTACGCGGCGCCGAAGGGCGGCGGTTCCGGGTAACGGACGGTCGGCCCGCTGTCCAGCACCTCGCCCTCCAGCACCGTGGGCTCCTCGGCGGCCTCCGGCCCCGGAGCCCCGGCGGCCGGGGCGTCCGGCTCCGGGGCGTCCGAGGGTGCGGGCCGGGTGCTGGCCGTCCAGCCCCTGCCGTCCCACCAGCGCTGCGGTCTCGGGTCGCCGCCGGTGTCCTTCGGGTCCGGGTACCACCCGGCGGGAATCTGCTCGCTCACGACATCGAATCTAAAGGCACGCGGATAAACGCGAAATCAGCGATGCAGGGAATTCCGGCGGTTTTCGATGAGATTACGGTGAGAAGCGGCCCGGCCTCCGCGCCGCGACTACACCGGCGTGACGTACGCCCCCGAGATCCCGCCGTCGACCAGGAACTCGCCCGCCGTCATGAACGACGAGTCGTCACTCGCGAGGAAGGCCACCGCGGCGGCGATCTCCTCCGCCCGGGCGAACCGGCCGAGCGGGATGTGCACCAGCCGGCGGGCGGCCCGTTCCGGGTCCTTCGCGAACAGCTCCCGGAGCAGCGGGGTGTCCACCGGCCCCGGCGACAGCGCGTTCACCCGGATCCCCTCCCGCGCGAACTGCACGCCCAGCTCCCGGGACATCGCCAGCACCCCGCCCTTGGAGGCGGTGTACGAGATCTGCGAGGTCGCCGCCCCCATCCGCGCCACGAAGCTGGCCGTGTTGATGATCGAGCCCCGCCCGTGCCGGCGCATGTACGGCAGCACCGCCCGGCAGCACAGGTACACCGAGGTCAGGTTGACCTCCTGCACCCTCCGCCAGGCGTCCAGGCCGGTGGTCAGGATCGAGTCGTCCTCGGGCGGCGAGACGCCCGCGTTGTTGAAGGCGACGTCGACGCTCCCGTACGTCTCGTACGCCTCGTCGAACAGCGCCTCCACCATGGACGGGTCGGTGACGTCGGTGTGCACGAACAGGCCGCCGACCTCCTCGGCCGCCGCCCGGCCGGACTCCTCGTCCAGGTCGGCGCAGACCACCTTCGCGCCCTCGGAGGCGAGCCGGCGGGCGGCCGCCAGGCCGATCCCGCTGCCCGCCCCGGTGATCACGGCGGTCCGGCCGACCAGCCGGCGGCACACCGCGGCGTCCTTCTCGGTCATCGGGCTTCCCACTCCTCATTCTGGATGACGACGTCCCCGGCCGGGCGCGCGCCGGCCCGCCTCACAGGCGCTCGAAGGACCGGTAGCGCTCCCAGTCGGTGACGGAGCCGTCGTACGCGCTCTGCTCGACCCTGGCCATGTTCAGGTAGTGGTCGACCACGTCGTCCCCGAAGGCCGTCCGGGCCAGTTCGCTCTGCGCCCACAACCGGGCCGCCTCGCGCAGCGAACCGGGCACCCGGGCGTACTCCTCCACCGCGTAGGCGTTGCCCAGGCACGGCGCCGGCAGCTCCAGCTTCCGCTGCAGCCCGTCCAGGCCCGCCGCGATCATCCCCGCCACCGCCAGGTACGGGTTGACGTCGCCGCCCGGCACCCGGTTCTCCATCCGCAGGCCCGGGCCGTGGCCCACCACCCGGTACGCGCAGGTCCGGTTGTCCCGGCCCCAGGCCACCGCCGTCGGCGCGAACGAGCCCGGCCGGTACCGCTTGTAGGAGTTGATGTTCGGCGCGTACAGCAGGCTGAACTCGCGCAGCGCCGTCAACTGGCCGGCCAGGAAGTGCCGCATGGTGTCGGTCATCCGGCCGTCCCGGTCCGCGAAGGCCGGCGCGCCGACCGCGTCGCGCAGCGACAGGTGGATGTGGCAGCTGTTGCCCTCGCGCTCGTCGTACTTGGCCATGAAGGTGAGCGCGCAGCCCTGCTGCGCCGCGATCTCCTTGGCGCCGGTCTTGTAGACGCTGTGCTGGTCGCAGGTGGTCAGCGCGTCCGCGTAGCGGAAGGCGATCTCGTGCTGGCCGAGGTTGCACTCGCCCTTCGCCGACTCCACCACCAGGCCCGCGCCGGCCATCTCGGTGCGGATCCGGGACAGCAGCGGCTCGACCCGGGCCGTCCCCAGCATCGAGTAGTCCACGTTGTAGAGGTTCGCGGGCGTCAGGCCGCGGTAGCCGCCGAGCCAGGCCTGCTCGTAGGTGTCCCGGAACACCAGGAACTCCAACTCGGTGCCGATGTCGGCCGCCAGCCCGTACTCGGCCAGCCGCGCGATCTGGCGGCGCAGCATCTGGCGCGGGGCCGCGTCCACCGCGTGGCCGCCGTGCCGGGCCAGGTCGGCGGTGACCTGCGCGGTGCCCGGCTGCCAGGGGGTCAGCCGCAGGGTGGCGAGGTCGGGGCGCATCGCGAAGTCGCCGTAGCCGGTGGCCCAGGAGGAGAAGGCGTAGCCGTCCACGGTGTTCAGGTCCACGTCCACGGCCAGCAGGTAGTCGCAGGCCTCGGCGCCGTGCTCCACGACCTCGTCCAGGAAGAAGCGGGCGGCGAACCGTTTGCCCTGCAGCCGGCCCTGCATGTCGGTGAAGGCGAGCGCGACGGTGTGCACCTCGCCCGTGTCCACCAGCGTGCGCAGTTCGTCCAGGGTCAGCGGCGGACGGGCCGGAGCGCCCGCGGCGGCGTTCTCGGACATGACGGAACCCTCCTCCTCGATCACGCTTCGAGATCACACGGTCACAGCGAACCGTACGGCCTACGGCGGACGGCGCGGAAGAGGGCGGGCGGGTGTGGCGCGCCGATACGCGTGGTTGACGGGGGAACGAACGGTGCGGGAGGAGAATGCCCGCCATGGATCGCAGGCCTTTCATCGGCGTCAGCACCTACGTGGTCGGCGCGAGTTGGAGCGACTGGCGCGACCGCCGGGTGGCCCTCGTGCCCGAGCGGTACACCGCGTTCGTCCAGGACTCCGGCGGGATCGCCGTCCTCCTGCCGCCCGACGCCCCCGAGCGCGCCCCCGAGGTGCTGGCCCGGCTCGACGCACTGGTCATCGCCGGCGGGCCCGACGTCGACCCCGCCTACTACGGGCAACCCGCCCACCCGCGGACCGAGGTGGACTCGCCCGAGCGCGACCGCTGGGAGGTCGCGCTGCTGCGGGCCGCCCTGGCCGCGGGGATGCCGCTGCTCGGGATCTGCCGCGGCATGCAGGTGCTCAACGTGGTCTGCGGCGGGACGCTCGTGCAGCACCTGCCCGACGTCGTGGCGGTGGACGTCCACGCGGGGACGCCCGGCCGGTACGGCACCCACCTGGTGCGGCCGGTGCCCGGCACGCTGCTCGGCGGGCTGCTGCCGGAGAGCGAGTTGGAGGTGCCGACCTTCCACCACCAGGCCGTCGACCGGCTCGGCGACGGCCTGCGGGTCGGCGCGCACGCACCGGACGGCACGGTGGAGGCGGTGGAGGGCCCCGGGTTCACCCTGGGTGTCCAGTGGCACCCGGAACAGGGCGAGGACCTGCGGGTGATGCAGGCCCTCGTCCAGGCCGCGACCGCGGCCCACCTGGACGCGGCGGTGCTGCTCTAGCGGCCGGTTCCCCCGCCCGGTGGAGCACCCTGAACGGCAACGACAACGGTCACCAGTACAACCTTTGGATCTTTGTCCGATCTGGGGTTCACTTCGGGTGCGGGGCGATCGCGGCCCGTCTCCTCCCACCCGTGCGTCCAGAGAGGACTTCGATGGCCGGGCACGAGCACTCCCTCGACGATCATGCGCATGACCACAAGCACTCCCACGGCCACGGCGGTCACGGCCACGGCCACGGCGGCCACTCGCACGCCGTCGCCGCCGACGCCGACCGCCGCTGGTTGATCAGCGCACTCGCCCTGATCGTCGTCTTCATGGCCGGCGAGGTCGTGGTGGGCTTCGCCGCGCAGTCGCTGGCCCTGATCTCCGACGCCGCGCACATGCTCACCGACGCCGCCTCGATCGTCCTCGCCCTGGTCGCGATGCGGCTGTCCGCCCGTCCGGCCCGCGGCGGCTACACCTACGGGCTCAAGCGGGCCGAGATCCTCTCCGCGCAGGCCAACGGCGTGACCCTGCTGGTGCTCTCGGCCTGGCTGGGCTACGAGGCGATCACCCGCCTGCTCGAACCGCCGGAGGTCACCGGCTCCCTGGTCCTGATCACCGCGCTGGTCGGGATCGTGGTCAACCTGGCCGCCACCTGGTGCATGTCCAAGGCAAACCGCAGCTCGCTGAACGTCGAGGGCGCCTTCCAGCACGTGCTCACCGACCTCTACGCGTTCGTCGCCACCGCCATCGCCGGTGTGGTCATGCTGACCACCGGTTTCGTCCGGGCCGACGCGATCGCCTCGCTGATCGTGGTCGCGCTGATGCTCAAGGCCGGCGTGGGCCTGGTCCGGGACTCCGGGCGGATCTTCCTGGAAGCCGCCCCGGCCGGGATCGACCCGGACACCGTCGCCGACCGGATGGTCGCCCAGCCGCTGGTCGAGGAGATCCACGACCTGCACATCTGGGAGATCACCTCCAACCAGCCGGCCCTGTCGGCGCACATCCTGGTCACCCCGGGCGGCGACTGCCACGCCGTGCGACGCGCCCTGCAGCGGCGGCTGGCCGACGAGTACGGCATCACCCACAGCACGCTCCAGGTCGACCACGTCGGCGAGGACGAGGCGGGCGCGCTGCTGCAGATCGCCGCCCCGGGCGAGCTGTCGGCCGAGCACTGCGCGGACGCGCACGGCCCGGTCCACCGCGCCGGCCCGCACGAGCACTGAAGACCGCCCGCCGTCGCCCCCGTACGGCATGATCTGACGCGTGACCGCACCCCGACTGATGCTGCTCGACTCCGCCAGCCTGTACTTCCGGGCCTACTTCGGCGTACCGGACACCCTGCGCTCCCCGCAGGGTGAGCCGGTCAACGCCGTCCGCGGCCTGCTGGACTTCATCGCCCGGCTGGTCCACGACCACCGCCCCGACCAGCTGGTCGCCTGCATGGACGCCGACTGGCGCCCGCAGTGGCGGGTCGACCTCGTCCCCTCGTACAAGACCCACCGGGTCGCCGAGGCGGCCCAGGACGGCGAGGAGGAGGTGCCGGACACCCTCGCCCCGCAGGTCCCGGTGATCGAGCAGGTGCTGGACGCGCTCGGCATCGCCCGGGTCGGCTCCCCCGGTTACGAGGCCGACGACGTGATCGGCACCCTCACCGCCCGCGCGACGGGCCCGGTGCAGATCGTCACCGGGGACCGCGACCTCTTCCAACTGGTCGACGACGCCCGGCGGATCACCGTGCTCTATCCCGTCAAGGGGATGGGCAACCTGCAGGTCACCGACGACGCCCTGCTGGTGGGGAAGTACGGCGTGCGGGGCGCGCAGTACGCCGACATGGCGGCCCTGCGCGGGGATCCGTCCGACGGCCTGCCCGGCGTCAAGGGCATCGGCGAGAAGACCGCCGCCCAGCTGATCAACGAGTACGGCGACCTCGCCGCCATCCGGGCCGCCGCCCTCGACGTCGGCTCGAAGCTCACCCCGGCCCGCCGCCGCAACATCGTCGAGGGCGCCGGCTACCTCGACGTCGCCCCCACGGTGGTCCGGGTCGCCGAGGACGCCCCGCTCCCCGCCTTCGACCCGGCCCTCCCGCACGAGCCGCTGGACCCGATGACCCTGGAGGAGCTCTCCACCCGCTGGGGCCTCGGCACCTCCCTGGACCGCGTCCTGGAGGCCCTGGCCGCCCGCTGACCGCGCGACGCGGACGCGAGGGGCCCGCACGGAGCGATCCGTGCGGGCCCCTCGCGCTCCCCGGTGCGGCTCAGCCCACCGAGGAGTAGGCGATGATGCCGCGGCGGAGGCCGTCGACGGCCTTGCGGGCCGTCCTGCGGAGCTCGACGTCCTCGCCCGCCGCGTCCTGGATCTGGCCGAGGACGTCGATCAGCTGCTTCGTCCAGCGCACGAAGTCGCCGGCCGGCATGTCGGCGTCCCGCAGGACCTGGTCCAGGCTGTGGCCGAGGGCCCAGCGGTAGGCGGCCCAGGCGAAGCCGAGGTCGGGCTCGCGCTGGCCGACGCCCTCGGCGGTGTTGATCCGGTGCTGCTCCTCCAGGGCGTCGAGGTGGCCCCAGATCCGGACCATCTGGCCGAGCGCCTCCTTGGCGGCGCCCTCCGGCACCCGGGGGGCGCCGGCGTCGTCGGCCTGCCGGGCCTCGTAGACGAGCGCGGAGGCGCAGGCGGCGAGCTCGGCGGCGGCCAGGCCGCTCCAGACGCCCTCGCGGATGCACTCGGAGGCGAGCAGGTCGAGCTCGCCGTAGAGCCGGCCGAGCCGCTTGCCGTCCTCGGTGACGGCGTCGCCCTGCAGGTAGCCGAGGTCGGCGAGCAGTCCGCAGACCCGGTCGAAGGTACGGGCGATGGTGTGGGTGCGGGAGCGCATCCGGCGCTCCAGCAGCTCGGTGTCCCGGTGCAGCCGGTGGTAGCGCTCGGCCCAGCGGGCGTGGTCCTCGCGCTCGTCGCAGCCGTGGCAGGGGTGCTGGCGCAGCTCGGTGCGCAGCCGGGTGATCTCCGGGTCGTCGGCGGCGGCGGCCCGGCCGCGGCGGAACCGCTCGGGCTCCAGGTGGCCGGCCTTGGTGCGCAGCGCGGAGGCGAGGTCCCGGCGGGACTGCGGGCTGCGCGGGTTGAAGGACTTCGGGATGCGCACCCGCTCGACGGCGACGACGGGGTGCGGGAAGTCGATCATGGCGAGGCGCTTGACCTGCCGCTCGGCAGTGAGCACCACCGGGCGCGGTCCGTCCTGGAAGTCGGGGTGGCGCGAACCGCCCCGGCCGGAGCGGTCGACCGGCGGCAGGCCCGGGTCGAGGACCAGCGCCAGACCGGCGAACTTGCCGGTGGGGACGTGGATGACGTCGCCCGGCTTGAGCCGCTCGATGGACTCGACGGCGGCGGCGCGGCGCTGGCTGCTGCCCTCGCGGGCGAGCTCGTTCTCGCGGTCCTTGAGCCGGCGGCGCAGGTCCATGTACGCGTCGAAGTCGCCGAGGTGGCAGGTCATCGACGCCCGGTAGCCGTCCAGGCCCTCCTCGTTGCGCTGGACCTGGCGGGCGATGCCGACCACCGAGCGGTCCGCCTGGAACTGGGCGAAGGAGGTCTCGAGCAGTTCGCGCGAGCGGTGCCGGCCGAACTGGGAGACCAGGTTGACGGCCATGTTGTAGGAGGGCCGGAAGCTGGACTTGAGCGGGTAGGTGCGGGTGCCGGCGAGCCCGGCCAGCGCCTCCGGGTCGAGGCCGCGCTGCCAGAGCACCACGGCGTGGCCCTCGATGTCGATGCCGCGCCGCCCGGCCCGGCCGGTGAGCTGGGTGTACTCGCCGGGGGTGACGTCGGCGTGGGTCTCGCCGTTCCACTTGACGAGCTTCTCCATGACCACCGAGCGGGCGGGCATGTTGATGCCGAGGGCCAGCGTCTCGGTCGCGAAGACGGCCTTGACCAGGCCCTTCACGAACAGCTCCTCGACGACCTCCTTGAACCGCGGCAGCATCCCGGCGTGGTGGGCGGCGATGCCGCGCTCCAGGCCGTCCAGCCACTCGAAGTAGCCGAGGACGTGCAGGTCCTCGTCGGGGATGTCGGCGCAGCGCTCCTCGACGATGGCCCGGACCCTGGCGCGGTCGCCGTCCTTGTTGAGCCGCAGGCCGGAGCTGAGGCACTGCTGGACGGCGGCCTCGCAGCCGGCCCGGCTGAAGATGAAGGTGATCGCGGGGAGCAGGCCCTCGGCGTCGAGCCGGTCGATGACGTCCACCCGGCCCGGGGTCCAGACCCGGCCGGGGCGCCCGTTGGGCATGCTGCGGCCCCGGCCGCGGCCGAAGCGGTCGCGCGGGTTGCGGTCGAGCTCGGAGCGGACGAGCCGGACGAGCTCGGGGTTGACCAGCTTGCCGGGGTTGCGCGGGCCGGCCTTGGGGCGGCCGTCGCGGTCCGGGTCGGCGAACAGGTCGTACATCCGGTTCCCGGCCATCACGTGCTGCCACAGCGGCACCGGGCGGGTCTCGGAGACGATGACCCTGGTGCCGCCGCGGACGGTGTCCAGCCAGTCGCCGAACTCCTCGGCGTTGGAGACGGTCGCGGAGAGCGAGACGAGGGTGACCGACTCGGGGAGGTGGATGATGACCTCCTCCCAGACGGCGCCGCGGAAGCGGTCGGCGAGGTAGTGGACCTCGTCCATGACGACGTAGCCGAGGCCGTCGAGGGTGCTGGAGCCCGCGTAGAGCATGTTGCGGAGCACCTCGGTGGTCATGACCACCACGGGGGCGTCGCCGTTGACGGTGTTGTCGCCGGTGAGCAGGCCGACCTTGGCGGCGCCGTAGCGCTTGACGAGGTCACCGTACTTCTGGTTCGACAGCGCCTTGATCGGCGTGGTGTAGAAGCACTTGCGGCCGGCCTGGAGGGCCAGGTGGACGGCGAACTCGCCGACGATGGTCTTCCCCGAGCCGGTGGGGGCGGCGACCAGCACGCCGGAGCCGGCCTCCAGCGCCTCGCAGGCCTCCACCTGGAAGTCGTCCAGCGGGAAGTCGTACAGCTGCCGGAAGCCGTGGAGGGCGGAGGCCTGCTCCTTGGCCCGGCGGCGGCTGGCCGCGTACGCCTCGGCGGGGCTGAGCTCCCGGTCGTCGTGGGGCTCGGGCTCAGGGGTGTTCATCGCCGTCCGGGTGTGGTTGGTGTGATCTCGCATCTCAGCGAGAGGTTACCCGGCGGCACTGACATCGATAGCACCGTTTTTCCGAGCTGCGAGATCAGATCTCTCTCAGATCCATAGTTGCAAATGTCTTCAAGTGATCAGAGTCCGACCAGCTTCGAACGTCTCCGATCATTCGCGGTGGAACCCGAGCGGTCCTGCTTACCTTCGGTCTCACAGCGGGCTCACCGCCACCTACTCACGGGAGGACACCGACGATGGCGAACCTGGAGACGTCCCTCAAGGAGGCCATGGCGATCGACGGCGCGATCGGCGTCGCGCTGGTCGACTACGGCAGCGGCATGGCGCTCGGCAGCCTCGGCGACGGCGGGGAGCTCGACCTCAACGTCGCCGCCGCCGGGAACACCGACGTGGTCCGGGCCAAGATGCGGGCCATGGAGATGCTCAACCTGCACGACAACGACATCGAGGACATCCTGATCAGCCTCACGAACCAGTACCACATGGTCCGGCCGATCACCACGCCCAGCGGCCGCGGCCTCTTCCTGTTCCTCGCCCTCAACCGCACCCGCTCCAACCTGGCGATGGCCCGCCACCAGCTCAAGCGGATCGAAGTCGCGCTGGAGATCTGAGCGGGCCGACACCAGGGAAGGGGGGCCTCGTGGCGGTAGCGCTGTACCAGGCCAAGGCCGAGTTCTTCCGGATGCTCGGCCATCCCGTCCGGATCCGGGTGCTGGAACTGCTCCAGGCCGGCCCGACACCGGTGCGCGACCTGCTGGCCGAGCTGGCGGTCGAACCGTCCAGCCTCTCCCAGCAGCTCGCGGTGCTGCGCCGGTCCGGCATCGTCACCGCCACCCGGGAGGGCAGCACCGTGGTGTACGCACTGGCCGGCGGCGACGTGGCCGACCTGCTGCGAGCGGCCCGGCGGATCCTCACCGGGCTGCTCGCGGACCAGAACCTGCTGCTCGCCGAACTGCGGGCCGGCGCCGACCGGGCCGACGGGCCGGGCACCGAGCAGGGTGCCGACCGGGAAGCCCAGTTGGGTGCCGGGCAGGCCGCCGGGTAGGAGGCCGGACGGCGGCGCGGGCCCGACGGGGCCCGGCCCGCCCGGCCCGCCCCGCCCGCTCAGCCCTTCAGCAGCCCGGCCAGCCCCTCGGCCAGCCGCTCGTACTCCCCCGGCCGGTTGTACAGCTGTGCACTGACCCGCAGCACCCCGCCGCCGGCCCACGGGCGCACCGCGATCCGGGTGGCCAGCCGCCGCCACACCTCGGCCATCAGCGCCTTCGCCTCCTGCTCCGTCTCGCAGCGGCCGGCCGGCAGCCGGACGGCCCGCATCCACACCCCGGGCGTGCCGGGCAGCGGCGGCAGGCCGGCCCGCTCGGCGAGCACCCGCTGGCCGTACGCGGCGAGCGCGGTGTTGTGCGCGGCCACCGCGGCGGCGTCGAGCGAGCGCAGCAGGTCGAAGCCGGCCGGGGCGGCCAGCCACGGTGTGTAGTCGCAGGTGCCGCGCCATTCGACGTTGCCGGGGAAGCCCTTGTCGTGCTCCCAGGACAGGGCGAGCGGGCGCACCCGCTCCGTCCAGTCCGGCGCCACGGCGAGCACCCCGGTGGCGCGCGGGGCGAAGGCCCACTTGTGCAGGTTGCCGAACCAGAAGTCGGCGTGCGGGTCGGCCGGGGCGGGCAGCATGCCGGGCGCGTGGGCGCCGTCCACGACGGTGGTGACACCGCGCGCGCGCAGCTCGGCGAGCAGGGCCGGACCGGCCACCAGCCGGGCGGTCGGCGAGGTGAGCTGGTCGAGCACGGCGACGGTGACCCGCTCGTCGACGGCGGCGAGCACGGCCTCCCGCACGGCCCGCTCGTCCGGGGCGTCCAGCGGCACCTCGGCCACGACCAGTTCGGCGCCGGTCTCGGCGGCCCGGCGGGCCGCCGCCCCGGTCACCGCGCCGTAGCCGTGGTCGGTGACCAGGATCCGGTCGCCGGGCCGGAGCGGGACGGTGTCCAGGGCGATCGCGACCGCCTCGGTGACGTTGGAGACCAGGGCGAGCCGGTCCGGGTCGGCCGCCAGGTCGGCGGCGATCCGGATCCGGGCCGCCGCGATCCGGGCCGGCAGGTCGGCGAAGAAGCCGTCCGGGTCGAGCTCGTGCTCAGTGCGCAGCTCCTCCTGCACCCGCTGCACCGGGACGGGCACCGCACCGAACGAGCCGTGGTTCAGGTGCGCCGCGCCCGCCGAGACGCTGAACAGCCCGTCGGCCGCGGGCAGCGGGGCCGGGGGTTCGGCGGCCCACAGGTCCTCGATCACGGCATCCTCCCAGGTCGTGATGTGTGACATTTCACATGACAGAGTACTGGTCCGGCCCCGGGCACCGCGACCACCATCGGGCCGTGACCATCACCGATCCTTTCCTGTCCCGCAGCGCCCGAACCGGCCGGTTCACCTTCGGTGCCCCGCGCGCGTTCACCCTCGCCGAGGACGGCACCCGGCTGCTGCTGCTCCGCTCCACCGGCCCCGAGGACCCGGTCGACCGCCTCCACCTGCTCGACACCGCCACCGGCACGGAACGGCTGGTCGCCGACCCCGCCGCGCTCGCCCCCGGGCGCACCGGCCACCGCGACGACCTGCCCGCCGTCGAACGCAGGCTGCGCGAGCGCACCCGGCTGGTCGCCGCCGGCATCGGCGGGTACGCGGCCACCGCCGACCTCGCGACCGCCGTGTTCGTCCTGGACGGCCGACTGTTCCGCACCGACACCGCCACCGGCACCAGCACCGAACTCCCCGTCGCCGGGCCCGCGTTCGACCCCCGGCCTGACGCCACCGGCGAGCGCGTCGCCTACGTCGCCGAGGACGCCCTGTACGTCACCCCGGACCCCGTGCCGCTCTCCCCCGCCGACGGTGCCCGCTGGGGCGTCGCGGAGTTCGCCGCCGCCGAGGAGCTCGGCCGCTCCCGCGGCCACTGGTGGCGCCCGGACGGCGGCGCCCTGCTGGCCGCCCGGGTCGACGAATCCGCCCTCCCCCGGCGGTACTTCGCCGATCCGTCCCGGCCCGGCGAGCCCGCCGAGGACTTCGCCTACCCGCTGGCCGGCGGCCCCAACGCCGACGTCCAGCTCTGGGTCCTCGGCCTCGACCGCGGCAAGGTCCGGCTGCAGTGGGACGCCGCGGCGTACCCGTACCTCTGCGCCGCCGAGTGGGCCTCGGACGACGAGGTCCTGCTCACCGTCGCCGACCGGCTGCAGCAGAACGTCCTGCTGCTGACCGCCGACCCGACCACCGGCGCGGTCCGCGAACTCTCCCGCACCACCGACGCGTTCTGGGTCGACGACCTGCCCGGCACGCCCGCCCGGCTGGCCGACGGCCGGCTGCTCACCGTCCACGACACCCCGCAGGCCCGCGGACTCGCCGTGGACGGCAAGCCGCTGGACACCACCGGCCTGCAGGTCCGCCGGGTGGTCGGCCGGCTGCGCGGCCGGCTGCTCTGCGAGACCGGCCACGGCGATCCGGCCGACCAGCACGTCCACCTGGTCGACCCGGACGGCGGCGCGCCCGAGGCCGTCAGCACCGGCGGCGGCGTGCACTCGGCGCTGGCCGCGGCCGACACCCTGCTGCTCACGTCGGCAGACGCGGACGGCGTCCGCCGCCGGCTGCTGCGGGGCTTCGGCACGGAGGGGGACGGCGCCGAGCTGCCGCTCACCGACCTCGCCGCCGCACTGCCGTTCCGGGTCCGGCCGAGCCTCGCACGGGTCACCGAACTCGCCCTGCCCACCGCCGTGGTGTACCCGCGCGGGCACGTCCCCGGCCGCCGGCTGCCGGTCCTGCTGGACGTGTACGGCGGCCCCGGCTTCCAGGCCGTGGCCAACGAGCCGCGCCGCTGGCAGCTCCGCCAGTGGTGGGCCGACCAGGGCTTCGCCGTGGTCACCACCGACAACCGCGGCACCCCGTTCGTCTCGCCGGAGTTCACCCGGGCGATCTTCCGCCGCTTCTCCCGGGTGGCCCTGGACGACCAGGTGAACGCCCTGCACGCGCTCGCCGAGCGGCATCCCGACCTGGACCTCGACCGGGTCGGCGTCCGCGGCTGGTCCTACGGCGGCTACTTCGCGGCGCTCGCCGTGCTGCGCCGCCCGGACGTGTTCCACGCGGCCTGCGCGGGCGCCCCGCCCACCGACTTCCGGCACTACGACACCGCCTACACCGAGCGCTACCTGGCGCTGCCCCGGGACAACCCGGAGGGCTACGCGGACGACTGCCTGGTCACCGACGCCCCGGGGCTGACCCGGCCGCTGCTGCTGATCCACGGGCTGGCGGACGACAACGTCCACCCCTCGCACACCCTGCTGCTGTCGGAGGCCCTCACCAGGGCGGGCCGCCCGCACGCCGTACTGCCGCTGCCGGGCGTCACCCACATGACTCCGGGCGGGGTGAACGAACAGGTCGCGCTGGCCGAACTGGCCTTCCTGCGCTCCTCCCTGGGCTGAACCCGCCCTCCCGCGCCGTTCCCCGGGCCGAACCGTTGAGCTCGCCGGGCCGAACCGTTGAGCTCCCCGGGCCGAACCGTTGAGTTCGCCGGGCCGGGCTGCGACACTCCGCGTGGTCGCCGCCCGGCCCGGGCGGCGCGACGACGACGGGGAGAGCGGACGGATGAGGATCGAAAGACCCGGACCGATCGGCCGACGGCAGTGGACGCCGCTGACCGTGGTCAACGGCGGGCTCGCGTTCGGACTGGAGCTCGCGATGCTGGCGGCGCTCTGCTACTGGGGGTTCAGGACCGGCTCCACGCTCGCCGTCCGGCTGCTGCTGGGCATCGGCGCGCCCGCCCTCGCGGCCGGGCTGTGGGGCCTGTTCCTGGCCGCGGGCGGCCCGCGGTTCCCGCAGCCGCTCGCCGTGGAGATCGTGCTCAAGCTGGCCGTGCTCGGCTCGGCCGCGCTGGCGCTCCACGGCGCCGGGCGCAACACCCTCGCGGTGGTGTACGGGGTGCTCGTGGTGGTGAGCGTGACGGTGGAGTACACCACCCGCTGACGCGCCGACAGGAGGGGCGTCGCACCGACGGTGCGGCGCCCCTCCGCTTGCGCCGACCCTCTTCCACGTGACCCGTGACATGTGAAATATTACCTGCGCTTCGCCGAAGCACGATCCCCCATCCCCCGGAAAGGACCGGTCAGTTGCGCAGACTGTCCGCGGCACTCGCGGCCGCGCTCACCACGAGCGCGATAGCGGCCACCCTCTTGGGCACCCCCGCCCAGGCCGCACCCCCCGCACCCGCCACCATCGCCGCCGCCGAGCAGGGCGCCGGGGCCGGCGGCGCCGAAGCCCCGCCCGCACCGCTCGTCCCCCAGGAGCGCGAACGCCAGGCCCTCCGCAGCAAGGCCCTGGAGCAGCTCAACAAGGGCACCGTCGCCAAGACCGCCGACAAGCGGGCCCCCGCCAGGGTGAAGGTCGGCAACGACTACGTCGAGCTCGCCCACCAGCGCACCGACAAGGTCTTCGTGATCCTCGCCCAGTTCGGCGACCAGGTCGACAACACCACCGAGTACAACGGCCAGCCCCGCTACGGCGGCACCCCGGGCCCGCGGCACAACCAGATCCCCGAGCCGGGCCGGGACGACAACCACACCCTGTGGTCCGCCGACTTCGACCGGGACCATTACCAGAAGATGTTCTTCGACGACACGCCGGGCGCCGTGTCGATGCGCAACTACTACCGCACCCAGTCCTCCGGCCGGTACGACGTCCAGGGCACCGTCAGCGACTGGGTCACCGTGCCGTACAACGAGGCCCGCTACGGCAGCAACAAGGGCCCGCAGGGCTCCGGCGCCTGGACCCAGGCCCAGGAGTTCGTCCGGGACGCCGTCAAGGCCTGGTACGACGGTGAGATCGCCAAGGGCCGCAGCGCGGCCGACATCAGGGCCCAGCTCGCCCAGTACGACGTGCACGACCGCTACGACCACGACAAGGACGGCGACTTCGACCGCCCCGACGGCTACCTCGACAACGTCATCGTGGTGCACGCGGGCGTCGACGAGACCTGGGGCGGCGGCGCCCAGGGCGCCGACGCCCTGTGGGCGCACCGCAGCTGGGCGTTCCCGGACGCCACCGGCCAGACCGGGCCGGAGGGCGACAAGATCGGCGGCGCGCCGGTCGGCGACACCGGTCTCTACGTCTACGACTACGTCCAGGCCGGCGAGAACAGCGGTGTCGGCCTGTTCGCCCACGAGTACGGCCACAACCTCGGCCTGCCGGACCTGTACAGCACCACCGGCGGCGACAACAGCGTCAACTTCTGGTCGCTGATGTCCTCCGGCTCGTACCTCGGCAAGGGGCCGAACACCACCGGCGGCTACCCGGGCGACCTCGACGCCTGGAGCAAGCTCCAGTTCGGCTGGCTCAACTACGACGAGGCGCAGGCCGCCACCCGGTCCAGCCACGCCCTCGGGGTGAGCAGCTACAACACCGACCAGGCCCAGGCCGTCCTGGTCCACCTGCCGGACGGCACCACCAGCACCGATCTCGCCGACCCGTACGAGGGCGGCAAGCAGTGGTGGAGCGACACCGGCGACAACCTCGACAACTCCCTCACCCGGGACGTCGACCTGCGCACCGCCGCCGGACCGGCCGCCCTGGACGCGGCGGTCTGGTACGACACCGAACAGGACTACGACTTCCTCACCGTCGAGGCCACCACCGACCAGGGCAAGCACTGGACGGCACTGGGCGGCACCGTGGACGGCTCGCCGATCGGCAACACCACCGCCAACACCCCCGGCCTCAGCGGCAGTTCGGGCGGCTACCGGAAGCTGCACATCCCGCTGGACGGCTACCTCGGCCAGCAGGTCCGGCTGCGCGTCCACGCCACCTCGGACGGCAACACCCACGGCCGCGGCGTGCTGGTCGACGCCGTGCAGCTGACCGCCGGCGGCACCGTGCTGTTCGCCGACGGCGCCGAGAACGGCACCGGCGGCTGGACCGCCACCGGCTTCACCGTCATCACCGGCCGCACCGCCGTCAAGCAGCACCCGCGCGCGTACATCGCCGAGAACCGCCGCTACACCGGATACGGCGCGTTCCTGAAGACCGGCCCGTACAACTTCGGGTACACCGGCGTCACCGGCAAGGCCAACGTCGTCGACACCTACCCGTACCAGGAGGGCGTCCTGCTCTGGCTGTGGGACACCTCCTACGGCGACAACAACACCAAGGACCACCCCGGCGGCGGGCTGATCCTGCCGATCGACGCCCACCCGGCGCCGATCCGCTTCGCCGACGGCACCCTGGTCAACGGGCGGGCGCAGACCTACGACGCGACGTTCTCGCTCAAGCCGACCACGCCGTTCACCCTGCACAAGGGCGGCGTCGCGGTGCGGATCCCGTCCGAGCCGGCCGTCCCGGTGTTCAACGACCACACCGGCGTGTACGCCGACCCGGCCACCCCGCAGCTCTCGGTGAAGGTGCCGGACACCAACACCCGGATCGAGGTCGTCCGGGAGTCCCAGGGCGGGCGGATCACCACCGTGCGGGTGGGGCCGGCCTCCTGAGGCACGACCGGACCACGACCGGACCACGGTCGGACACCGCCGAGCACAACTGATCCACGACCGTCCGGGTGCGGCCCGCCGGATCGCACCCGGACGGCGAAGGCCCCGGTTCCCTTCCGACGAAGGGGACCGGGGCCGTTCCGTGCCCCGCCCACCGCACCGGGCGGGCGCACGTCCCGCCCGGGCGAGGGCCGTTCGGCCGACGGCGACCCGGGCGAGGGCCGAGTTCGGCCGTCGGCGACCGGGGAGAGGGCCGTTCGGCCACCGGCGACCTGGGCAAGGGCCGTTCGGCCGACGCGACCCGGCCGCAGACCGAAGCCCGGCGGGGCGCCCCGCCGGGGCCCCGCCGGGCAGCGCGAGAACCCGGTCGGACGCGGCCCTCGTGAGGTTCCCCGCCGCGTCCGACCGGGCGCGTGACGGCGAGGGGGTGCCCCTCGCCCGTTGGATGCCGCACCGCCCCGCGTGGGAACAGCGGGACGGTACGGCGGTCTGTGCCGGCCGGCCGCGGGGTGCGCCCCCGCGGCCGGCCCGTACCCGGAGTCAGGCCTCCGGGAAGTGGCAGGCCGCCTGCCGGCCGCCCGCACCGGCGATCTGCAGCAGCGGACGCTCCGTCCGGCAGACCTCCTGCGCCTTCGGGCAGCGCGGGTGGAAGGTGCACCCGGACGGCGGGTTGGCCGGGCTCGGCGGGTCGCCGAGCAGCACGATCCGTTCCCGGGCCCGCTCCGCCGCAGGGTCCGGCAGCGGCACCGCGGACAGCAGCGCCCTGGTGTACGGGTGCGCGGGGTTGCCGTAGACCTCGGCCTTGTCGCCGATCTCGACGATCCGCCCGAGGTACATCACCGCCACCCGGTCGCAGACCCGCTTGACCACCGAGAGGTCGTGCGCGATGAACACGTACGCCAGGCCGAGCTCCCGCTGGAGCCGTTCCATCAGGTTGACCACCTGGGCCTGGATGGACACGTCGAGCGCGGAGACCGGCTCGTCGGCGATGACCAGCCTGGGTGAGGTGGCGAGCGAGCGGGCGATGCCGATGCGCTGCGCCTGGCCGCCGGAGAACTCGTGCGGGTAGCGGTCGATGTGCTCGGGGATCAGCCCGACCAGGTCCATCAGCTCGCCGGCCCGCCGGCGCGCGTCCGCCGCGCTCGAACCCTGGATCAGCATCGGCTCGGAGATGATCCGGGCCACCGTCTGCCGGGGGTTGAGCGAGGAGTACGGGTCCTGGAAGACCATCTGCAGGTGCCTGCGGTACGGCCTCAGCCGGGCCTGCGGGAGCCCGCCGATCTCGGTGCCGTCGAAGGTGACGGTGCCCGAGGTCGGGTCGAGCAGCCGGACGATCATCCGCCCGGTGGTCGACTTGCCGCAGCCGGACTCGCCGACCAGGCCGAGTGTCTCGCCGCGTCCGACGTCGAAGCTGACGCCGTCCACGGCCCGGACCGGGGGGCCGGGCCGGCCGGTGCGCCCGCGCCGACCGGGGAAGGTCTTCACCAGGTCCCGTACGGACAGCAGGGTGTCGGTCATGGCCGTGCTCCTTCCGGCACCAGGGGCAGGTGGCAGGCGGCCTGGTGGCCGGGGGCGAGCGGGCCGAGCAGCGGGCGCTCGGCCCGGCAGCGGGCGTGTTCCTCGGCGGACGCGGCGGTGGTGCGGGCGCAGCGCGGGGCGAAGGAGCAGCCGGGGGCGGGGGCGATCAGTGACGGCGGACTGCCGGGGATGGCCCGCAGCGGGGCGTCGTCGGTGTCGTCCAGCCGGGGCAGCGAGTCCAGCAGGCCTCGGGTGTAGGGGTGCGCGGGGGTGGCGAACAGCCGGTCCACCGGCGCTTGTTCGGCGGCCCGGCCGCCGTACATCACCAGCACCTCGTGGGCGACCCGGGCGACCACGCCGAGGTCGTGGGTGATCATGACGACGCCGAGGCCGCGCTCCTGCTGGATGCGGGCGATCAGGTCGAGGATCTGCGCCTGCACGGTGACGTCGAGGGCCGTGGTGGGCTCGTCGGCGATCAGCAGCTCGGGCTCGCAGGCGAGCGCCATGGCGATCATGACGCGCTGGCGCATGCCACCGGAGAACTGGTGCGGGTACTCGTCGACCCGGCGGGCCGGCTCCGGGATGCCGACCTCCGCCAGCATCTCGACCGCGCGTTCGCGGCCGGCCTTGCGGGAGGCCCTGAAGTGCACCCGGTAGTGCTCGGCGATCTGCTCCCCGACGGTGTAGAAGGGGTGCAGGCTGGACAGCGGGTCCTGGAAGATCATCGCGATCCGGCGGCCCCGGACGGCGCCGAGTTCGCGCTCGCCCAGCCCGTTCAGCTCCTGCCCGTTCAGCCGGATCGAGCCGGTGACGGCGGCGCCGCGGTGCAGTCCCATGACGGCCAGCGAGGTGACCGACTTGCCGCTGCCGGACTCGCCGACCAGGCCGAGCGTGCGCCCGGCCCCGACGGTGAAGGAGATGCCGTCCACCGCCCGGACGACGCCGCGGGGCGTGTCGAAGGAGACCCCGAGGTCCTCGACCTCCAACAGTGCGGTCATCAGTACCTCACTCTCGGGTCGACGAACGCGTAGAGCAGGTCGACCAGCAGGTTCGCCGCGACGATGAAGAAGGCCGCGAGCAGGGTGACGCCGAGGATGACGGGCTGGTCGGAGCGGCCCAGGCCGTCGTAGAACAGCCGGCCGACGCCCGGCAGGCCGAAGATGGACTCGGTGATGACGGCACCGGCCAGCAGCCCGCCGAGGTCCATGCCGAAGATGGTGAGGATCGGCGTCATCCCGGCGCGCAGTCCGTGCTTGACGGTGACGGTCCGCGCCGGCAGGCCCTTGGCCCGGGCGGTGCGGATGTACGGTTCGGCCATCGTCTCGATCATCGAGTTGCGGCTCTGCCGGGCGTACATGGCCGCGTACAGCAGGGCCAGCGCGATCCACGGCAGCAGCAGGTTGGAGGCCCACGCGAAGGGGTTCTCGCCGAACGCGTGGTACGCCGGGTAGGGCAGCAGCCCGGCCGTGCGCACGACGCCCCAGATCAGCATGATCGAGGTGAAGTAGACCGGCAGCGAGGCGGTGCCGACGGAGAGCACCATCAGGGTCCGGTCGGTGACCCCGCCCTTGCGCAGCGCCGAGGTGACGCCGGCGCCCAGTCCGAGGAGCAGCCAGAGCACGGCCGCGCCGAGGGCCAGCGAGATCGAGACCGGCAGGCGGTCGGTGAGCAGGTCCCAGACCGGCAGCCCGTACTCGTAGGAGTAGCCGAGGCACGGGAAGCCGCAGTGCACGGCGCTGGGGCCGCTGCCGTAGTCGCGGCCGGCGAAGATGCCGCCCAGGTAGGCGAGGAACTGCTCCCAGACCGGCTTGTCCAGGCCCATCGCGGCCTTGACGTCGGCGAGCCGCTCGGGGCTGCAGGTCTTCCCGCAGGCCGCCGCGGCCGGATCGTTCGGCAGCAGGTAGAAGATGGTGAAGGTGATGGCGCAGATGGCGAGCAGGATGCCCGCCACGCCGAGCAGGCGGCGCCCGAGGTAGAGGATCACGACCGGCCTCCCCGGGGGTCGAGGATGTCGCGCAGCGCGTCCCCGAGCAGGGTGAAGGCGAGCACGGCGAGGAACAGGAAGACCGTCGGGATCAGGAAGTACGTCGGGTCGGTCTCGTAGTGGACGATGCTCTCGGCGATCATCTGGCCCCAGGAGGGCGTCGGCGGGCGGACGCCCACGCCGAGGTAGCTGAGCGCGGCCTCGGTGGCGATCATGCCGGGGATGAGCAGCGTGGTGTAGGCGATGATCGGACCGGAGACGTTCGGCAGGATCTCCCGGGTGAGGATCCGCCAGGAGCGGGCCCCGCCGACCTTGGCGGCCTCGACGTACTCCCGGTGCTTGAGCGACAGGGTCTGTCCGCGCACCACGCGGGCGATGCCGGGCCAGGTGAACAGGCCGATGACCAGGGTGATCAGCAGGATCCGGTTGACGTCCCTGGCCACCGACATCATCGCGATCATGAAGATCAGCGAGGGGAAGGACATCGTGAGGTCCATCAGCCGGGACAACAGGGTGTCGGTCCGACCGCCGAAGTAGCCGGCGGCGATGCCGGCCAGCGTGCCGGTGGCCACGACCACGGCGGTGGCCGTGAAGGCGATCAGCAGCGAGACCTGGCCACCGTGCAGCACCCGGGCGAACAGGTCGCGCCCGGTGATCGGCTCGACGCCCAGCCAGTGCCGGGCCCCGATGCCGCCGAAGTCGCCCCGGGGCATGCCGCCCAGGTACGGGTCGACGGCGCGCTTGTCGAACTCCTCGGGGGACCAGCCGCCGAGCGAGCTCAGCGGTCCGGCCAGGGCGGCGGCGAGCAGCAGCACGCCGACCGTGATCAGGCCGAAGCGGGCCGACCCCTTCGCCCACAGCTGGTCCCAGACCAGCCGCCACGGGCCGCGTCCGGCGGCCTTCGCGGGGCCCGCCGCCGTGCTGTCCACGGCGGCGGGCTCAGTGGTGGTACTCATCGGTGCGGCCCCTCAGCCCTTGCCCTTGGCGGGGTCCTTGAGGCCGACCACGGCGAGGTCGATCATGCCGGCGTAGCCGGAGTTGCCGAACGCGCCGGCCACGTTGGTGCCGACCAGCAGCGGGCGGCGCTGCCACATCAGCGGGACGGCCGGGGCCTTCTTCATCAGGTCCTCGTCCAGCTGCTGCCAGGCCTTGTTGGCCTCGTTGACGTCCGTCATGGCCGCGATCTGGTCCATCCGGTCCATCGTGGCCTGGTCCTTGAACTGGCTGTAGTTGCCCTGGTTGCCCTTCTCCTTGATGGTGCGGCCGTCGAAGAGGAACGGCAGGAAGGTCGCACCGGACGGGTAGTCGGGGCACCAGCCGTTGATGGTCAGCTCGGGGGCGTTCTTGATGTCGCCGATGGTGTCGGCGAAGGCGGACGGGTCCACGGTGTTGACGGTGACCTGGACGCCGACCTTGGCCAGCGACTGCTGGATCGCCTCGGCGCGGGTCTTGTCGCCGAGCGAGACGGTGAGCCCGACCTTGAGGTCGGTCTTGCCCGCCGCCTTCAGCAGGTCCTTGGCCTTCTGCGGGTCACCGGCCGCCGGGATCTTCAGCGGGTCGGCCTTGACCCCGCCGGTCAGCGAGGGCGGCAGGAAGGAGGTCGCCACGTCGGTCACCGCCGGGCCGCCGAAGGCCGTCACCTGGGCCTCGCGGTCGACCGCCCACATCATCGCCTCGCGCACCTTGGGGTCGTCGAAGGGCGCCTTGGCGGTGTTCATGTAGAGCATGTCGGTGCAGCCGGTCTGCTCCGCCGCCATGCGGGACTTGACGTCCGCCTTGGGCAGCACCTTGGCGACCGACTCGTGCTGCATCCAGGGCATGTTGATGGCGTTGGCGTCGGCGCCGTCGCTGGCGATGATCCGGTCGTCGGCCTGGCCGCCCTTGATGCCCTGGGTGACCACGATCCGGTCCGGGTACGCCTTGCGGACGGTGTCGGTGGACTGGTCCCAGTTGGTGTTGCGGACCAGCACCAGCTGCTTGCCGCGGTCGTAGGTCTCGATCTTGTACGGCCCGGAGGAGAACACGTGCGAGTCGTACTGGGTGCCCTTCTCCTGGGACTGCGGCACCGGGGAGAAGGTCGGCAGGGTGACGGTGTCCGAGAACTCGGCGACCGGGCGCTTGAGGTGGAAGACGATGGTCCGGTCGTCCGGCGTCTCGATGCTCGCCAGGTGCTCGCCGCTCAGCGGGCCCTTGTAGTTCTCGCCGCCGGCCAGGTACTGGGCCGCGTAGTCGGGGCCGCCGGTGAGGTCCGGGGAGAAGGACCGCTCGACGTTGTACTTGATGTCGGCGGACTTGATCGGGCTGCCGTCCTCGTACTTGAGGCCGTCCTTCAGGGTGAACGTCCACACCTTGCCGCCCTCGGAGGACTTGCCCAGGTCGGTGGCGAGGTCCGGGACGATCTCGCTGCCGGCCGCGCCCGGCTCGGACTTGAAGGTGGTCAGCGTGCGGTAGAGCAGCCGGGTGCCGAAGTCCATGTGCGGCACCACCCAGTTGCGGGCCGGGTCGAGGTGGGCGAAGTCCTGGTTGGTGAGGACGGTGAGGGTGCCGCCCTTGACCGGCGTGCCGCCGATGACCGAGCCGGACTCCGCGCCCGGGCCCTTGCTGCTGGAGGGCGCGGCGTCGCCGCCGGTGTCGCTCTTGTCGTTCTTGCAGGCCCCGAGGCCGAGGGTGAGGGTGGCCGCGAGTGCCGCCGCGAGGGCGGCGTGGGTGCGCCTGGTCATGTGCAACTCCGCTGTGGGGGGCCTGCCGTGAAGCCCGTGGTCCACCCCGGCAGTGGTCCGGGGCCCGACCGGGAGGGCGGCCGTCAAGGCCTGGCCGCTCCGCGGTGTGACCCGTAACATAGTAATGTGAAATTGCACTGCACAAGAGGTGACGCCGCTCGTTACCGAGCTGTGTCCGTGCCGCACCTCCCCAGCCCCGCATAGGAGTTCACCGGTGACCACGCCCCAGACCGGCCTCCACACCGGAAGCCACGACCTCCCCGTCTCCCCCGCCCTCGACGCCTTCATGGCCACCCGGTGGGCCCCCACCCCCCTCCCCGCCGACCGGCGCGCCCCCGGCCACGACCGCCTGCCGGGCCGTCACGCCCGGCTCTCCGCCGCCTTCCCCGGCGAACGCCTGGTCGTCCCCGCCGGCCGCCTCAAGGTCCGCTGCAACGACCTCGACCACCGCTTCCGGCCGCACAGCGCCTACGCCTGGCTCACCTGCCTCACCGGCGAGGACCAGGCCGACCACGTGCTCGTCCTCGAACCGACCGGCCCCGCGGGCCACGAACCCGTCCTCTACCTGCGCCCCCGCTCCCCCCGCAGCGGCGGCCACGCCGCCGGCTCCGAGTTCTACCGCGACCGCCGCTACGGCGAGTTCTGGGTCGGCCGCCGCCCCGACCTCGCCGAGGCCGCCGCCCTCACCGGGCTGCGCACCGAACACCTCGACGACCTCGGCAAACTCCTCACCGGCCCCCAGCCGCCCACCCGCGTCCTGGCCGGCACCGACCCGCTCGTCGACGAGGCCACCGGACGGCCCGGCCCGCACGCCCGCGCCGACGGCGAACTCGCCGCCGTCCTCTCCGAACTGCGCCTGGTCAAGGACACCTGGGAGGTCGACCAGCTGCAACTCGCCGTCGACCACACCGTCACCGGCTTCCAGGACGTCGTCCGCGCCCTGCCCACCGCCCTGCACCACCCCCGCGGCGAACGCTGGATCGAAGGCGTCTTCGACCTGCGCGCCCGCGCCGAGGGCAACGGCACCAGCTACACCACCATCGCCGCCTCCGGCGCCCACGCCTGCGTCCTGCACTGGATCCGCAACGACGGCGCCCTCGACCCGGACTCCCTGCTCCTGCTCGACGCCGGCGTCGAGACCGACACCCTCTACGCCGCCGACATCACCCGCACCCTCCCGCTCAGCGGCACCTTCAACCCCGTCCAGCGCCAGGCCTACGACCTCGTCCTAGCCGCCCAGAGCGCCGGCATCGCCGCACTGCGCCCCGGCGCCCGCTTCCGCGACTTCCACCGCGCCGCCATGCGCGTCATCGCCGAAGGCCTCGCCGACTGGGGCGTCCTGCGCATCCCCGCCGAACAGGCCCTCGAGGACGACAACGGCCTCCACCGCCGCTACACCCTCTGCGGCAGCGGCCACATGCTCGGCCTCGACTACCACGACTGCGCCAGGGCCCGCGCCGACCGCTACCTCGACGGCGTCCTCGAACCCGGCATGGTCCTCACCGTCGAACCCGGCCTCTACCTCCAGCCCGACGACGAGACCCTCCCCGTCGAGCTCCGCGGCCTCGGCATCCGCATCGAGGACGACCTCGTCATCACCCCGGACGGCGCCCGCCTGATGTCCCACGCCCTCCCCAGGACCGCCCCGGCCATCGAGTCCTGGATGTCCGACCTCCTGCGCTGACCACCCCGACGGGGGAGCGACGCTCAGGCCACCTTGACCGTCCGCTCCCCCTGCCGGACGGTGACCTCCACCTCGCCGCCGATCGCGGCGGCGTAGGCCCGCAGGTTGTCCAGGCTGTCCACCTGCCCGTGCTCGATCTGCGAGACGCGCGCCTGGCTCACGCCCATCAGCCCGGCCACCTCCTTCTGCGTCAGGCCGTTACCCCGCCGCAGCTCAGCCAGCTCGTACCCACGGATCTGGGCCAGCGTCTCCTGTCGGACCCGCGCCCGATCCGCCTCCGCCTCCGGCGTCGCCAGTTCGGGGAACCGTTCCAGAACCTCGGCCCGTACCTCGGTCCAACTGCGCCCCTTCATGCACGCACTCCCTTTCAGGTCAAACACCTCAAGGATGTTGCATACGGTTTTCGGATCGTCCTCGCAGATCTGCAAGTACCATTCCTCAACCGGTGCCAGACGCGCTTTCCCGCCCGATCCACCCCCGCGGGGGACGACACGCCCGGGCCTCGCACGCGCCGGGCGCACTACCCCCGCGCGGAGTGCCAGAGGCGGGCGACGATGTCCGCCGCCGGGCCCGGGCGGGTGAGGCGGTGGGCGGTGCCGGCCCAGAGGTGCATGGCGGTGGTGTCGGCGTCGCTGGTGGCGGCCGCGCGCAGCGGGCGGGTGAGGTGGTGCACCTCGGGGTAGGCGGGCGGGGCGTACCGGCCGTAGCGGTCGATGAAGTCGTTGCGCAGGCCACGGGCCGGCCGGCCGGTGAAGGCGCGGGTGACGACCGTCTCCGGCATCGCGGTGAGCGCCGACCGGTGCGCGGCCGGGGCACCGGACTCGTCGGCGCGGAGCAGGGCCGTCCCCAGCTGCACCGCGACCGCGCCGGCCCGCAGCGCCGCCGCCACCGCCGGGCCGTCGCCGAGCCCGCCGGCCGCGATCAGCGGCAGCGCCGTCACCGCCCGCACCGCGGGCAGCAGGTCGAGCAGCGGCGCCCCGTCCGGTTCGTCCGCCACCCGGTGGGTGCCGCGGTGCCCGCCGGCCTCCGGGCCCTGCACGCACAGCGCGTCCATCCCGACCGCCTCGGCCGCCCGCGCCTCCGCGGGCGTGGTGACGGTGCCGACCTGGAGCGACCCGGCCGCGCGGACCGCCGCCGCCTCGGCCGCCGTCGGCAGCCCGAACGTGTACGAGACGACCGGCACCGGATCGGCCAGCAGCACGGACAGTTTGGCGTCCCAGTCGTCCCGGTCGGGCCCGATCTCCTCGGGGAGCGTCACGCCCCGGCGCCGGGCCTCGGGCCGCAGCCGCTCCCGGTAGGCGGCGACGGCGACCCGGTCCCCGGGGGCGGCCGGGACGAACAGGTTCATCCCGAACGGCCGCCCGCTCAACGCCCTCACCTGCGCGATCTGTTCGGCCATCCCGGCGGCGTCGCGGTACCCGGCGGCGAGGAAGCCGAGACCGCCGGCCCGGTTCACCGCGGCCACCAGCTGCGGCGTGGACGCCCCGCCCGCCATCGGCGCGCCGATCACCGGCACGGCGAGTTCGTCGAGACGCACGGTCGTCGGGGGTTCGGCCATCCGGGGCTCCTCCACACTCCTGCGGGTACGGACCGGCCCCAGCCTATGCCGCTCCCCCGGACCCGACGGACCCGACGGACCGCACGGACCCGACGGACCCGATCTAGCGGATCAGCCCGCGACCGCGCGCCTCCCGCACCGCCGCCGTCCGCGAGTCCACCCCCAACTTGGTGTAGATGTGCACCAGATGGGACTTCACGGTGGCCTGGCTCAGGTGCAGCCGCTGGCTGACCTGCTGGTTGGTCAGCCCGTCCGCGACCAGCCCCAGCACCTCGGTCTCCCGCGCGCTGAGCGCCGCCGCCGGCGTCCGCATCCGTTCGAGCAGCCGGTCGGCGACGCTGGGCGCCAGCGCCGAACGGCCGGCGGCGGCCGCCCGGACGGCCTGGGCGAGCTCCTCCGGCGGCGCGTCCTTGAGCAGGTAGCCGGTGGCGCCGGCCTCCAGCGCGGGCAGGGTGTCGGCGTCGCTGTCGTAGGTGGTGACGACGAGGACGCGGGGCGCACCCGCCCGGGCGGTGATCGCGGCGGTGGCCTGGGCGCCGTTCATGGCGGAGCCCGGCCCGAACTGGAGGTCCATCAGCACCACGTCGACCGTCCCCTGCGCCGCCAGTTCGACGGCCCGTTCGGCGGTCGCGGCCTCGGCGACGATCTCGAAGTCCGGTTCGCCCTCCAGCACGGCCCGCAGTCCGGCCCGCACCACCGGGTGGTCGTCCGCCAGCAGCAGTCTGATCGCGGCCCCGCTCATGCCCCGCCCTCCGTCACCGGCAGCTGGACGGCCAGGGCGGTGCCCTCGCCGGGTGCCGACTCCACCGTGAAGGTGCCGCCGAGGGCCCTGGCCCTCGCCCGCATCGACGGCAGGCCGAACCCGCCGTCGCCGCCGGTGCGGCCGGCGACCGCCGCCGGGTCGAACCCGGCCCCGTCGTCGAACACGTCGAGCGCCACCTCGTCCTCCATGTAGCTGAGCGTCACCTCGGCGTGCGAGGCCCCGGCGTGCCGGACGGTGTTGCCGAGTGCGGACTGCGCGATCCGCAGCAGGGCGACCTCCTGCGGCACCGGCAGCCGGACCGGGTCGCCGGACACGTGCAGTTTCACCGGGAGGCCGCTGTGCGCCGACGTGGTGGCGCAGAGCCGTTCCAGGGCGACCGGCAGCGGGTCGCCGTCGAGGGCGGGCGGGGTGAGCGCGCGGACGAAGCGCCGGGCCTCGTCGAGGTTGTCCTGGGCGGCCTGCCGGGCCTGTTCGACGTACCCGGCGGCCGCGTCGGTGCGGTCGGGCAGGGCGCGCTGGGCGGCCCGCAGCAGCAGCTGGATCGAGCTGAGGCTCTGGGCGAGGGTGTCGTGGATCTCCCGGGCGAGGCGCTCGCGTTCGGCGAGCACGCCGGCGGTGTGGTGGGCGGCGGCGAGGTCGGCCCGGGCGGCGGTGAGTTCGTCGATGAGCCGGCGGCGTTCCTCGCTCTCCCGGTACAGCGCCTGGTAGCCGAGCACGGTGGCGGTGGCGACGGCCGCACCGAGCGCGGGTCCGATGGCGGCGGCCACGTTGAAGGCGTGCTGGTGCCAGGACCACGCGGCGATGGCGGTGGCGGCGGTCAGACCGACGGCGGCGAGCCCGGCGCGGCGCCCGAGCAGGTGCAGTTCGAGGAAGTACAGCGGGAAGGCCAGCCAGACCCCGTCCTGGGTGGCGAGGAGCACGCCCGCCCAGGTGACGCCGAGCAGGGCGAGCCAGAGCGCGGCGGCCCGTCGGGAGCGGTGCACGGCCGCGGTCCTGGGGCCGACGGCGTAGACGGCGCCCATCGCGGCGGCGGAGGCGGCGACCGCCGCCGGGTCGCCGTCCCGGCCGGTCAGGGCGCGGGCGACGGCGAGGGCGAGCAGGCCCGCCACGAGCAGGTGCAGGCAGACCTGGAGGACGCGGGCGACGGGGGTGGTGCGGGAACGTTCGGTCGCCATCAGTCCAGCCTAGGTTCCGCGGCCGGGCCCGGCATCAATCAAAAGGTTGAACTCCGCTTCTGCCCTTCGATGCGGAGGATGCAATCCGGGGTGCGATGCCGGCGGCCGCCGTCCTCCGGGACGGTGGGAACGTCACAGAAGCAGCCGTGGACAGGAAGGACCGCCGTGTTCGTCGCCTGGAGGGATCTGGGGTTCGCCAAAGGGCGGTTCGCCCTGATGGGGACCGTCATCGTACTGATCACCGTGCTGGTCGGCCTGCTGTCCGGGCTGACGGCCGGGCTGGGCCGGCAGAACATCTCCGCGATCACCGGCCTGCCCGCGGACCACCTGGTCTTCTCCAGGCCCGCCGACGGGCAGCAGCTGTCCTTCACGGACTCCCAGGTGACACCCGAGCAGTGGCAGGCCTGGGGACGTGAGCCCGGGGTCACCTCCGCCCAGCCGCTGGGCATCACCACGACCAAGGCGGCCGCGGGCACCCGCACCGCCGCGCTGTCCGCCTTCGGCGTCCCGGACGGCTCCGGACTGGCCCCGCAGGGCGCCGCGGTGGCCCCCGGCCGGGCGGTGCTCTCCCGCGAGGCCGCCGAGGGCCTGGGCGGCCTCGCCCCGGGCGCCGACCTCACCGTGGCCGGCCACCACCTGCGGGTGGCGGCCGTGGACGGCGACGCCGCGTTCAGCCACACCCCGGTGATCTGGACCAGCCTCTCGGACTGGCAGCAGTTCGCCCCCGGCGGTGCCGGCCACGCCACGGTCGTCGCGCTCGGCACGGCGAAGGGGGCCGACCTCGGCGGCGCCGACGCCCGCCTCGGCACCGAGACCCGCAGCCGGGACGACGCCCTGGCCGCGATCGGCTCCTACACCTCCGAGAACGGCTCGCTGCAACTGATGCGCGGCTTCCTGTTCGCCATCTCGGCGCTGGTGATCGGCGCGTTCTTCACCGTGTGGACGATCCAGCGCAGCGGCGACGTCGCGGTGCTGAAGGCGCTCGGCGCCTCGACCCGCTACCTGCTGCGGGACGCGCTCGGCCAGGCCGTCCTGCTGCTGGTGCTCGGCACCGCGGTCGGCACCGCCCTCGCGGCGGGCCTGGGCGCGGCGGTCGGCTCCGCGGTGCCCTTCGTCCTGGACGCCCCGACCGTCCTCGTCCCGGCCGTGGTCATGATCGCGCTCGGCGCGGTCGGCGCGGCCCTGTCCATCCGCCGGATCACCTCCGTCGACCCGCTGACCGCTCTGGGGAGCGCCCGATGAGTCTCCTGCTCGACCACGTCACCCTGACCTACCCGGACGGCGACGGCCGGCTCACCGCGCTGGACGACGTCTCGCTGACCGTCCCGAAGGGGTCGATCACGGCGGTGGTCGGACCGTCCGGCTCCGGCAAGTCCAGCCTGCTGGCGGTCGCCGCCACCCTGATCGCCCCGGACTCCGGCCGGGTGGTGGTGGACGGCACCGACACCGCCGGGCTCGGCCGGGCCGAACTGACGGCCCTGCGGCGCACCCGGATCGGCATCGTGTTCCAGCAGGCCAATCTGCTGCCCTCGCTCACCGCCGTCGAGCAGCTCCAGGTGATGGCCCACCTGGACGGCGGCTCCCCGCGCGCCGCGCTGCCGCGGGCGCTGGAGCTGCTGGCCGCCGTCGGCCTGCGCGACCAGGCCGCCCGCCGCCCGCACCAGTTGTCCGGCGGCCAGCGCCAGCGCGTCAACATCGCCCGGGCGCTGATGAACGACCCCACGGTGCTCCTAGTGGACGAGCCGACGAGCGCGCTCGACCACGAACGCGGCGCCGCCGTCCTGGACCTGATCACCGACCTGACCCACCGCCGCGCGACGGCCACCGTGCTGGTCACCCACGACCGCACCCACCTGACGGCCGTCGACCAGGTCGCCGAGGTCCACGACGGCCGTCTCACCGTCCCGGCCCCGGCCTGAGCTACGCCTTCGCCGCCAGCACCTCGTCCACCACCAGCGTCACCGACGCCCCGATCGACTCCGGCAGGGTGAACGACTGCCCCGGGTGGTGGACGGCGTGCAGCCGGTACTCACCGTCCTGCGGGTCGGTGAGCACCGTGACGCGCCGGTTCGTCCGGTCCACGATGACGTAGACGGGCACTCCCGCGGTGGCGTAGGCGAAGGGCTTCTTCGTGAGGTCGTCGCCGAAGTTCGAGGAAGCGACTTCGAGGACGAGACGGAAGACCGCCGGGTCGTAGCAGTCGTACTCGATCAGGTGGTCGTCGATGTCGGCGTCGACGACCGACAGATCGGGCACGGCGTAGTCCGATGGCCCCTCCGGCAGCCAGATGCCGACGTTCTGCAGGACGTCGACCTCCACACCGTCGAGACCGGCCCCGAACAGCGTCCGCATGAGCCGGCTCAGCGACTTTCCGTGTGCGGCGTTCGGCGGCGGCGTCACGGTGATCTCGCTCCCGATGATCTCGACCCGGTAGCCGACGAACTGGTCCGAGATCAGATCCGCGACCTCGAGCAGCGTCGGCCGCTCGACGGGTTCTTCCACGGCTGCGGCGGGCATGGATTTCCTCCTGACTGCCGATGTCGGGAAACATCGTCGTAGAGCCGGAGCGCCGATCGCCGGCCGAGCCGACGCCTTCACCCGAACGGGTGGGTCTCCGCCCTAGCGGGCCCGCAGGCGCAGGGCCGGGCGCTCCTCCTCGGCCGGCTCGCCCTGCCCGGCCCAGAGGGAGCGGACGTGGCTGAGGTGGCGCGTCATGCAGGCCTCGGCGGCCTCGGCGTCGCCGGCGATCATCAGGTCCAGCAGCTCCAGGTGCTCCTCGGCCGAGGAGGTCAGCTCGCCGCGCTCGTCGAGCCGGTTGAGCCCGTAGAGCCGGGAGCGCTTGCGCAGGTCGCCGACCACGTCGACGAGGCGGGCGTTGCCGGCCAGCCCGAGCAGGTCCAGGTGGAACTGGCGGTCGGCCTCCAGGTAGCCGATCAGGTCGTGCTTGCGCGCCGCCGCGACGATCGCCTCGGCCTGCGGGCGCAGCCGCTCCAGCTGTTCCCTGGTGGCCGTGCGGGTGACCCGGCCGACGGTCGGGACCTCGATCAGGGCGCGGATCTCGGTGTAGTCGTCGAGGTCGCGCTCCGTGAGCTCGGTGACCCGGAAGCCCTTGTTGCGGACGGCCTCGACCAGGCCCTCGCGGGCGAGGTCCAGCATGGCCTCGCGGACGGGGGTGGCGGAGACGCCGAAGTCGGCGGCGAGGGCGGGCGCGGAGTAGACGACGCCGGGGCGCAGTTCGCCGGAGATCAGGGCCGCCCGGAGCGCGTGGGCGACCTGGTCGCGGAGCCGCTCCTGCACGGAGATCAGAGTGCGGGATTTGAGGTCGGCCATGGTGTTCCTCCGGGTGGGTGCAGAACACCAGCGTACAATGTCACGTTACGTTGAGTGTGCAACAGTCCGTGATTCGGACGATCTGTCAGCGGCTGTCAACCTGCGCTAACACCGGCCGGAGCCCCGCGCGGCAGCGGCCGCGGACCGAAGCCCATCGTGGCAGCGGCCGCCGACCCTGACAACGGCCGGCGACCCGCGATCTGCGCCACACCACCCGCGGCGCACCGCCCACGGGCGCCGGGGGCCGGCCCGGCAGGGGATCCCTTCCCGCCGCACCGGCCCCCGGCTCCATGCCCCGGCCGCCGCCCGACACGGCAGGCCGGGGAGCCGCCACCGCACCGGCGGCTACCGGTGACCGCCACCACAGCGGTACACCTCCGCCGCGACGGCCAGGTCCTCCCAGGCCATCCCGACGCTCTTGAAGAAGCGCGGCCGGTCCGCCGACGGCACCTCACCGCGCACCAGTTCGGCCAGGTTCCGCACCCCGTCGAACGCGACGCCGGCCAGCAGCAGGTCGCCGGCCTCCCGGGCCGCCACCGCCCGCGCCTCCACGTACAGTCCGGCCCGCCGGACCAGCACCTCGTCCACCTCCCGCGCCTGCGGCTCGTGCGAGCCGACGGCCGCGACGGCGGCGTGCGCGGGCACCAGGGCGCCGTCGAACAGCGGGGTGCGCGCGGTGGTGCAGCAGACCACCAGGTCCGCCCCGGCGACGGCCTCCGGGCCACCGACCGCGGCCGACAGCCCGAGGTCCCGCCCGTACGCGGCCAGCGCGGCCGCCCGTTCGGCGTTGCGCGCCACGACGGTGAGCCGGGTCAGCGGACGGACGGCGAGCAGCGCGTCCAGGTGCCCGTACGCCTGCGGCCCGGAGCCGAAGAGCACCAGGTGGGAGGCGTCCGGTGCGGCCAGCCGGCGCAGGGCGACGGCGGTGACGGCGGGGGTGCGCAGCGCGGTGAGCGCGGCGCCGTCCAGCAGCGCGAGCGGCTGCAGGGTGGGCCCGTCGAGCAGCAGGTAGCTGCCGGTGATCCGGGGCAGCCCCCGGCCGGGGTTGGCCGGCGCGACCCCGGCGATCTTGACCCCGGCGTACGGCCCGGCCGCGGCGGGCATCATCAGCAGCTCGCCCGCCGGGACGGGGACGGCCGAGCGGGCCGGGGCCGCCTCCGGGTCGAACCCGTCGAGCAGCACCCGTTCGAGGGCCGCCACGGCCCCGGCGGGGGTGAGGCCGCCGACGCCCGGCACGGCGTACCGGAGCGGCTCGGCCGCCGTGCCGGGCAGCGTGTCGCGGTCGTCCGCGGTCACAGCAGGAACCCCGTGCCCAGGTCGTCGCCGGGCTCCAGGACGAAGCCGTGCTCGCCGGTGCGGTGCGCGGTGCCGGTGACCTCGGTGACGACGCCGTCGCCGAACGGGTCGCCGCCGGGCAGGTGGCGGCCGGTGAAGACGGTCCCGATGACGGACTCGTGCCGCAGCTGTTCCCCCGGCGCGAGCCGCCCCTCGGCGGCGAGCACCGCGAGCCGGGCGGAGGTGCCGGAGCCGCAGGGCGAGCGGTCGATCTGCCCGTCGGCGAAGACCGTGACGTTGCGCTGGCTCAGCACCCCGTCCGCGGAGGGGAGTTCGTCGTGGAGGATGACGCCGTAGACGCCGGACAGGCGCGGGTCGGTCGGGTGCGCCACCGCCTCCGAACCGGCCAGCAGGTCCCTGATCTCCCGGCCGGCGGCGGTGAGTTCGGGCAGCTGCCCGGGCTCCACCGACAGCCCGAGGGCGGCGGCCGGGACGGAGGCGTAGCAGGCCCCCGAGTGCGCCACCGCGACCTCGACGGTGCCCCGCGAGGTGGCCAGCGGCAGCTTCAGCGCGCTGACCCGGGTGGGGACGTTGCGGAAGGTCACCCCGGTGGTCCGCCCGGCGGCCCGGTGCACCAGCGCGGTGACCCGCCCGGACGGCACGTCGATGCGCACCCGCGCCACGCCGTCGGCGGGGGCGGGGACAAGCCCGGAGTCGACCGCCCAGGCGCCGAGGGCGATGGTGCCGTGCCCGCAGGCCGTCGAGTAACCGTCCTTGTGCCAGAACAGCACCCCGAGGTGCGCCTCGTCGTCGTCCGGCGGCACCAGGAAGCCGCCGTACATGCCGGGGTGGCCGCGCGGCTCCCGGCTGAGCAGCTGCCGGACGTCGTCGAGGGCGCTCGGCCGGGGGGCGGTGGCGCTGCCGCCCGCGCCGAGCGCGATGGCGCGGCGCTCGGCGACGCCGTCCCCCGGGATCACCGGGGCGCCGTCCAGCACGATCCGGAACGGCTCGCCGGCCGCGTGGTAGTCGACGGTGCGGACGAACATCACGCGCCCCCGCCCGGAAGCACGCTGACGGTGCGGCTGACGGTGTAGAAGTCGAGCGCGGCCTGGCCCTGTTCGCGGTCGCCGTGGCTCGCGCCCTTGGCGCCGCCGAACGGCAGGTGGAAGTCGACCCCGCTGGAGGGCGCGTTGACCCGGATCATGCCCGCGTCCAGCCGGTCGGCCGCGGCCAGCGCGACGTCCAGGCTGCCGGTGTGCACCGAGGTGGAGAGGCTGTGCGGGGTGTCGTTGGCGAGCGCGATCGCCTCGTCGAGGTCGGCCGCGGCGTGCAGCAGCGCGATCGGGCCGAAGAACTCCTCGCGCGCCAGCGGGTGTTCGGCCGGCACGTCGGTCAGCAGGGCGGGCTCGACGTACCAGCCGTCCCGCTCGGGCGCCCGGCCGCCGGTGAGCAGGGTGGCCCCGGCGGCGGTCGCGGTGGCGACGGCGCCGGTGAGGCGGTCCCGGGCGGCGGCGTTGATGACCGGCCCGCAGACGCTGTCGTCGACCAGCTCCAGCGCCTTGACCAGGGCGTCGCGCAGCGGCTCGTAGGCGGCGCCGACGGCGATCACCCGGCTGGTGGCGGTGCACTTCTGCCCCGCGTAGCCGGCGACGGCCGCGGCGATGTGGTTCGCGGCCAGGGCGATGTCGGCGTCCGGCAGCACCAGCGCGGCGTTCAGCCCGCCGAGTTCGGCCTGCACCGGCACGCCGCGTTCGGTGGCGGCCCGCACCACGGCCCGGCCGACTCCGGTCGAGCCGGTGAAGGAGACCACGTCCGCCGCGTCGACCAGGGCCGCGCCCTCCTCGGCGCCGCCCGGCAGCACGGTGAACACGTCCGCGGGGAGCCCGGCCGCCGCGACCAGCTCGGCCAGCCGCAGCGCGCAGGCGGTCGCCTCGGGGGCCGGCTTGAGCACCGCGGTGTTGCCGACGGCGAGTGCCGGTGCGGCCTTCCAGGTGGGGATCGCCAGCGGGAAGTTCCACGGCGCGATCAGTCCGGCCACGCCGTACGGGCGGCGCCGGGTGAGCAGCAGCCCGGGCCCGGCGGCGGTCTCGTGGACCGCCCCGGACGGCGTGAACGGCGCCTGCGCGTAGTAGCGCCAGATCGCCGCGGTGCGGGCGACCTCGCCGCGCGCCTCGGCGAGCGGCTTGCCGACCTCGCGCACGATCAGTGCGGCCAGCTCGTCCGCGTGCGCCTCGACCGCGTCGGCGATCCGGCCCAGCGCCGCCGATCGCGCGCCGGCGCCGGCCGCGAGCCAGCCGGGCTGCGCGGCCCCGGCCCGCCCGACGGCGTCCCGGACGGCCTGGGCCCCGGGCTCCTCGACGGCGACGACGAGGTCCGCCGGATCGGCGGGGTTGTACGAGGTGATGGTCACGACTGGCAGCCCTTCGGAGGTGGTTCGGCCGGCGCCGGGGCCGCCGCGTCGAGGGCGGCGGCGGGCAGCGGCGGGCGGGGTCAGAGCAGGAAGCCCGCGGGGAACGGGTCGCTCGGGTCGAGGAAGTACTGGGCGGTGCCGGTGACCCAGGCCCGCCCGGTGACGGTGGGCACCACGGCGGGCCGCCCGGCCACCTCGGTCTCCTCGACCAGGCGCCCGACGAAGGTCGTCCCGATGAAGGAGTCGTTGCGGAAGTCGCGCCCCAGCGGAAGTTCCCCGCGCGCGTGCAGCTGCGCCATCCGCGCCGAGGTGCCGGTGCCGCAGGGCGAGCGGTCGAACCAGCCGGGGTGGATGGCCATCGCGTGCCGGGAGTGCTCGGCGGTGGAGCCGGGGGCGAGCAGCTGGACGTGGTGGCAGCTGTGGATGGAGGGGTCCTCCGGGTGCTGCGGCCGGTCGGGGCTCGCGTTGATGGCGTCCATCAGGGCCAGCCCGGCGTCCAGGATGTCCTGCTTGCGCTCGCGCTCGAACGGCAACCCGAACTCGGCGAGCGGCAGGATGGCGTAGAAGTTGCCGCCGTACGCGAGGTCGTAGCCGACGGTGCCGTACCCGGGGACGTCGATCTTGCGGTCCAGGGCGACCGAGTAGGACGGCACGTTGCGGATCGTCACCGCCTTGGCGGCGCCGTCCTCGACGTGCACCTCGGCGATCACCAGTCCGGCGGGCGTGTCCAGCCGCACGGTGGTGACCGGTTCGACGACGGGCACCATGCCGGTCTCGACGAGCACGGTGGCGACGCCGATGGTGCCGTGCCCGCACATCGGCAGCAGCCCGGAGACCTCGATGTAGAGCACCCCGAAGTCGGCGTCCGGCCGGGTCGGCGGCTGCAGGATCGCGCCGCTCATCGCGGCGTGGCCGCGGGGCTCGTACATCAGCAGGGTGCGGAAGTGGTCCAGGTGCTGCTGGAAGTGCACCCGGCGCTCGGCCATGGTGGCGCCGGGGATGACGCCGAAGCCCCCGGTGACGACCCGGGTCGGCATGCCCTCGGTGTGCGAGTCGACGGCGTGGAACACGTGACGGCTGCGCATGGCTTACGACTCCCGTCGGGGTGGGACGTACGGACGGCGCGGACGGCACGACCGTACGGCTTGGTGGGTGGGGGGGGGTCGGGGGGGGGGGCCCCCCCCCCCGCCGGCGGGGGCCGGGGGGGGGCCCGGGGGCCCCGCGCCCGCCCCGCCCAGTTGGCCCGCCGGCGG
>NZ_JBIALK010000025.1:9650-143497 GCF_042873275.1 Kitasatospora sp. NPDC004745 | reverse complement strand
CGTTTTCCCGGAGTTTCATTTCATCGGATTCGCTTTCCGCTTGTCCCCGCTCTCTCGCGGCGACTCCGGAACTGTACGGGGCCGGGCCCGCCACATGCAAATCGCCCCCGCCCGGCACTCCGGACGGGGGCGATCGGTGCGACGCGGACCAGGTCAGCGGACCTCGGTGATCTCCGGGCCGCGGGCGAACGGGTCGAGCGCGGCGCCGCCGAAGCGGTTCTCGCCCTCGCCGGCAGCGGCGGCCGCCCCACCACCGTCGGCGACCATCTGGGCGTCCTCGGGGAGCTTCAGCACGATCGGGTCGCGGGGCGCCATCGGGCTCTCACCACGGACGACGACCGTCTGCTGGAAGACCTGCTCCAGGATCCCGGCCATCTCGGGCTGCACGGCGGCCTGGCCCGAGATCACACCGCGCAGGAACCAGCGCGGTCCGTCGCAGCCGACGAAGCGCACCAGCTGCACCCCCTGGGTGCCGTCCGGCAGCTGCACCGGGACCTGGGCGCGGAGGTGCCAGCCGAGCGGGCCCTCCTCCTCCTCGATGAGACCGCCCTGCGAGGTGATGCCGTTGGCGATCTCCTCGCGGACCTCCCCCCAGATGCCCTCCGACTTCGGGGCCGCGAAGGCCTGCAGCTGGATGGCGCTGTTGCCGAGGACGAGGGTCGCGGCGACGATCGCGTCTCCGGCGACCTCGACGCGCAGCTCCATGCCCTCGACACCGGGGACCAGCAGACCCCCGAGGTCCACCCGCCCCTCCTCGGGGTTCTCCAGCTCGGAGTGGTCCCACGGACCGTCCGGGCGCGGGGCCGGCGGGAGACCGACCCTGTCGGCCGGGTCCAGCTCGGTCACGTTCTCGCTCTCGGCGGAACCTTCGACGTCATCGGCCGTCTCGTCGGCGCTGATGGCGTCGTCGGCGAGCTGCTCGACAGCGTCCTCGCTCTTCTGGCGACGACGGAACACGGTCACTGTCCTTCCCGGTCCAAGACCGATGCGAATACCTGCTCGGCTTCCTGCGAGGCCGCGGGCATGCTAGACCGCGGCATGGCCGCCGGTCGACCCGAACCCGCCCTCGGCACGTGCCGACCCAGGCAGCTCGGCCACCTCGTGGAAGCGGGCCTTCTCGACCTGCTGGATGACCAGCTGGGCGATCCGGTCCCCTCGGCGGAAGCTGACCCCCTCGCGCGGGTCCAGATTGACGACGATCACCTTGATCTCTCCACGGTACCCGGCATCGACCGTCCCCGGGGCGTTCACGAGGGCAACTCCGCAACGAGCTGCCAGCCCGGAACGGGGGTGGACGAACGCCGCGTAGCCGTCCGGCAGCGCGATGGCGACACCGGTGGGCAGGACGGCCCGCTCGCCGGGCGCGAGCTCGGCGTCGACGGTGGTGCGCAGGTCGGCACCTGCGTCGCCGGGCTGCGCGTAGGCGGGCAGCGGCAGCTCGGGGTCGACGCGCCTGATCAGGACGTCCAGCGGCGGGCGGGGAGTGTCGCTCAAGGGTTCACCTCAAAGGCTCGTGCGCGCTTCATCAGGTCCGGGTCGTCGAGGACCTTCTCGATGTCCTCGGGACGACCGTGCGTGGTGAAGTGTTCCAGCTTCACCTGGATGAAGAGCGCCTGCGCCCGCACCGCGACCGGTCCGGCGGGGCCGCCGATCCGCGCCTCCGCGGCGCTGTAGATCTTGCGGCCGTGCACGCCGGTGATCCAGGCGCGCAGGTGCAGGACGGAGTCGACGGGCACCGGGCAGAGGAAGTCGGTCTCCAGCCGGCCGGTGACGGCGGGGGCGTGCAGCAGCCAGTTCAGCGTGCCGAGGGTCTCGTCCATGGCCGTCGTCAGCACGCCGCCGTGGGCCAGGCCCGGGCCTCCCTGGTGGACGTCGCGGACGGCGAACTCGGCGGTGACGTCGAGGCCCTCGCCGGCGACCGCGTCGATCCGCAGCCCGCCGGGGTGCTGCGGGCCGCACCCGAAGCAGTGCTCGTAGTGGGAGCCGAGCCGGGTGCCGGGGGCGGGTGCCTCGGGGGCGCGCGGCGGCAGCACCGCGTCCGGCGGCGGCGTGGTCGGGGTCGGTGTCATCGCGGGCTCCGGCCGGTCGGTGGGGGTGGTGGGGGTGGTCGCACCGGTCACGGGGCCCCACCCTACCCAGCGGTAGGGGCGCGGCCGGTGGGGGTGGCGTCCCGGCCCCGGCGTCAGGGCGCCCACAATGGGGGCATGTACGACGAACGCCTCACGGTGCCGCGCTCCTGGTGGCTGCTTCCGGTCGCAGTCGGTTTCACGCTCGCGCTGATCCTGATCCGGGTCAGCGGCCCTGCCGCGCTGGCCGGGCTGGTGGTGGGCATCGCCGCCGGCGCGGTCGCCATCAGCAGCTACGGCTCGGCCCGGATCCGCGTGGTGCAGGGCTCCCTGGTGGCCGGGCAGGCCCGGATCCCGGTGGACGCCCTCGGCGCCGCGCACCCGCTGAGCCCCGCCGAGGCGGTGGCCTGGCGCGGGCCGAAGTCCGACCCGCGCGCCTTCATGCTGCTGCGCAGCTACGTCCCGACGGCGCTGCGGGTGGAGGTGACCGACCCGGCGGACCCGACGCCGTACCTCTACCTGTCGACCCGATCGCCGATGAAGCTGTCCGAGGCCCTGGAGGACGCCCGGCGGGGCGCCCGCACGTAAGTCCGGGGCGCGCGCGGCGAGCGCGCGACCCCCGGTCCGGAAAACGGAGAGGGACGGTTCCGCTGCTGCGGGACCGTCCCTACGACTTCGTGCCGACCGTCGTGCTCCTGGCCGACCGGGTCCTCCCGGAGCCGTCCCTCAGGACGGCGTCCGGACCTGCCGTCCGGCCCCGCTGCCCGGGGCCGGAAGGGGCGCTGTGCCGGTCCCGCGGTGGCCGCGGGCACCGGGCCCTGTCCGCCGCGGTGCTCAGGCGCCGCAGTCCCGGCAGATCGGGTTGCCGTTCTTCTCGCTGTACAGCTGGCTGCGGTGGTGGACCAGGAAGCAGCTCATGCAGGTGAACTCATCGGCCTGCTTCGGCAGCACCCGAACCGCGAGCTCCTCGTTCGAGAGGTCGGCGCCGGGGAGCTCCATGCCCTCCGCCGCGTCGAACTCGTCGACGTCGACGGAGCCGCCGCCCTTGTCGTTACGACGAGCCTTGAGCTCCTCGATGCTGTCCTCGTTGAGCTCGTCGTCGGTCTTGCGTGGGGTGTCGTAGTCCGTTGCCATTTTTCGCTCTCCCCCTCCGGGTTGTGCGGTGTGTGCGGTATCTCCAGCGCACGTAACGCATGGGGGGCCGGTCTTGTGCCCGACCCGAGGCGGAGATTTTGCCTTACTTCAAGCCCTGTTACTCAATCGACACTCAGCCAGGGGTCCGTTGGGGTGATCCACCGGCACGTGGCGGGCCTCACGCTGGGGCACCGCCACCCCTTTCGGGACCCGGCAGGACGGATACGCACAGTAAGCGCAGGCCATGAGGTCTCTCGCCGAATCCCTTGCCCACCTGGGGCGCCGGTCAACCCTTCACCCGAACGGCCCCAGGAAATCTGATCACGGAACGCAACCGACACCATCGCGCAAGTGATCACTCTCCGAGTTCACCCGAAGTCACGGAGCGACACGGTGTGACCTTGGTCACGTTCAGAATCTTCCGGGGCAAACCACGGAAAATCCACCCAGGTCGACAGCCCCGCGAAGCGCCCTGTCGAGCGCCGCGGGGCTCCGCCGACGACGGCCGGGGGACGGCCGCGGGGGGTTCTAGGCGCCCAGACGGGCGGCCCGGCGGGCCAGCTGCGCGGCCTGGCGCTCCTCGAACTTGCGCGCCTGCTCGTCCAGGCCGTCCAGGAAGACCCCGAGCTCGTTCTGGGCCAGCAGGCCCTCGGGGCCGAGGCCGCCGATCTCCATCACGCGCAGGTGGCGCAGCACCGGCTGCAGCACGTCGTCGTGGTGGATGCGCAGGTTGTAGACCCCGCCGATGGCGATCTGCGCGGCGGCCCGCTCGAAGCCGGGGATGCCGTGGCCGGGCATCCGGAAGTCGGTGACCACGTCGGCGATGGCGCGCATCGCCTGGTCGGGGGCGATCTCGAGGGCGGCCTTCAGCAGGTTCCGGTAGAAGACCATGTGCAGGTTCTCGTCGTTGGCGATCTTCGCCAGCAGCTGGTCGCAGAGCGGGTCGCCGGCGAACTTGCCGGTGTTGCGGTGCGAGATGCGGGTGGCGAGCTCCTGGAAGGCCACGTAGGCGACCGAGTGCAGCATGCTGTGCGCGTTGTCGGACTCGAAGCCCTCCGACATGTGGCTCATCCGGGCCCGCTCCAGCTCCACCGGGTCCACGGCCCGGGTGGCGAGCAGGAAGTCGCGGATCGCTATGCCGTGGCGGCCCTCCTCGGCGGTCCAGCGGTGTACCCAGGTGCCCCAGGCGCCCTCGCGGCCGAACATGGTGGCGATCTCGTGGTGGTAGCTGGGGAGGTTGTCCTCGGTCAGCAGGTTGACCACCAGCGACACCCGGCCGAGCGGGGTCACCTGGGACTGCCCGACGTTCCAGGCCTCGCCACCGAGCACGCCGTCGAAGTCGCGACCCTGGCTCCAGGGCACGAACTCGTGCGGCATCCACTCCTTGGCCACCGCGAGGTGGCGGTTGAGCTCCTTCTCCACGACCTCTTCGAGGGCCAGGATCAGGCGCGCGTCGGTCCAGCCGCTCGATCCGAGCGAGGGGCTGCTCTGCACGGGGGCGATGGTCACGGTCTTGCTCCTGGGGGACGGCACGCGCTGGGACGGGCGCGTTGGGCGGGCACGTCTTCAGACGCACTTACGGTTCCGTAGGTTACGACACCGTAAGTTGCTCGGGGCGGAAAAGACAAGCCGCCCCCGCCAGGCCTTATGTCGTCTTGACGGCCTGACGGGGGCGGCTGTGAACGGTCGTTCACGGAGCACGGCGGGGCGGGCGGCCCGAGGGGCCCGGGAAGGGCCTGGTGGGGCGGGTCAGGGGTTCGGGATGCGCACCCGCATGGTGAGCCCGCCACCGGCGCGCGGAGTGGCCTCGATGGCGCCTCCGTGGGCGCGCACCACCGAGCGGACGATCGACAGTCCGAGCCCGACGCCCTTGTCGCTGCGGGTGCGGTCGGCGCCCTTGATCCGCCGGAACGGCTCGAAGATGTGCTCCAGCTCGTAGCCGGGCACCACCGGGCCGGTGTTGGACACCACCAGTTCGCCGCCGCCGGGCACCTCCGCGGTGGACAGCTCGACCCAGCCGCCCGGGGTGTTGTACCGGACGGCGTTCTGCAGCAGGTTGAGCGCGAGCCGCTCCAGCAGCACCCCGTTGCCCCCGACGACGGCGGGATCGAGCTTGGCGCGCAGTTCGACCTCGCGCCGCTCCGCCTCGGCCCTGGTCTGCTCCAGGGCGCGGGTGGCCACCTCGGAGATCTCCACCGGGCGCCGCTCGGTCAGCTCGTTCTCGCTGCGGGCGAGCAGCAGCAGGCCCTCCACGAGCTGTTCGCTGCGCTCGTTGGTGGCCAGCAGGGTCTTGCCGAGCTGCTGGAGGTCGGGCGAGGCCGCCGGGTCGGAGAGCTGGACCTCCAGCAGGGTGCGGTTGATCGCCAGCGGGGTGCGCAGCTCGTGCGAGGCGTTGGCGACGAAGCGCCGTTGCGAGTCGAAGGACCGGTCCAGCCGGTCCAGCATGTCGTCGAAGGTGTCGGCGAGCTCCTTGAGCTCGTCGTCCGGCCCGTCCAGCTCGATCCGCCGGTGCAGGTCGGAGGAGGCGACGTCGCGGGCGGTGCGGGTGATCCGGCCGAGCGGGCGCAGCACCCGGCCGGCCAGGGCGTAGCCGGCCGCGAAGGCGATCACGGCGAGGCAGACCAGCATCGTGAGCGACTTGCGCAGCAGGGTGTTGAGCGCCGAGTTGGAGCGCATCAGGTAGTCGCTGGCCTGCTCCTGGTTGAACTGCGCGCTGTCCATCGAGACGCCGCCGACCCTGACCCGGATGTCGCCGAAGTCGAACTTGCGGGGCGCCAGGTTCTGCACCGCGTCCTGGAAGAACACGTACATCAGCAGCAGCAGGACGACGCCGGCCATCAGGAACATGCCGCCGTAGAGCAGGGTGAGCCGCATCCGGATGGTCGGCCGGAAGGGCAGCCAGGCGAGCATGCCGTCGCCGGGCACGTAGTGCGGCCGGATCGCGCGCGGGGGGTGCGGTGGTTTGGGCGGGACGGCGCGCGGGCCGCCGGCGGGCGCGCCGGAGGGCCCGCCGGCCGGGGGCGGGGTGGTCATGATGGTCCTCTCGGGGCGTCCGCCGGGGCGGGCGCGGGATGGGTGGGTCCCACCGGGCCGGCGTCCGGGTCCGGTGGATCCGGTGCGGGCCGGCCCGGTGGTCCGGAGCGGTCCGGTGGGATCCGGCCGGGCGGTCCGGCCGGATCCGGTCAGATCCGGTAGCCGGAGCCCGGCACGGTGACGATCACCGGCGGGTCGCCGAGCTTGCGGCGCAGCGTCATCACGGTGACGCGCACGACGTTGGTGAACGGGTCGGTGTGCTCGTCCCAGGCCTTCTCCAGCAGCTGCTCGGCGGAGACGACGGCACCGCCGGCCCGCATCAGCACCTCCAGGACGGCGAACTCCTTGGGGGCGAGCTGGACGGTGCGGCCCTCCCGGATCACCTCGCGGCGGCCGGGGTCGAGCGAGATCCCGGCGCGTTCCAGCACCGGGGGCAGCGGGATGGTCGCACGGCGTCCCAGCGCCCTTACCCGGGCGACGAGTTCGCTGAAGGCGAACGGCTTCGGAAGGTAGTCGTCCGCGCCGATCTCCAGGCCCTCGACCCGGTCGCTGATGTCACCGGAGGCGGTCAGCATGATCACCCTGGTGGCCAGGCCCTGCTCGACCACCTTGCGGCAGACGTCGTCGCCGTGGACCAGCGGGAGGTCCCGGTCCAGGACCACCACGTCGTAGTCGTTGACCGCGATGCGCTGGAGCGCGGCCTCCCCGTCGTACACCACGTCGACGGCCATCGCCTCGCGGCGCAGGCCGGTGGCGACGGCCTCGGCGAGCAGCTGCTCGTCCTCGACGACGAGAACCCGCACGGTCGTTGTCCCTTCTCCAGGCCGGCCCCGGAAGCGGACGCACGGCTCCGACGGTGCCTCCATCCTGCCTGGTCCTGCGGTAAAGCAGCGATAAGCTGCCGCTCGGGCACGGGGCGGAACCGGCGACCGGTGACCGTTCGCACCGGGACCAGTCCGGTTGGACTGTGACACGGGCAACTTTCTCGCGCCGACAGGTTTCCCCGCCCCTGCGGCGGGGAGGACAGCTGCACACCCGCGATCTGGCCTGTCGGCCGATCGCACCCACCCGCCGTGCGTTCATCCGCGCCGGCCCTGGGGCTGGGACGTCACCGGGAGCGGCCGACGGGCCGTCTCCGCGCCCGACCGGAGAATCAGGATCCTGCCTCCCCGGACGCTACCGCTGGCCACGCAACCTCAGGGCGGAGAACGTACGACCGTGCACGTCCGACACAGTAAGGGGGCCCGTATGGACGCCTTCAAGGCCGGAATCCTGCAGCGCATCGCCAACGCCGAGCAGGACCTGCACCGCGCGATCGAGGCCGGGGACGAGTTCCTCGCCGAGGTGGAGCAGTCAGAGCTGGACGACCTGCGCCGGCTCGCCGCCGAGCACGGTGTGGACACCGTGCTGGAGCGTCACCGCACCGCCGCCTGATCCACCCGATCCCGACCCGTCGCCGGAGTTCCGGCACCAGCGGCCCTGCGGGGGCCGTGCGAAACCCCAGGCCCTGGCATCCCTCGTATGCCAGGGCTCTTCGCGTTCCGGGCCCCGTCGCGTTCACGGCGGTGCCCGCTCGGGGCACCTGGCGTCCCGGGGCTCCCGTGCCCCGGGACGCTCCGGAGCTCAGCCCCGGTCCTCCCAGGCGCGCAGCGCGGCGAGCCGCTCCTGCAGCGGCTCGTACACGCCGGGCGCGGCGGCCACCGTCAGCTCGCCGTCCGGGCCGTGGCCGGGGCGGCCGCCGACCAGGGCGCCGGCCTCCGCGGCGATCAGGCAGCCGGCCGCGCGGTCCCAGGGGGCCAGTCCGCGCTCGTAGTAGCCGTCCAGCCGCCCGGCGGCGACGTCGCACAGGTCCACGGCGGCGGCGCCGCCGCGGCGGACGTCCCGCACCTCGGGCATCAGGGCCTGCAGCACCTCGGCCTGGCGGACCCGCACCGACCGGACGTAGTTGAAGCCGGTGGCGATCAGCGCCTGGCCCCACGGCGGGGCCTGGCGGGCGGCGAGCGGACGGCCGTCGAGGTGGGCACCGCGGCCGAGGACGGCCTGGAACAGCTCACCGCGGGCCGGCGCGAAGACCACGCCGACGGCCGCCCGGCCGTCCACCTCGGCGGCCACGCTCACCGCCCAGGAGGGCAGTCCGTACAGGTAGTTGACCGTGCCGTCGAGCGGGTCGACGACCCAGCGCACCCCGCTGGTGCCGTGCCGCTCGGCGCCCTCCTCACCGAGGTAGCCGTCCTCCGGGCGGCGGTCGGTGATCAGCTCCAGGACCAGCTTCTCGGAGGCGAGGTCCATCTCGGTCACCACGTCGACCGGGCTGCTCTTGGTGCCGGCCACGCCGAGGTCGGCGGGCCGGCCGTCGCGCAGCAGGGCGCCGGCCCGCCGGGCCGCGTCCAGGGCGACGTCCAGCAGGTCGTCGAGGAGCCGGTCGTCGGGCAGGGCGGGGGTGGACAAGGGGGACTCCTCGGGACGGGCGGTCAGCGCTCGGCGGCGGCCGGGCGCGGGGCGCGCGGGTTGGGGCAGCAGGCCACCGCGCACACGTCGTGGCTGGGGCCGAGCGCGCCGAGCGCGCAGCGGGTCACCGGCTCGCCGCGTTCGGCGGCGGCGCGCTCCAGGACGAGCTCGCGCACCGCGGCGGTGAACCGCGGGTCGGCGCCGACGGTGGCGGCGCGGGCCACCGGCAGGCCGAGTTCGGCGGCCTTGGCGACGGCCTCGGTGTCGAGGTCGTACCTGACCTCCATGTGGTCGGAGACGAAGCCGATCGGGACCATCACCACGGCGGGCGCGCCGTCGGCGTGCTGGGCCTCCAGGTGGTCGCAGACGTCCGGTTCCAGCCAGGGCACGTGCGGGGCGCCGCTGCGGCTCTGGAAGACCAGCTCCCACGGCCGGTCGGCGACCCCGGTGCGCTCGGCGACGGCCTCGGCGATCAGCCGGGCGACGTCGAGGTGCTGGGCGACGTAGGCGCCGCCGGGCCGGCCGCGGGCCGGGTCGTCCGGGGCGCCGGAGGAGTCGGCCATGGTGTCCGGGATGGAGTGGGTGGTGAACGCCAGCCGGGCGCCGTCCCGGACCGGCTCGGGCAGTTCGGCCAGGGCCGCCACGGTGGCGTCGATCATCGGCCGGACGAAGCCCGGGTGGTTGTAGAAGTGCCGCAGCTTGTCGACCCGCAGCTCGGGCAGGCCCTCCGCGGCGAGCGCGGCCAGCGCCTCGGCCAGGTTCTCCCGGTACTGGCGGCAGCCCGAGTAGCCGGCGTACGCGCTGGTGGCGAGGACGGCGATCCGGCGGTGACCGTCGGCGGCCAGCTCGCGCAGGGTGTCGACCAGGTACGGCGCCCAGTTGCGGTTGCCCCAGTAAACCGGCAGCTCCAGCCCGTGCTCGGCGAAATCCTTGCGCAGCGCGGCGAGCAGCTCGCGGTTCTGCTCGTTGATCGGGCTGACGCCGCCGAACAGGAAGTAGTGCTTGCCCACCTCCTTCAGCCGCTCCGGGGGGATGCCGCGGCCGCGGGTGACGTTCTCCAGGAACGGGACGACGTCCTCGGGGGCCTCCGGCCCGCCGAAGGAGAGCAGCAGCAGGGCGTCGTACGGGGCGGCGCCGGTCGGTGAGGGTTTGCGCGCGTCGGACATGGCACCGATCCTGCCATTGAGGGGCCGAACACCGGCGGTTGGGCCGCGCGGGTGTCCGGAAAATACCGTTTGCCAAGGTACGTAAGCTGTGTTGACCAGCCTTGTTCCTTACCCCTCGGAGCTCCCCCGTGCTCTCCAGTTACCGCCGGATATTCGCCGCCCCCGGCACTCTGGCCTTCTCCTCGGCCGGCTTCCTCGCCCGCCTGCCGATCTCGATGACCGGCATCGGCATCGTGACCATGCTCTCCGAGCAGAGAGGGTCGTTCGGGGTGGCGGGCGCGGTCTCGGCGACCCTGGCGATCGCCGCCGGAGCGCTCGGACCGGCGGTGTCCTGGCTGGTCGACCGGTACGGGCAGCGCCGGGTGGCCCTCCCCGCCGCCGCGCTCTCCGTCTCCGCCGCGATCGGACTGCTGCTCTGCGCGCACTTCGGCGCACCGGCCTGGACGCTGTTCCTCTTCGCCGTCGGCATGGGCGTGATGCCCAGCGCAGGCGCCATGGTCCGCGCCCGCTGGGCGCACCTCTACCGCGAGGACGCCGGCCGGCTGCACACCGCGTACTCCTTCGAGGCGGTGGTCGACGAGTTCTGCTTCATGGTCGGTCCGATCCTCGCCGTCGTCCTGGCGACCAACGTCCTTCCCGAGTCCGGCGTGCTCGCCGCCGTCGTCGCGCTCACCGTCGGCATCACGCTGTTCACCGCCCAGCGCCGCACCGAACCGCCGGTCCACCCGGCCGCCTCTCGCAGCGGCGGCAGCGCCATCCTCAACGGCGGCCTGATCGTCCTGGTGCTCACCTTCATCGCCACCGGCGCGATCTTCGGCTCGGTCGAGATCGTCACCGTCGCCTTCGCCAGGGCCCAGGGCCACGAGGGGCTGGCCGGCACCGTCCTCGCCGTGTGGGCGCTCGGCTCCGGCCTGGCCGGCATGGTCTACGGCACGCTCAAGCCCAGGGGCTCGCTGTCCACCCGGTTCTTCGCCGGCGTGACGCTGATGGCCCTGAGCATGGTCCCGGTCCTGATCGTCTCCTCGACCGTCCAGGGCCTCGGCGGGCTGCTCGCCACCGGCGCCGCCCTGATGCTCGCCGGCCTCGCCATCTCGCCGACCCTGATCTCCGCGATGGCCCTGGTGGAGCGGCTCGTCCCGGCCTCCCAGCTCACCGAGGGGATGGCCTGGACCACCAGCGGGCTCGCCCTCGGCGTCGCCTTCGGCTCCTCCGCCGGCGGCTGGGTGGTGGACGCCTCCGGCGCCGCCGCGGGCTACTGGGTGCCGCTGGTCGCCGGTGCGCTCGGCGTGGCCACCGCGCTCGCCGGACTGGGCCGGCTGCGCGCCGGAGTCAGCTCCGACGAGCCCGCCGAAGCGGCCGGACAACCCGTAGACCTCGAACGGTGAACTGACTAGTCTCTCCCTACCCGCGGCCCTACCCGCGGGTAGGGCGGCGCTGCCGCCCCGACCCCGCGCCGACCCGTTCGGCCACGGAGCAGGAGGCGGCGCATGCCCCAGACCAGTACCGTGACGCCCGCCCGGTGGACCAACTGGGCCGGGAACCAGAGCGCCCGGCCCGCCCGGTCCGCCGCCCCCGGCACCGCGGAGGAACTGGCCAGGGAGATCCTGCGGGCCGCCGGACAGGGCCGCACCGTCAAGGCCGTCGGCTCCGGCCACTCCTTCACCTCGATCGCCTCCGCCGGCGACGGCGTCCTGCTCCGCCCGCACGCGCTCACCGCCGTCCGCGGCATCGACCGCGAGGCCGGCACCATCACCGTCGAGTCCGGCGTCCCGCTCGCCCGACTCAACCGGATCCTCGCCGGCGAGGGCCTCTCGCTCACCAACATGGGCGACATCGAGGTCCAGACCGTGGCCGGCGCCACCAGCACCGGCACCCACGGCACCGGCCGCGACTCCGGCTCGCTCGCCGCCCAGATCCGCGCCCTGGAGATCGTCCTCGCCGACGGCACCGTCCGGCACTGCTCCCCCACCGAGAACCCGCGGCTCTTCCAGGGCGCCCGGCTCGGCCTCGGCGCCCTCGGCGTGATCACCGCCCTGACCTTCGGCGTCGAACCGGCCTTCCTGCTCACCGCGCACGAGCAGCCGATGGCCTTCGACGAGGTGCTGGAACGGCTCGACGACCTCACCGCCGTCAACGAGCACTTCGAGTTCTACTGGTTCCCGCACACCGACCGCTGCTCCACCAAGCGCAACAACCGCAGCCAGGGCCCGGCCGCCCCGCTGCCCCGGTTCAAGGAGTGGCTGGAGGACGACTTCCTCTCCAACACCGTCTGGGAGGGCGCCTGCCGGGTCGGCCGGCGCTTCCCCGGCAGCATCCCCGCCATCGCCTCGCTGGCCAGCCGCGCCTGGTCCGACCGCAGCTACACCGACACGGCGTACCGGGTGTTCACCAGCCCCCGCAAGGTCCGCTTCGTGGAGATGGAGTACGCGGTGCCGCGCGCGGCCGTCGCCGAGGTGCTGCGCGAACTGAAGGCCCTGGTCGACCGCTCTGACTGGAAGGTCAGCTTCCCGGTCGAGGTGCGCTTCGCCCCCGCCGACGACCTCTGGCTCTCCACCGCCTCCGGCCGCGACAGCGCCTACATCGCGGTGCACCTCTACCGGGGCACCGCCGACCAGGGCTACTTCACCGGCGTCGAACAGCTGATGACCGCGCACGCGGGCCGCCCGCACTGGGGCAAGCTGCACACCCGCGACGCCGAGTACCTGGCCGGCGTGTACCCGCACTTCGGCGACTTCACGGCGCTGCGCGACGAGGTCGACCCGCAGCGGGTCTTCGGCAACGACTACCTGCGCCGCGTGCTCGGCGCCTGACCTCGCCCGGGCCTCAGGGCGTCGAGGACGCGGCCCCCGACCGGGGCGCCGCCGGCGTCCGGCTCGGGACGGGAGGCTGCGAGGAGGCCCCGCCCGACGGCGTCCCGCCGCCCGCCGACGGGGAGGTGCCGGCCGACGGCGAGGTGCTCGGCCCCGCCGAGGGCGAGGTCGTCCCGCCGCCCGGCTCACCGGAGCCGCTCGGGCTCGGCTCCCGGCTCGGCCCCGTCGGCGCCGGGGCCGTGGCCCCGGCGGACGGCGACCGACCCGCTCCGCCGGGCTCGCGCGCCGGGGGCGTCCGCTCCGGTTCCTCCCGCGGCGTGGAGGAGGTCGGGGTGGAGGACCCGGGGGTGACGGCGCCGCCGAAGGAGGTGCCGTTGCCGGACCGCCCCTTCACCGTCGCCGACACCGGCTGGCCGGTGGCCAGTTCGAACGCGACGATCGGCGTCATCGCCAGCACGAACACCAGCCCGGACACCGCCGCGTACGTCCGCCAGGTCCAGCGCCGGCGCGCCCGCACCACCCGCGGCTCGTTCCACTCCGCGGAGAGCACCGCCACCGGCGACTCCACCACCGGCGACTCCACCACCGGCGACTCCGCCACCGGCGACTCCGCCACGGGCGCCGGGCCCACCGGGCCGGCCGGCACCTGGCGCAGTCCGTTCGCGGTGTGGACCGGCCCCCGTTCCGTCACCGCCCCGCGCAGCTGTTCGCCGGTGCGCCGGAAGACGTGCTGGAACACCGCACTGCCGGTGGTGGCCCCGATGCTGACCACCGCCGCGCCCAGGATCGTTCCGTACACGCCGAGTTCCGAGGCGAGCAGTGCCCCGGCCACCGTCGCCAACGCACTCGCCACGACCTGAGCCACACTCAGATCGATTCGCCTGCGATCCTCCTTGCCGCCCTCCTCGGCGGGGTTCCGCTCCGGCATCAACATCCCTCGGTCCGTACGACTGATCCTCGAACAAGCCACTCCATCTTGCCCAAAGAAGGACACAAGGGACGAAAATGCGGTTCTCCGCCCCCGATATATGTGAAGATGATCACCGTTCACCCGGCAGTGGTCCGCCATTGGGGGCGCGCGCTCTTGAGATTCCCGTGAATCGCGGGAGACTTGAGCGGCGAGCCGCCCCTTCGGATGCCACGAATGGAGTACTGTTCGTAAAGCCTGAGCCTTGGGTCGACTTGTCGACTGCGTCCGTACCGGCAGCTTGACGAAGAGCCACGGGCCAGGCACGCACGGCGACGACCGTCCCGGAACGTCGCGTTCACTGCGCGTGCGAGGACGGCCGGGACACCCAGGCGCGACGTCGACGGATGACGTGGCAAAAAGGCAACCGTGCCACAGTGGCGTGCCCGGGCGTATGCCCGACACGCCGGGGAACTCAGCAAGGTTGTGGCCAGTCGCGAGCGGGCAGGCCACACTCAGTACGGGAGCAGCGACGCAGGTGACGTCGGCAGGCACCACCCGGGAGGTAACCGTGCCCGAACTGCGGGTTGTGGCCGTCAGCAACGACGGCACACGGCTGGTGCTCAAGGCTGCCGACAGCACGGAGTACACCCTCCCCATCGACGAGCGGCTGCGCGCCGCCATCCGCGGCGACCGGCCGCGCCTCGGCCAGATCGAGATCGAGGTCGAGAGCCATCTGCGCCCCCGGGACATCCAGGCGCGGATACGAGCAGGCGCCTCCGCGGAGGAGGTCGCCCAGGCCGCCGGCATCTCCGTCGACCGCGTCCGCCGCTTCGAGGGGCCGGTGCTCGCCGAGCGCGCCTTCATGGCCGAGCGCGCCCGCAAGACCGCCATCCGCCGCAACGGCGAGTCCACCGGGCCCCAGCTCGGCGAGGCCGTCGCCGAGCGGCTCGCGCTGCGCGGCGCGGAGAAGGACACCGAACGCTGGGACTCCTGGCGGCGCGACGACGGCACCTGGGAGGTCATCCTCTCCTACCGGGCCGACGGCGAGGGCCGCAGCGCGTCGTGGACGTACGACCCGCCCCGGCGCCTGGTCCAGCCCAACGACGACGAGGCCCGCGCGCTGATCGGCGAGAACGTCGAGCGCGAGGAGGAGTCGGTCTTCCCGTTCATCCCGCGGATCGCCCGGCTCCCCCAGGACCGGCCGCCCCGCCCGATGATCGACCGGCCCTCCGCCGACCGCATCATGTCGGCCCGTGAGGTCCGCGAGTCCCGCGAGGCCACCGCCGAGTCCAGGGACTCGCTGACCAGCCTGCTCGACGTCGTCCCCGCCTTCCGCGGCGACCTCGCCGTCAGCGGCACCACCCCGATCGAGCCGGTGCCCGCCGAGGTCGCCGAGGAGAGCGAGGAGCCGGCCGCCGCGGCCCCGGCCGTCGGCGCGGGATCGGCCTACGCCGACATCCTGATGCCGCGGGCCGTCGCCCCGCACCGCGAACGCCTCGTCGGCACCACCGACCGCCAGGCCGAGGCGGACGGCGTCCGCCCCGGCCGCCGGGCCACCGTGCCCAGCTGGGACGAGATCGTCTTCGGCAGCCGGCGCAAGAAGCAGGAGTAACCGCCGTACGGAAGGGGCGGGAGGCCCGGCCTCCCGCCCCTTCCGCGTGCCCGGACTCAGCCCGGCTGCCCGGTCACCGCCACCGGGCGGGCCGCGTCGCTCGACCACTCGCTCCACGACCCGGGGTACAGCGTCGCGGGCAGGCCCGCCACCTCGAGCGCCAGGATCTGGTGCGCCGCCGTCACCCCCGAGCCGCAGTACACCGCCGTCTCCCGCTCGCCCGCGCCCAGCGCGCGGAACCGCGCCGCCAGCTCCGCGGCCGACCGGAACCGCCCGTCCGCGTCCACGTTCTCGGCCGTCGGCGCCGACACCGCCCCCGGGATGTGCCCGGCCCGCGGATCCACCGGCTCGGTCTCGCCCCGGTAGCGCTCGCCCGCCCGGGCGTCCAGCAGCAGGCCCTCGCGCGCCCAGGCCGCCGCGCCGTCCGCGTCCACCACCGGCAACCGCCCCGGCACCGGCTTGAAGTCGCCCTCCGCCGGCTCCGGCACCTCCGCCGTCACCGGCAGACCCGCCGCCACCCAGGCCGCGTACCCGCCGTCCAGCACCCGGACGTCCCGGTGCCCGGCCCAGCGCAGCAGCCACCAGGCGCGGGCCGCCGCCAGCGAGGCCGCCCCGTCGTACACCACCACCGGGCGGTCGGCGTCCACCCCGAATCCGCGCATCGCCGCACCGAACTCCTCCGGGTCCGGCAGCGGGTGGCGCCCGCCCCGGCCCGGAGCACCCGGGTGGGCCGCGAGGTCGCGGTCCAGGTCGACGAAGTGGGCCCCGGGCAGGTGCCCGGCCAGGTACTCCTCGGCCGCGGTCGGGCCGGAGGCCGCGGCACCGACCAGCCGGTAGCGCACGTCCAGCAGCACCGGCGGGCGGACGGAGGCGAGCGCCTCCCCCAGCGCGCCCGCGGAGATCAGCGGAGAAGCGTCGTTGTAGGTCGTCATGGCGGCCATTGTCGCGCAGCACCGACGAACCACCGCTCTTTGTGCGGACTTTGCCGGACTTTCCGCGCGGCCCGAGGGTTCGGTGCCCGCCAGGGTGGAAGCATCACCCTCGCGCGCGAGGATCCCCGCGCGCCGACCACCCACGAGGAGGCCCGCATTGCCCGCGGTGGAACTCCGACTGGCCCAGGGCACGCCCTGCTGGGTCAGCCTGCTGACCGACGACCTGCCCGGAGCCCGCGCCTTCTACGGCGACCTGCTCGGCTGGGCCTACCGCCCGGGCCCGGGCCAACTCGGCGACTACGTACGGGCCGAACTCGACGGGGAGCCCGTCGCCGGCCTCGGCGTCTCCACCGCCACCGGGTTCCCGGTGCAGTGGACCACCTACTTCGCCGTCGACGACGCCGACCGCACCACCCAACTGGTGCGCGAATGCGGCGGAACCGTCGCCGTCGGCCCGCTGCAGGCCGAACGGGCCGGCCGGATGGCCATCGCCGCCGACGTCTCCGGCGCCGTCTTCGGGCTCTGGCAGGGCGAGGAGCACACCGGCCGCGAAGCCGGCCCCGAACCCGGCGGACCGGCCTGGGCCGAACTGCTCACCCCCGACGCGGACGGCGCCGCGGCCTTCTACGCCACCGTGCTCGACCGGCCCGTACGGCCCGCCGACGGCGAGTCCGCGCTCCTGGTGCACGGGCGGCCGGTCGCCGGCATCCGGCACCACGCCGAACTGCGCGGCCACCCGCCGCGCTGGCGGGTCCACTTCGCCGTCCGCGACACCACGCGGACCGCCCGGCACGCCGTCGAGCTCGGCGGCCGCGTCCTGGTGGAGCCGCACGACACCCTGCGCGGCCGGGCCGCCCGGCTGGCCGACCCGCAGGGCGGGCACTTCTCGGTGATCGAGGCGCTGTGAGCCGCCCGGTCCGCGCCCGAGCGGGCACCGGGCCGCCCGCGGTCAGGCCCGCTGCTCCTCGAAGGGCAGCACGTCCGGCGAGAGCACCGAGGCCCGGGCGGTCGCCGAGGTGAGGCGGCGGCGGTGGTGCCGGCGGCACAGCACCTCGTAGCTGACCTCGTCCTCGTCGACCGTGATGTCGCCGACCACCACCTGGGCGCCCTCGACCACCATCACGCCGCCCACCGTCCGGGCGTTGTGGGTCGCCCGCGCGCCGCACCAGCACAGTGCCTCGACCTGGAGCACCTCCACCCGGTCGGCCAGCTCGATCAGCCGCTGCGAACCCGGGAACAGCCGGGTGCGGAAGTCCGTGGTGATCCCGAACGTGAAGACGTCGATGTCGAGTTCGTCCACCACCCGGGCCAGCTGGTCGACCTGCCCGGCGGCGAAGAACTGGGCCTCGTCGCAGATCAGGTAGTCCACCCGGCCACCCGCCGAGAGGCGCTGCACCACGTGCGCGTGGAAGTCGAAGTCGTCGGTGACCTCGACCGCGTCCGCCCGCAGGCCCAGCCGGCTGGAGATGGTGGCCGCACCGGCCCGGTCGTTGCGGGTCAGGATGATCCCCTGCCGGCCGCGCGCGGTGTGGTTGTGGTCCATCTGCAGCGCCAGCGTCGACTTGCCGCAGTCCATCGTGCCCGAGAAGAACACCAGTTCAGCCATGGGTGGAGCAAAGGCCTTTCAAATCAGAGGAGTTCGGGCACAGAGGAGTCAACGGAAGCGCTCAGCCGCGGACTTCGAGCAGGGGCACGAACTGCTCCACCGGGGTCATCGAGCCGTGCAGTCCGACCATCGCGGACTCCCCCGGCTCGTTGCGGGAGGCGATGATCGCGATGTCGTCCCGCGCCGCGGCCACCACGTCGCCGATCCGCCCGTACACCCGCTCGTCCACGGCCGGGCCGAACCAGCCCGCGTCGATCGCCTGGTCCCGGGTCGCCACCCACATCCGGTCGCCCAGCACCTCGCTCCAGACCGCGTGCACGTCGGCCGCCGCACCGGGCACCGCGTACACGTGCCGGGCCCGGCCCTCACCGCCCAGCAGGGCCACGCCGGCGCCCAGCTCCCAGTCCTCGTCGAAGTCGATCCGGTCCTCCGGGGCGATGTCGATCATGCCGTGGTCCGCCGTCACGTACATCGCCGAACGCGGCGGCAGCTGCTCCGCCAGTCGGCGGGCCAGCCGGTCCACCGCGTCCAGCGTCATCCGCCACTCGTCCGAGTCCACCCCGAACCGGTGGCCCGCACCGTCCAGCTCGCTGACGTAGGTGTACACCAGCGCCCGGTCGTGCTCGGCCAGCCAGGAGGCCGCCAGATCCATCCGCTCCATGCCGGTGGTCCGGCCCAGGAAGGTGCCGCCGGACAGCGCCACCCTGGTCAGCGGGGTCTGCGCGAACAACGGGGAGGACACCTGCGCCGTCGCCACCCCCGCCTCGTGCGTCCGGTCGAAGACCGTCGGGTACGGCTGCCACGCCCCCGGGTCGGTGTGCGGCTGCCAGCGCAGCTGGTTCATCAGGTACCCCGCGCCCGGCACCGCCACCGTGTACCCGACCAGGCCGTGCAGCCCCGGAGGGGTGCCCGTCCCGACCGAGGCCAGCGAGGTCGCCGTGGTCGACGGGAAACCCGCGGTCAGCGGGCGGCCCGAGCCGCCCAGCGAACCGGCCGCCAACGAGGACAGGAACGGCGCGTACTCCGGGTGCCGCAGCAGCAGCTCCCAGCCCAGGCCGTCCACCAGGAACACCACCACGCGGTCCGCCGGGGCGATCGGCAGGGTGGCGGTGAAGCCCGGAACCCCCAGCCCCGCCGCCACCGAGGGCAGCAGGTCGCAGAGCGAACCGCTGCCGTACGGGGGCGCGGGAGCCGCGGCCGGGTCAAGGATCTCGAAGGCGTCGTAGCCGTCGGCGGGTGCGAAGGACATGGAACCGGATTCAGTAGCGGACGGAGGCGGCGGCGCTCAGACCCGCGGGCCGTTGCTGATCGTCGCGTCGGACAGCGCACGGGCGAACACCAGAGCCTGCGCGACCGTCTCCGGGCCGTCACCGGCCTCGCTCACCCGCAGTGAGAGGTCGTCAGCCGTCGCCGACCCCGTGTAGCCGTGATCCGCCTCGCAGTTCGGGTCCGAGCAGCCCGCCGGCTCCAGGTCCAGCCGCTGCACGGCACCCCAGCCGATCGTCAGCACCACCTCGCGCGGCAGCGTCCCCGGCGTGTACGTCTCCGGGTTCGCCACCATCCGGCTCAGCACGACCGAACCGATCCGGTCCAGCCGGACACTCTCCGTCGACGTCGTCGCGAACGGCACCGCCGGACTGCCGCCGTCCCCCGACTGCTCGTCGGTGTGGCTCACCACGAACCGGGTCGGGGTCAGCACCAGCACCGTCACGTGCCGGCGCACCTCGTTGGCGTCGAAGGTCGTCTCCTGGTGCACCAGGTACGAGCTGATCGGCTCCGGGCCCACCGCGGCCTCGACCGCCTCGGACACCAGGGCCGGGTAGTAGCCGCTGCGCTCGATCGCCGAGCGCAGGTCCTGAGTGGTGGTCGTACCGGTCTTCGCCATAACTCCATCCTGGCATGGTCCGCCGACGAAGCGGGCGGCACGGCGCCGAGCTTCGGACAACAGCGCCCGAGGGCCGGGCACAACCAAGGAAGGTTACAGGGTGCTCATGGCGCGCGGGCCCAGATCGCTGCGGACGGGCAGTGGCGCGAGCCGCACCCGCGCCCCCAGGATCGCCAGCCCGTACGGGGCCACGACCACCGGTTCGAGATCCACCGAGGCGACCTCCGGCACGTCGTCCACCAGCTGCGACACCCGCAGCAGCAGCTCCTCCAGCGCGCCCGTGTCCACCGCCTCCGCCCCCCGCCAGCCGAACAGCAGCGGCGCCGCCCGCACCTCCCGAACCAGCCCCGCCACGTCCTGGTCGGTGGCCGGAACCAGCCGGTGCGCCACGTCGCCCAGCAGCTCCGCCGGCGCCCCGGCCAGGCCGAACGACAGGATCGCGCCGACCGCCGGATCCACCGTGGCACCGATCACGGTGTCCACCCCGCGCGGCGCCAGCCGCTGCACCACCAGCTCCGCCTGCGCCGCACCGCCCAGCAACGCGTCCAGCTCGCGGTGCGCCCGGCGCAGACCCGGCTCACCGGTCAGGTCCAGCCGCACGCTGCCCAGGTCGGGGCGGTGCCGCAGGTGCGGGGCCGTCGCCTTCAGCGCCACCGGGTAACCGAGCGCCTCCGCCGCCCGCACCGCGGTCTCCTCGTCCGGCGCCGGCAGCGTCGGGGAGACGTCGATGCCGTAGCGGGCCAGCAGCTCACGGGCCCCGACGTCCGGCAGCGTGATCCGGGCGCCGCCCGGCTGGGTCCGCGCGGCGATCGCGGTCCGGGTGCTCAACGCCGCCTCGACCAGCGCACGGGCCCCCGGCTCGTCGATCCGGTCCAGCTCCGGCACCCGGGCCGTCTCCTCCGCCACCGCCGTCCGGCGGCGCCACTGCGCGTAGTGCACGGCGTTCGCCAGCGCGCGCACCGCCCGCTCGGGGGCCGCGAACGCCGGGACGCCGCCCGGACGCAGCCGGGCCGGCAGATCCGTCAGCGCCAGGTGCGCCAGCACCAGCGGCTTGCCCAACTCCCGCGCCCGCACCCCGGCTTCGAGCAGCGCAGTGGCGATCTCCGGATCGTCCGAGCCCATCTCCGGGTCGTCCGGGCCGGTCAGCCGACCGCCCATGAACGCGTGCGCGGACGTGCCGATCGGCGGGATCGCCACCGCGATCACCGCGTCCACCGCCGGGTCGCTCAGCGCCACGTCCAGCGCGATCCGGAAGTTCTCGCCGGTCGCCGCGGTGGTCAGGTCCACCGGGGTGCGCGGCCGCAGCCCCGCGCTCAGACAGGCGTCGTACGTCAGCAGTCCCATCGAGTCCGAGTTGCCGACCACCGCCACCCGGTCCCCCGGGGGCAGCGGCTGCAGGCCCAGCAGCTCCCCGGTGTCGTACAGCTCGGTGATCGTCTCCACCCTGATCACGCCCGCCTGCTCGAACAGCGCGTCCACCGTCGCGTCGCGCAGCCCGGTCGCGGTCGCCGGCACCGCGTGGCCCGGCGGCAGGCTGCCCGTGTGCCGGGCCCCCTTCACCACCACGATCGGCTTCACCGCGGCCAGCCGCCGCGCGATCCGGGTGAACTTGCGCGGATTGCCGAAGGACTCCAGGTAGAGCAGCACCACCTCGGTGGCGTCGTCCTCCGCCCAGTACTGCAGGAAGTCGTTGCCGGAGACGTCCGCCCGGTTGCCGACCGAGGCGAACGAGGACACCCCGAGACCCCGCCGGTGGGCGGCCTCCAGCAGCGCCACGCCGATCGCGCCGGACTGGCAGAAGATCCCGAAACCGCCGCGGCCCGGCAGGTGCGGCGCCAGCGAGGCGTTCAACGGGACGGCCGGATCGGTGTTGATCAGGCCGAACGCGTTCGGGCCGACCACCCGCATCCCCGCCGCCCGGGCCTGCCGCACCAGGGCGCGCTGGCGGTCCCGCCCGTCCACCCCGGTCTCCGCGTAGCCGGCGGTCACCACCACCAGGCCCTGCACCCCGTGCGCACCGCACTCCGCGACGGCCGCGGGCACGGCGCCCTCCGGGACGGCGATCACCGCGAGGTCCACCGGGCCGGGGATGTCCAGGACCGAGCGGTGCACCGGGACGCCGTCCAGCACCGTGCCGGGCGGGGCGTTGCGGTTCACCGCGTACACCGGGCGGGGCTGCGCCCCGACCTGCTGCTCCCTGCCCTGCTCTGCCCCGGCCTGCTGCTCCCCGGCGTCGGCCCGGTCGGCGGGCTCGGGGGCGGCTTCGGGGGCGGCTTCGGGGGCGGCGGGCTCGGGTTCGAAGGTGCCCAGCAGGTCCCGCAGGATCGCCCGCCCCACCGTCTGCGGATGGCGGGACGCCCCGATCACCGCCACCGACCGCGGCGTCAGCAACCGCTGTACCGACCGCGCCTCCGCGCGGTGCTCGCGGGCCCGCATCACCGCCAACGAGCGGTCGGTCTGCTCCAGGTCGAAGTCCAGGTGCACCACGCCGTCGGCGAAGCTGCGGCGCTGGGTGTAGCCGGCATCGGTGAAGACCTTCACCATCTTCCGGTTCTCCGGCAGCACCTCCGCCTGGAAGCGGCGGATCCCGCGCTCCTGCGCCACCGCGGCGATGTGCTCCAGCAGCGCCGAGGCCACCCCGCGGCCCTGGTGGGCGTCCTGCACCAGGAACGCGACCTCGGCCTCCGTACCGGTGTCGGACGGGCGGCCGTCGGCGTCGATCCGGTCGTAGCGGACGGTGGCGATGAAGTGGTCCCGGATCACCACCGCGAGGCCCACCCGGTTCACGAAGTCGTGGTGGGTGAAGCGGCGGACGTCCTTGTCGGACAGCCGGGGGTAGGGGGCGAAGAAGCGGAAGTACTTGGACTGGTCCGAGACCTGCTCGTAGAACTCCACGAGCCGCCCGGCATCGTCCGGCGTGATCGGCCGGATCCGGGCCGTGCCGCCGTCGCGCAGCAGGATGTCGGCCTCCCAGTGCTGCGGATAGTCCGGTTGCTCGGGGTTCGCCACCGCGGAGTCGTCCACATTCGTCAGGTTATCCGGCAGCGGGCCGAATGGCGCCGGACAGGCGCTCGCGGCAGGGTGGACAGGGCCACTGGCCGGGCCTTATGCCCCGAAAAGAAACAATCACAAGTCCTGAACGCGACGGTTCGCGGGGGCCGGCTGCGTGCAACACTGGTCTAGACAACATGGCCGTCCCCCCGCTCCTCCGAGCACGGCCGTGACCAGCTTCACCGGAAAGGCACGTCTCATGGCCGAGCGCCGCGTCACCATCGGTTGGGCCGAGGGCCTGCACGCCCGTCCCGCCTCGATCTTCGTCCGGGCCGTCACGGCCACCGGCGTGCCGATCACCATCGCCAAGCCCGGCGGCACCCCCGTCAACGCCGCCTCCATGCTCGGCCTGCTCGGCCTGGGCGCCCAGGGTGGCGAGGAGGTCGTCCTCGCCTCCGACGCCGAGAACGCCGACGAGGCCCTCGACCGCCTCGCCAAGCTCGTCCAGGAAGGCCTCGACGAGCTCCCGGCCGCGGCCTGAGCCCACCCCTCGCCCGACAGGGGTGCACCACCACGCGTGGTGCACCCCTGTCGGCGCTCATCGGCTGTCGGCGTTGATCAGCCCTTCACGCAGACGACCTGCTTGAGGTGCGCGACCACCTCGACCAGGTCCTTCTGCTGCTCGATGACCTTCTCGATGTTCTTGTAGGCGCCCGGGATCTCGTCCACCACGCCGCCGTCCTTGCGGCACTCGACGCCCTTGGTCTGTTCGACCAGGTCCGCCGTGCTGAACCGCTTCTTCGCCGCCGTGCGGCTCATCTTGCGGCCGGCGCCGTGCGAGGCGGAGTTGAACGACGCCTCGTTGCCCAGGCCGCGGACGATGTAGGAGCCGGTACCCATCGAGCCCGGGATGATCCCGTAGTCACCGGAACCGGCCCGGATCGCGCCCTTACGGGTCACCAGCAGGTCGACCCCGTCGTACCGCTCCTCCGCCACGTAGTTGTGGTGGCAGCTGATGACCTCGTCGAAGGCGACCTTCGCCCTGGGGAACTCACGGCGCACGACGTCCTGGAAGAGCGCCATCATCACCGCGCGGTTGTTCTTGGCGTACTCCTGGGCCCAGAAGAGGTCCTGGCGGTACGCGGCCATCTGCGGGGTGTCCGCGATGAAGACGGCGAGGTCCCGGTCGACCAGGCCCTGGTTGTGCGGGAGGGACTGCGCGACGCCCATGTGGTGCTCCGCCAGTTCCTTGCCGATGTTGCGCGATCCGGAGTGCAGCATGAGCCAGACCGAACCAGTCGTATCGACACATACTTCGATGAAATGATTTCCTCCACCCAGCGTCGCCATCTGCTGCATCGCCCGCTCGCGGCGCCACTTGACCTCCTCCGCCACCCCGTCGAAGCGGTGCCAGAAGTCGTCCCAGCCCGCCGCCCGGAAGCCGTGCAGCTTGGCCGGGTCGACCGGGTCGGTGTGCAGGCCGCGGCCGACCGGGATGGCCTGCTCGATCTCGGAGCGCAGCCGGGACAGGTCGTCCGGAAGGTCCGCGGCGGTGAGCGAGGTCTTCACCGCGCTCATCCCGCAGCCGATGTCGACGCCGACCGCCGCCGGGCAGACCGCGCCCTTCATCGCGATGACGGAGCCGACCGTCGCGCCCTTGCCCAGGTGGACGTCGGGCATCACGGCGAGGCCGTGCAGCCAGGGCAGCGAGCTGATGTTGCGCAGCTGCTGCAGGGCCTGGCCCTCGACCGTGGCCGGATCGGTCCACATCCGGATCGGGACCCGGACGCCGGGGACTTCGGTGTACGACATGGGTGAACGACCTCCAGGGGTCGGGTGGTCACGCGAAGGCGTGGTTCACGTGAAGGGTGGGGTGCCGCGCGAAGGATCCCGGTGCGGCTCGGGGAAGTCAGGGGTGGGGCTCAGCAGCCCTGGGCGGTACGGGGGAGGTACGGCCTTGGGGAGCGTCGTCGTATGGCTCGCTCGACCCGCATGGTGCCGCCTCCCTTCCTCCGTCGCCGTTCGCACGTCTGTGCCGGGGACGATTCACCCACGGAACGGCGTGGGCCCGCAAGGCATTTAACGACGCGACGGGCCCGGTGGAGCGGGTGCTCCACCGGGCCCGTGCGGGAGGCCGGAGGCGTCAGCTGACGACGGTGACCTCGCCGATGCCGAGGGCCCGCACGTCCTCGGCGATGGCGGCGGCGTCGCCGACCAGGACGGTGACGAGGCGGTCCGGCGGGAAGGCGGCGACGACGGCCTCGGTGGCGGCGGCCGTGGGCAGTTCGGCGAGCTGCCGGTAGACCTCGGCCTGGTAGTCGTCGGCCAGGTGCTGCTCGACCTGGTCGGCCAGCGTCCCGGCGACGGAGCCCGCGGTCTCGTACTTCAGCGGCGCCACGCCGACCAGGAACTGCACGGCCTCGTCGCGCTCCGCGTCGGTGAGGCCCTCGGCGGCGAGGAGGCGCAGGATCTTCCAGGTGTCCTCGAGCGCGGGGGCGGTGGAGGCGGTGTCCACCGATCCGCTGATGGCGAGCAGCGAGCGGCCGCTGCCGTCGGCGGCGGAGCGCAGCGGCTGGGCGAAGGAGCGGACGCCGTAGGTGTAGCCCTTCTCCTCGCGCAGGACGCGGTCGAGGCGGGAGGTGAGGGTGCCGCCGAGGCAGTAGGTGCCGAGGATCTGGGCGGCCCAGACGGGGTCGTGCCGGTCGGGGCCGATGCGGCCGATCAGCAGCTGGGTCTGGACGGAGCCGGGGCGGTCGACGATGACGACGCGGCCGTGGTCGTCGCCGGTGACGGGCGCGTGGACGGAGGCTTCGGCGGCGCTGCCGGTCCAGGTGCCGAGGGTGCTCTCCAGGAGGGCGGGCAGGTCGGTGCCGGTGAGGTCGCCGACCACCACGACGGTGCTGGTGGCGGGGCGCACGTGGGCGTCGTAGAAGGCCTTGACGGCGGCGCGGTCGATGGACTTGACCGTGTCGGCGGTGCCGCTGCGGGGCCGGGAGAGCCGGTCGGCGGCGTCGAAGAGCTCGGCGTAGAGGGCCTTGGCGGCGCGCCGGGCGGGGTTGGCCTGCTCGTGGACGATCTCGTCGAGGCGGTTGGCGACGAGGCGCTCGATCTCGTCCTCGGGGAGGGCGGGGGCGCGCAGGGCGTCGGCGAGCAGGGAGAGGCCGCGCTGCAGCCGGGAGGCGGGGACCTCGAGGGAGACCCGGATGCAGGGGTGGTCGGCGTGGGCGTCGAGGGTGGCGCCGGCGCGCTCGAGCTCGGCGGCGAACTCCTCGGCGCTGAGGGTGTCGGTGCCCTCGTTGAGGGCGCGGGCGAGGATGGCGGCGACGCCGTCGAGGCCCTCGGGTTCGGCGGCGAGCGGGACGTCGAGGAGGACCTCGACGGCGACGAGCTGCTGGCCGGGCCGGTGGCAGTGCAGCACGGTGATGCCGTTGCCGAGGGAGGCGCGCTCGGGGGCGGGGAACGCCCACGGGCTGGGGGTGCCGGGCCGGGGCTGGGGGTGGAAGGTCATCGCGGGGGCGTGGTCGGTGCTCATACGGCGGCACCCTCCTGGGAGGCGTCGGTGGCGGTGTCGTCGTCGGTGTCGTCGGTGTCGTCGGCCGTGGTGGGCTCGTAGACGAGGACGGCCCGGTTGTCGGGGTGGAGCCGGGCCTGGGCGACGGCCTGGACCTCCTCGGCGGTGACGTCGAGGACCTTCGGGAGGGCGTCGTTGAGCAGCTTGGGGTCGCCGAACAGGACGGCGTAGCGGCAGAGTTCGTCGGCGCGGCCGGCGACGGTGGTGAGCCGGTCGAGCCACTCGCGCTCGATCTGGGCCTGGGCGCGCTCGAGTTCGGCGGCGGTGGGGCCCTCGGCGGCGAAGCGGGCGAGCTCCTCGTCGACGGCGGCGTCGATCTGCGCGATGGTGGCGTCGCCGGAGGTCTTGACGTCGAGCCAGCCGAGGCTGGGGGCGCCGGCGAGGCGGAGCAGGCCGAAGCCGGCGGCGACGGCGGTGCGGTCGCGGCGGACGAGCCGGTTGTAGAGGCGGCTGGACTCGCCGCTGCCGAGGATGGTGAGGGCGAGGTCGGCGGCGTCGGCCTCGCGGGTGCCGTCGTGCGGGAGGCGGTAGGCGGCCATCAGCGCGCGGGAGGGGACGTCCTCGTGGACGGGCTCGCGCAGTTCGCGGCCGATCGTGGCGGGGAGTTCCCCGGAGCGCGGGGGCTGCTTGCCGTCGTGGCCAGGGATGCTGCCGAAGTACTTCTCGACCCAGGCGACGGTCTGTTCGGGGTCGATGTCGCCGACGACGGAGAGGACGGCGTTGTTGGGCGCGTAGTAGGTGCGGAAGAACGCGCGGGCGTCCTCGAGGGTGGCGGCGTCGAGGTCGGCCATGGAGCCGATGGGGGTGTGGTGGTACGGGTGGCCGTCGGGGAACGAGAGCGCGGTGAGCTTCTCGAAGGCGGTGCCGTACGGGACGTTGTCGTAGCGCTGGCGGCGCTCGTTCTTGACGACGTCGCGCTGGTTCTCCATGGACGTCTCGTCGAGGGCGACGAGCAGCGAGCCCATGCGGTCGGCCTCCAGCCAGAGGGCGAGCTCCAGCTGGTGGGCGGGCATGGTCTCGAAGTAGTTGGTGCGCTCGAAGCTGGTGGTGCCGTTGAGCGAGCCGCCGGCTCCCTGGACGAGCTCGAAGTGGCCGTTGTTGGACACGTTCGCGGAGCCCTGGAACATCAGGTGCTCGAAGAGGTGGGCGAGGCCGGTGCGGCCCTTGACCTCGTGCCGGGAGCCGACGTCGTACCAGAGGCAGACCGCGGCCACCGGGGTGAGGTGGTCCTCGGAGAGGACGACCCGCAGGCCGTTGGCCAGGCGGTGCTCGGTGATGGCGATGCCTCGGCTGGAGGCGGGGGCCGGGTTGGCCATGCGCTCGGGTCCTTCCCGTCGTCGATGTCGGGGTTGGTGTGGCGTCCCCCATTGTGGTGCAACGCGTGGGAGGCGCGTTTGTGTCCGCGCGGACGGGGCGTTCGCCAGGGGCGGAAGAGGGGCGCTGGCCGGGAGTGTCGGCGGGAGGGTCCACAATGGGGGCGCCGCGCCCTGTTGACGGGGGCCGGCGGATGGACGACAGAGCAGACCGAGACACTGCAAGCGAGACGTAAGGGAGCCCCGCCGCGATGGCCCGCCGCAGTTCGCAGACCCCGCCGCCCGGAGACTTCGAGGAGCGGATCCTCGACGTCGACGTCGTGGACGAGATGCAGGGCTCCTTCCTGGAGTACGCCTACTCGGTGATCTACTCGCGTGCGCTTCCCGACGCGCGGGACGGTCTGAAGCCGGTGCACCGCCGGATCCTGTACCAGGCCAACGAGATGGGCCTGCGTCCGGAGCGCGGGCACGTGAAGTGCGCCCGTCTGGTGGGCGAGGTGATGGGTCGGCTGCACCCGCACGGCGACGCGTCGATCTACGACTCGGTCGTCCGGATGGCGCAGCCGTTCTCGATGCGGTTGCCGCTGATCGACGGGCACGGGAACTTCGGTTCGCTGGGCAACGACGACCCGCCGGCCGCGATGCGGTACACCGAGTCGCGGCTGACGGCCGCGTCGATGGCGATGGTGGAGTCGATCCACGAGGACACCGTCGACTTCGGCCCCAACTACGACGGCAGCGAGCAGGAGCCGCTGGCGCTGCCGGCGGCGTTCCCGAACCTGCTGGTGAACGGCGCGACGGGGATCGCGGTCGGCATGGCGACGAACATGCCGCCGCACAACCTGTCCGAGGTGGTGGCCGCGGCCCGGCACCTGATCAAGCACCCGAACGCGGACCTGGACACGCTGATGCGGTTCGTGCCCGGTCCGGACCTGCCGACGGGCGGGCGGATCGTGGGCCTGTCGGGGATCCGGGACGCGTACGAGTCGGGCCGCGGCACGTTCAAGATCCGGGCGACGACGACGGTGGAGGCGGTGACGGCCCGCCGCAAGGGCATCGTGGTCACCGAGCTGCCGTACAACGTCGGCCCGGAGAAGGTCATCTCGAAGATCAAGGACCTGGTCAACGCGAAGAAGCTGCAGGGCATCGCGGACGTCAAGGACCTGACCGACCGCGAGCACGGGCTGCGGCTGGTGATCGAGGTGAAGAACGGCTTCGTGCCGGAGGCGCTGCTGGAGCAGCTGTACAAGCTGACGCCGATGGAGGAGACCTTCGGCATCAACAACGTGGCGCTGGTCGACGGCCAGCCGCTGACGCTGGGTCTGAAGGAGCTGCTGGAGGTCTACGTCGACCACCGCTTCACGGTGGTGCGCCGGCGCAGCGACTTCCGCCGCCGCAAGCGGGAGGAGCGGCTGCACCTGGTCGAGGGCCTGCTGGTGGCGCTGCTCGACATCGACGAGGTCATCGCGATCATCCGGTCGAGTGACAACGCGGCGCAGGCGAAGGAGCGCCTGATGGAGCGCTTCTCGCTGTCGGACACGCAGACGGCGTACATCCTGGACACCCCGCTGCGCCGGCTGACCCGCTTCGACCGGGTGGAGCTGGAGCAGGAGAAGGCGAAGCTGAACGCGGAGATCGCGGAGCTGACGGAGATCCTGGAGTCGGACACCCGGCTGCGCAGCGTGGTCTCCTCCGAACTGGGCGCGGTGGCCAAGCAGTTCGGGACGGAGCGGCGCACGGTGCTGCTGGAGGCCGGTGCGGTGCCGTCGGCGGCGCTGTCGGTGCCGCTGGAGGTGGCGGACGATCCGTGCCGGGTCCTGCTGTCGTCGACGGGCCTGCTGGCGCGGACGGCGGACGGCGAGCCGTTCGAGCTGTCGGAGTCGCGTGCGAAGCACGACGTGATCGTGTCGGCGGTGCCGGCGACGGCGCGGGCGGACGTGGGCGTGGTCACGTCGGCGGGCCGGGTGCTGCGGCTTCCGGTGATCGACCTGCCGGCGCTGCCGCCGACTCCGTCGCCGACGCTGGCCGGCGGTGCGGCGGTGGGCGAGTTCCTGCGGCTGGAGGCCGGGGAGCGGGTGCTGGCGCTGACCACGCTGGACGAGTCCTCGCCCGGGCTGGCGCTGGGCACGGTGCAGGGCGTGGTGAAGCGGGTGGTGCCGGAGTGGCCGGCGAACAAGGACGAGTTCGAGGTGATCGCCCTCAAGGAGGGTGACGAGCTGGTGGGCGCGGTCGAGCTGCGCACCGGCGACGAGGACCTGGTGTTCATCACCTCGGACGCGCAGTTGCTGCGCTACCCGGCGGGGCAGGTCCGTCCGCAGGGCCGCCCGGCGGGCGGCATGGCGGGCATCAAGCTGTCGGACGGGGCGCGGGTGCTGTCGTTCACGGCGGTGGATCCGGCTTCGGACGCGGTGGTGGTGTCGGTCGCGGGGGCGTCGGGGACGCTCTCCGGCGGCGAGCAGACGTCGTGGAAGGTGACGCCGTTCGAGCAGTACCCGCGCAAGGGCCGGGCGACGGGCGGCGTGCGCTGCCAGCGCTTCCTGCGCGGCGAGGACGCGCTGACCTTCGCCTGGGCGGGGGCGGCCCCGGCCCGGGCGGCCACCGACAAGGGGGCGCCGGTGGGCCTGCCGGAGCGCGACCCGCGCCGGGACGGTTCGGGTACGCCGGTGACGGGCGCGATCGCGGTGGTGGCCGGCCCGGCGTAGCGTCCGAGCCGCGCCGGAGCAGGGCCGGCCCGGCCTCTCCGGAGCAGGGCCCGGTCGATCCGGAGGGGGTGCCCGAGTGGGCGCCCCCTCCGGCGTTTTGGTGAGGGTAGCCTTGCCCGGGTGAGCACCTGTGCGACCGTGTCGCGTGAACTGTCGGAGCCGCTGACCGCCACGGCGGCGGTGGCGGCCACCTGGTTGCTGGTGGAGCAGAACGGGCCCTGGGGCGCGAAGGCGCTCGGGGAGAGCCACCTGGATCCGCGGGTGGGCCGGGCGCTGGAGGCGGCCGCGGCGGGCACCGGGGTGCGGGTGGCGCTGGTCCGGCGGCCGGGCCGGCACGCGGACTGCCTGCCGACGGCGCGCCGCGAGGTGATCGTGGCGCACACGGTGCCGGGTCGCGGCTGGGTGCGCCGGGCCGGGGTGGCGGATCCGGAGGAGCTGCTGGGGCTGGACTTCGCGGCGCTGGGCGTGGGTGACCACGGCGGTTTCGGGGCGGAGCACGTCGGCGGCCCGGTGGCGCTGGTGTGCACCAACGGGCGGCGGGACCGCTGCTGCGCGCTGCTGGGCCGCCCGTTGGCGGCGGAGCTGGCGGCGGCCGGGCACAGCGAGGTGTGGGAGGTGACGCACCTCGGCGGGCACCGCTTCTCCCCCACGATGCTGGTGCTGCCGTACGGGTACGCGTACGGGCGGCTGACGGCGGAGACCGCCAAGGAGGTGCTGGCGGCGACGGCGGCCGGGCACATGGTGCCGGAGTGGTCGCGGGGCTGTTCGGGCTGGGACCGTCCGGGCCAGGCGGCCGAGCACGCGGTGCGGCTGGCGACCGGGGAGACGAGGGTGGACGCACTGACGCTGGTGCAGCGGCCGGACGGCGACGGCCGCTGGCTGGTCGCGGTGATGCACGGGGACGGCCGTGCCTGGGAGGTGGACGTCCTGGAGGGGGCGAGCGAGCCGCCGCGTCCGGAGAGCTGCGGCAAGGCCGCCGGGTCGCCGTCGCGGATGGACGTGCTGTCGGTCCGGGGGCTCTGAACCGGGGTCGCCGCCGGTCCGTGGGCCCGCGGCACGGCCCCGGACCACACAGCACCGGACTGCGGGGCCCCGGACTGCGGGGCCCCGGACTGCGGGGCCCCGGACCACGGGCGCCCGATACGCCGCACCGGGCGCACCGGCCCGGGACGCGGCGCGGCCCCGCGCCCGTGGGGGTGGGCGCGGGACCGTGGCGCGTGGACGGCCCCCGGCCTGCTGTCCACGGGGTGCCGGGGCCGTCACGTACCGGTCGGGTCAGCCGGTGGCGGCCTTTCCGACGAACTCGGTGGTGTACGTGCGGGCGAGGTCGATGGTGCCCTCCTTGCCCTTGACGTCCGGGTGGAAGGCCGCGAGCACGGCGAGGACGGTCTTCGGGCCGTCGACGGGCATGACGCCGTCGGTGGTGAACATCGGCAGGGTGGCCTTGATGGCGGCCGCGTACTGCTCGACGCCGCCCTGCGCGTAGTCCGCGGGCATCTTCGCGGCGATCTCCTCGGGGCTGTGGCCGGACATCCACCGCAGGGTCCGGACGAAGGCGTCGGCGAGCTTCTGGGTGGTGCCCTTGTTCTTCTCCACCCAGTCGGTGTTCATGTAGAGCGACGAGGAGGGGTAGAGGCCGCCGAGCGCCTGGCGGGAGCCCTCGGGGGTGCGCATGTCGTAGAGGACCTTGCCGAGGCCCTTGTCCAGGATGGTGGCGACGGTCGGGTCGGTGGTCATCCCGGCGTCGATGCTGCCCTGCTGGAGCGCGGCGATGAAGGTCTGGCCGGCGCCGACGGCGATCGGGCTGAAGTCGCTGACGGCGGCGCCGTTCTTGACGGCGAGGTACTTGGTGAGGAAGTCCGTGGAGGAGCCGATGCTGGTGACGCCGAGCTTGCGGCCCTTGAAGTCGGCGCCGGACCTGATGGCGTCAGCCTGCTTCGTGGAGACGATCTCGACCTCGCCGGGGGCCTGCGAGAACTGCACGACGGACTCGACGATCTTGCCCTTGGCCTGCAGGTCGATGGTGTGGTCGTAGAAGCCGACGGCGCCCTGGACGTCGCCGGCGAGCAGGGCGGTGGTGGCGTTGACGCCGGCGGGCTCGCTCATCAGCTCGACGTTGACGCCGGCGTCGGCGAAGTAGCCGAGCCGCTGGGTGAGCATCGCGGGCAGGTAGATGACCTTGTCGAGGCCACCCACCATGATCTTGACCTTGGGTCCGTCGACCTGCCGGTCGGCCGGTGCGGCGGCGGCGCCGTGGGTGGAGGTGGCGGCGTCGTTGGCGCAGGCGGTGAGCGGCAGGAGGAGGGCGGCGGCGAGGGCGAGGGCGGTGGATCTGCGCATGGGTGGGGGTGCCTCTCTGGGGTGGGAGGGGGTCAGCGGCCGTCGCCCGCGTCGGCGGGCTTCCAGCGGAAGAGCTTCTTCTCGGCGAAGGTCAGCAGGCCCTCGGTGAGCAGCGCGACGACGGCGAGGATGGTCATCGCGGCGTAGACGCCGGCCGCGTTGAAGGTGCCCTGGGCGGCGGCGACGAGCAGTCCGAGGCCCTTGGTGGCACCGATGTACTCGCCGACGATGGCGCCGATGAGGGCGAAGCCGAAGCTGACGTGCAGGCTGGTGAAGATCCAGGTGGTGGCGGCGGGGATGACCACCTGGAGGGTGACCCTGCGGTTGTCGGCGCCGAGGATGCGGGCGTTGGCGACGAGGTTGCGGTCCACCTCGCGGGCGCCCTGGAAGGCGTTGAAGAACACCGGGAAGAACACCAGGACCACGGCGGAGGCGACCTTGGAGGCCGGGCCGAGGCCGAACCAGATCAGGAAGATCGGGGCGAGCACGATGCGCGGGATGGCGTTGAGCACCTTGATGTAGGGCCCGAACACGTCGGCCAGGAAGCGGATCCGGCCGAGCGCGATGCCGAGCAGCACGCCGCCGGTCACGCCGATCACCCAGCCGGTGAGGGCCTCGTAGAGGGTGTAGCCGATCTGCTCGCCGAGCGAGCCCTGCGCGGTGCCGTGGGTGACCCACTGCCAGATCTGGTCCCAGATCCTCGACGGCTGCGAGAAGTTGAAGGGGTCGATGACGTCGGTGCGGGCGCACAGCTCCCAGAGACCGAGGAAGGCGACGAGGACCGCGATGCGGGCGCCGTACACGGTGAGTCTGCGGTTGCGGGCGGCCCGTTCGCGGGCCTCGGTCCTGGTGGTGACGGCCGGGGCGGTGGCGGCGGCCGGTGCGCTCTCAAGCGGCACGACCCGCTCCTCTCTCCCTGGTGATGCGCACCTCTTCGCCGAGCGAGGCCCAGATCTCGCGGTACAGCTCGACGAACCTCGGCTCCAGCCGGACCGCCTCGACGGTGCGCGGCCGCGGCAGGTCGACGGTGAAGACCTCCTTGACGGTGGCCGGTCCGGCGGTCATGACGACGACCCGGTCGGCGAGCGCGATCGCCTCGTCCAGGTCGTGGGTGACGAAGACGACGGAGGAGCCCGTCCCGGCCCACAGCTCCAGCAGCTGGTCGGACATCAGGGCACGGGTCTGCACGTCGAGGGCGGAAAACGGCTCGTCCATCAGCAGGATGGCCGGGTCGTTGACGAAGGTCTGGGCGAGGGCGACGCGCTTGCGCATGCCGCCGGACAGCTGGTGCGGGTAGCGGTCCTCGAAGGCGGCGAGGCCGACCCGGCCGAGCCAGTCCCGGGCCCGTTCCCTGGCCTCGGCGACGGGCACCCCGCGGAAGCGCGGCCCGGCCATCACGTTGGACAGGACGGTGCGCCAGGGGAAGACGGCGTCCTGCTGGAAGACGAAGCCCACCTTGGGGTCGATCCCGCGGACGGGCTCGCCGTGGACCCGGACCTCCCCCTCGGTGGGCTCCTCCAGGCCGCTGACCAGGGTCAGCGTGGTGGACTTCCCGCAGCCGGTGGGCCCGACGACGGCGACGAACTCGCCCTGGGCGACGGTCAGATCGAGATCGTGGACGGCGGTGTGCAGGGCCCCGGAAGGGGTGCGGAACCGTTTCGTCGCGCCGGTCAGCTCGATCGCCGGGGTGTTGCTCATGTTTCCTCCCGGGTCTGTGCTTGCCCCAGGACGGTAGGAGCGGGCCCGGCCCCGGCGGGAGGCTTCTCGGCGTACTGCGGTTTCTCCGCATTGAGGGGTGTTCTGCTCGTTTTGCTTGCGCTACAACTGCGGGGACGCGGCTGACAGAAACAGGCCGGAAACATAGGGTGTCCCAACCCCCCACCCGGCCGGACCGCCCCGGCCGACTCGCCGCCCCGCTGCCCCGCCGCCCGACCCGCCCTGCCGAACGATCCGCCCTGCCGAACGATCCGCCGACGCACCGACCCGCTGCCCCGCCGCCGAGAGGAGGCCCGGATGAAGCTGCCCCACTGGCCCCGCCGGGTCTTCGCACAACTGCTGCTGAGCCAGACCGTCGTCACGGTCGGTGTCACCGCGGTGACCGCCGGGCTGTTCCTGGCCCCGGTCAGCAGCGAGCTGGACCACGACGCGATGCAGCGGGCGCTGTCGATCGCCCAGGCCACCGCCACCCACGAGGTGATCGCACGGGCCGCCGACGCCCGGGACTCGGCGACCGCCCAGCGCAACGCCGAACAGATCCGGCTGGCCACCGGCGCCAGCTTCGTGGTGGTCACCGACCTGGAGGGCATCCGGCTCTCGCACACCGACCCGGACCGGATCGGCCAGCGGGTCAGCACCGACCCGGAGCCGGCGCTCAGCGGGCGCAGCGTCACCGCGATCCAGCAGGGCACCCTGGGCCGCACCGCCCGCGGCAAGGTGCCGCTGCGGGTCGCGGACGGCCGGATCGTCGGCGAGGTGTCGGTGGGCATCAGCGACGACTCGATCCGCCGCCGGCTGCTGAAGATGCTCACCGGGATCCTGCTGTGCGCGGGGGCCGGCCTGGCCGCCGGGACGGTCGCGACGCTGGCGCTGGCCCGACGGCTGAAGCGGCGCACCCACAACATCGCGCTGGCCGACATCTCGGCGCTGCTGGTGGAGCGGGAGGCGATGCTGCACGGCATCCGCGAGGGCATGGTGGCGCTGGACGAGCGCGGGCGGATCCGGCTGGCGAACGACGAGGCGGTGCGGTTGCTCGGCCTGCCCGCGGACTGCACCGGCCGGCCGATCGACGCGGTGCTGCCGCCGGGCCGGCTGGCGGACGTGCTGGCCGGGCGGATCACCGGCACCGACCTGCCGGCCGTCCGGGACGACCGGGTGCTGGTGGTGAACCGGACGACCACGGCCGAGGGCGGCGCGGTGGTGACGCTGCGCGACCGCACCGAGCTGGAGTCGCTGGTCCGCGAGCTGGACACCACCCGTAGCCTGACCGAGGCGCTGCGGGCGCAGGACCACGAGCACGCCAACCGGATGCACACCCTGCTGGGCCTGCTGGAGCTGGGCCGCCACGAGCAGGCGGTGGCGTTCATCTCGGAGCAGTCGGGTTCGCACGCGGCGGTGGCCGCGCGGATCGCCGAGCAGGTGCAGGACCCGCACGCGGCGGCGCTGCTGGCGGGCAAGTCGGCGGTGGCGGGCGAGCGCGGGGTGCGGCTGGTGCTGGCCCCGGCGGCGCACCTGCCGGACGCGGTGGTGGACGCGCGGGCGCTGGTGACGGTGCTCGGCAACCTGATCGACAACGCGGTGGACGCGGTGGCGCCGGGCGGGGGCGGCCGGGTGGAGGTGACGCTGGCGGCGGCCGGCTCCACGCTGCTGCTGCAGGTCGCGGACAGCGGCCCGGGGGTACCGGAGGAGCTGCGCGAGCAGGTCTTCGAGGAGGGGTGGACCAGCAAGGACGCACCCGCGCACCGTCCGCGCGGGCTGGGCCTGGCGATGGTGCGGCGGCTGGTCGAACGGACCGGCGGCCGGATCGTGCTCGACGCGGGGCCGCTCGGCGGCGCCCGGTTCACCGTCGAGCTGCCCGAGGCCCTGCTCACCGCTCAGCTCGTGGAGGCGTGATGATCGACGTACTCGTGGTGGACGACGACTTCCGGGTCGCGGACGTGCACGCCGCCTACGTGGCCAGGGTGCCGGGCTTCCGGGTCACCGGCACCGCCCACTCGGCCGGGGAGGCGCTGGCCGCCCTGGAACGCCGCCCGGTGGACCTGCTGCTGCTCGACCACCACCTGCCGGACGAGACCGGCCTGGCCCTGGTGCGCCGGCTGCGGGAGCGGCAGGTGGCCTGCGACGTGATGATGGTGACGGCCGCCCGGGACGTGTCCACGGTGCACGCCGCGATGCAGCACGGCGCCCTGCAGTACCTGGTCAAGCCGTTCACCTTCGCCGGCCTGCGGGACAAGCTGGTCGCGTACGCGCAGCTGCGGCACGCGCTGGCCGCGCCGGCCCGGGAGGCGGGCCAGGACGAGGTGGACCGGCTGTTCGCGACCCTGCGCAGCGCGGCCTCCCCGGCCGGCCCGTTGCCGAAGGGCCATTCGGCGCCCACCACCGACCTGGTGCTGGGGGTGCTGCGGCAGGCGGGCCGGCCGCTGTCGGCGCAGGAGGTCGCGGAGGCCACCGGGCTGAGCCGCTCGACCGCGCAGCGCTACCTCAAGCAGCTGGAGCGGGACGCCCGGCTGCGGCTCACCCTGCGCTACGGCGACACCGGCCGGCCCGAGCACCGCTACGGCCTGGCCGCCCGACGGTGAACGGGCCCTGCCACCGGTGAACGACGCCGACCGCCCGGCGGTGAACGACGCCGGCCGCCCGGCGGCGGACAGGGGGGAACCCCGGCGGCCCCAGGCCCGCCGGGGTTCCCCGGGACGCGGCGCTCAGGCCGCGCCCGCACCGGTGAGGGCACGCACCTCCAGCTCGGCGAAGCGGTCCGCGTCGGCGGGTTCCGGCGAGGTGAGCGTCCCGATCCAGCCGGCCAGGAAGCCGAGCGGGATGGAGACGATGCCGGGGTTCTCCAGCGGGAACCAGTGGAAGTCCACGCCGGGGAAGAGCGCCACCTTGGTGCCGGACACCACCGGGGAGAACAGCACCAGCACGATCGCCGGGACGAGCCCGCCGTACACCGACCAGACCGCGCCGCGGGCGGTGAACCTCGACCAGAACAGGCTGTAGAGCAGCACCGGCAGGTTGGCGGAGGCCGCCACCGCGAAGGCCAGGCCGACCAGGAAGGCGACGTTCAGCTGCTGGGCGAAGAGGCTGATCGCGATGGCCGCGGCACCGATCCCGACGGCCGCGATCCGGGCCACCCCGACCTCCTGGTCGGTGGCCAGGTCGGTGGCCCCGTCACCGGCCGGCCCGGCGCCGGGCCGGGACGCCGGCACGGCCCCGCGCCGCAGCAGGGACCGGCGGCGCGGGCGGCCGCGCCAGGCGCCGGCCCAGATGTCGTGGGCGAAGGCCGCCGAGGAGGCCAGGGTGAGCCCGGCGACCACGGCGAGGATGGTGGCGAAGGCGATCGCCGAGATCAGGGCGAACAGCACGACCCCGCCGGTGCTGCCGTTGCCGCCGCCCAGCACCAGGGCGAGCAGCGGGACGGCGGTGTTCCCGGCCGAGTTGGCGTGCCGGACCTCGGCCGAGCCCACCAGCGCGGTCGCACCCAGGCCCAGGGCGATGGCCATCAGGTAGAAGCCGCCGACCAGGCCGATCGCCCACATCGTGGAGCGGCGGGCGGCCCGTGCGGTGGGCACGGTGTAGAAGCGGGACAGGATGTGCGGCAGCCCGGCGGTGCCGAGCACCAGGGCGAGTCCCAGGCTGAAGAAGTCGAGCCGGCTGGTGAAGGTGGCACCGTACTTGAGACCGGGTTCGAGGTAGCGGTGCCCGGCCCCGCTGTGCTGGGCGGCCTGGCGCATCAGCTCGCCGACGTCGCCGTGGAAGCGGACCATCAGCAGCACCGTGAGCAGCACCGAGCCGGCGATCAGCAGGACGGCCTTGACGATCTGGATCCAGGTGGTGGCCCGCATCCCGCCGACCGTGACGTAGACGATCATCAGGGCGCCGACGGCGACGATGGTCCAGGTCCGGGCGTGCGGGCTGCTGGTGCCGAGCAGCAGGGCGACCAGCGAGCCCGCGCCGACCATCTGGGCGACCAGGTAGAGCAGGGTGACGACGACGCTGGCGCCGCCGGCCGCGGCCCGCACCTTGCGGCGGCGCAGCCGCAGTGCGAGCACGTCGGCGAGGGTGTACCGGCCGGCGTTGCGGACGAGTTCGGCGACCAGCATCAGCACCACCAGCCAGGCGACCAGGAAGCCGATGCTGTAGAGCACGCCGTCGTAGCCGTACAGCGCGATCAGTCCGGCGACGCCGAGGAAGGAGGCCGCGGAGAGGTAGTCGCCGGAGAGCGCGAAGCCGTTCTGCAGCGGGGTGAAGTCGCGGCCGCCGGCGTAGAAGTCCTCGGCGGCGCCGCCCTTGCGGCCGACCCAGAGAGTGATCGCCAGGGTGACCAGGACGATGACCGCGAACAGCGCGATGGCGAGGTCGTGGTGGTCGCCGGTGGGGGCGACGGGGGGCGGGGTGGCGGTCGTCATCGCAGCTGGTCCTGGGTGTCCCAGCGCAGGCCCAGGGCGGCGCGGTCGCGCTTGGTCCGGGCGTTGCGGGCGTAGAGCCAGGTGAGCACGAAGGTGGTGGCGAACTGCAGCAGGCCGAGCAGCCAGGCCACGTTGACCGGGCCGGCCACCTGGCTGCGCATCACGCCGGGAGCGGCGGCCTGGGCGGCGACGTACATCAGGTACCAGGAGAGGAAGGCGCCGCTGACCGGGAAGACGAAGCCCCGGTGGCTGCGGCGGATGTCCTGGAAGGCGGCGCTGCGCTGGACGGCCCGGTACACCTCGGTGCTGTCGGTGGTGGTGGCCACGGCGCGGGAGGGCTGCGGCGCTTCGACCGGCCCGGCACCGGACGGCCCGGCGCCCGACGACCCGGCGGCGGTGGACGGCCCGGCGGCCGGGGCTGCGGCCGGGGGCACCGCCGGGGCCGGCGGGACCTCCCGTGCGGGGGTCGGCCGAACGGGTACCGCCGACTGGCCGGGTACCGCCGGTCGGCCGGGTGCCGCCGTCCGGTCGGAGGCGGTGGCGGCAGCCGGAGCGGCCCACCAGTCGAATCGCTGCCCCTGCCCGGGACTGCTGGTCTGCTGCTGTGGCACTGCTGCTCCTGGACCGGCGGGCACTCTGACCCGAACCATCATGGGGGCCACCGGGCAGCGCCTCTGACCATTGCAGATACGTTCACTCGATGAGGTGATCGATGATCCGACAGACACTCATCCGACTACTGCTGCGTACCGGTGATCCCGTGTCGGAACGCGTACGCGACGGCCTGCGCCCGGTCCCGCACCGCGGTCTTCGCGAACAGGTTGTTGATGTGCGTCTTCACGGTGGCCTGGCTGACGAACAGCCGCTGGGCGATCTCGGCGTTGGAGAGCCCGTCGGCGATCAGGGCGAGCACCTCGGCCTCCCGGGCGGTCAGCCCGTCCGGCAGCGCCCCGTGTCGGCCGACCGGCTCCCGGGGCGTCGGCGCCGGCGCCCCGGGGTGCTCCGAAAGCCTTTCCAGCAAACGGAGTTGGATCTGCGGCGAGAGTCCGGCCGCGCCCGAGCGGACGTCCGCGATGGCCCGGGCGATCTCCTCGCCGCCGGCGTCCTTGGTGAGGTAGCCGCGCGCCCCGGCCTGCAGCGCCGGGAACAGCGAGTCGTCGTCGGCGTAGGTGGTGAGCACCACCACCTCGGTCTCCGGGTGCGCGGTCCGGATCCGCCTGGTCGCCTCGACGCCGTCGCAGCGGGGCATCCGCAGGTCCATCAGCACCACGTCCGGGTGATGCCGCTCCACCAGGGCGACGGCCTCCTCGCCGTCCGCCGCCGCGCCGACCACCTCGATGCCGGGCAGCAGCCCGAGCAGCATCACGATGCCCTCGCGCACCACCGTCTGGTCATCCGCCACCAGCACCCTGGTCGTCCCCGTGCCGCTCATCCGCCCGTCCCGCCGCATCCCGTCGCCGCCCCGCGGCGCCCACGCCCTCCGCGGGCCGGCCCGCCCCGCCCGCTCACCCCGGCACCCGCAGCTGCACGCGCCACCCTCCGTCCTCGGGGCCCGCCAGCAGGGTGCCGCCGAGCAGTTCCGCGCGTTCGCGCATCCCCAGCAGACCGTACCCGCCGCCGCTGGCCGCGCGCCCTCCGGGCGTCTCGCCGCGCGGGGCCCTGGAGTTGCGCACCTCCAGCTCCACGGCGTCCGCCAGGTAGCGCAGTTCGACGGAGCACCGGGCGCCGGGCGCGTGCTTGCGGACGTTGGTCACCGCCTCCTGCGCGGTGCGCCGCACGGCGAGGGCCGGTTCCGCGGCGAGCGGCCGGGGGCTGCCGGTGACGGTCAGCGCGGCGCGCTCCCGCTCGGTCAGCTCCACCAGGAACTCCCCGACCGGGGTGAACTCGCCGCGCAGCGCCGACAGCGCCTGCCTGGTCTCGGCCAGCCCGTCCTGGGCCATCCGCCGCGCGGCGACGACCCGTTCGCGGACCTGCTCGCGGTCGGTGCCCGCGTCCAGCATCAGCCGGGCCGCCTCCAGGTGGACGAGCTGCGCGGACAGGCTGTGGGCGAGCACGTCGTGGATCTCCCGGGCGATCCTGGCCCGTTCGGCGAGCGCGGCGCTCTCCGTCTCGGCGGCCCGGGCGGCGCGCTCCTGGACCAGCAGCCGGCGGGCGGTGCCGCGCGCCTCGAGGTCCAGCCGCATCAGGTAGCCCAGCATGACCAGCCCTCCGACGGTCGCGATGATGCTCAGCCAGCTCGCCCAGCTGACGGCGGTGTACGAGCCGAGCGCGGCGGCGGCGACGAGGACCGCGGGCGCGGACGGCAGCCGGACCAGCGCGGTCACGGCGAGCCCGTACCAGAGCACGTCGGCGAGCAGGATGGCCCCGCCCCAGTTCGCCAGCCAGGCCGCGCCGACGACCGCCGCGGACAGGGCGAACGCGGGCACCGGGTGCTGCTCCCGGCTGGCGTGCAGGTAGCCGGCGCTGAGGCCGACGGCGGCGGCCAGCCCGGCCACCGCCACCACCACCGCCCAGCCCGCGTACCTGCCGTCGGCGAAGGTCCCCCAGCAGACGGTGATCAGCAGGACGGCCCGGCCGAGCCCGGTGAGCAGCCGGCGCGGTCCGCTCTCGGCGTCGCGCTCCAGCCCCTCGCGGGACGGCCAGCGGGTCCAGTACCACCCGGCCACGGGTTCCTCCTCGGAGCTCGGTGCGGTCGGTCAGCGGTCGGTCAGCGCAGCCCGGCGACCCGGTCCGGGGCCTCCAGCATCCGGGCCCTCCAGTTCACCACGAGCGAGCGCACCAGCAGCAGCACCGCCAGGCTGAGCAGCAGCGCGCTGCTCGCCTGGTGGACGTGCAGGACGGCGCCGGTCTCGTAGAGGCTGAGCCGGATGAAGATCATCCCGGCCCAGGCGGCCATCGTGGCCTTGGTGCCCTTGGCCCAGAGCGCGCCGTCCTCGGCCCGCCAGAGCCGGACGGTCCAGCCCCAGACGGAGCCCATCGCGAGCACCGCCGCGAGTCCGCAGCCGAGCAGGGTGGCGGAGAGCACGGTGTGCTCGTGGTCGATCAGCCGGGGGTCGCGCAGCGCGAGCGCGCCGAGGACCACCGGCAGCACCCAGAAGCGGCGGTCGCCGTCCAGCCGCTGCGGGCGCATCTGGCGCCGGATGACCAGGGCCATCACCGCGACGACCACGAGGAGGTTGACGAGGGCCGACATCGGACTACTCCGTCCCGGGGGGAGACTTGAACTGACCTCCCCGACGCTACGGATCCGGCACCCCGCGCTGATCGGAGCCGGGGTGGACCGCGGGTGGAACCGGCAGCACGAGGGCCCTCCACCCGGAGGTGGAGGGCCCTCGCCGCGCGGGGCGCGTCAGGCGTCGATGCGGGAGCGGTCCAGGGTGGCCGCCGAGTCCACGATGAACTCCTTGCGCGGGGCGACGTCGTTGCCCATCAGCAGGTCGAAGACCTTCTCGGCCTGCTCCAGGTCGCCCAGGTTGATCCGGCGCAGCGTGCGGTGGCGCGGGTCCATGGTGGTCTCGGCCAGCTGGTCGGCGTCCATCTCGCCGAGGCCCTTGTACCGCTGCACCGGGTCCTTCCAGCGCAGCCCCTTGCGCTGGAACTCCAGCAGGGTGGAGCGCAGTTCGGCGTCCGAGTAGGTGTAGTGGTACTTCTCCTGGCCGCGCTTGGGGTTGGTGAGCTCGATCCGGTGCAGCGGCGGCACCGCGGCGAAGACCCGGCCCTGCTCGACCATCGGCCGCATGTAGCGGTGGAAGAGGGTCAGCAGCAGGGTGCGGATGTGCGAGCCGTCGACGTCCGCGTCGGCCATGAAGATGACCCGGCCGTAGCGGGCCTGGTCGATGTCGAAGGTGCGGCCCGAGCCGGCCCCTATCACCTGGATGATCGCGGCGCACTCGGCGTTCTTGAGCATGTCGCTCACCGAGGCCTTCTGCACGTTGAGGATCTTGCCGCGGATCGGCAGCAGCGCCTGGAACTCGGAGTTGCGGGCGAGCTTGGCGGTGCCGAGCGCGGAGTCGCCCTCGACGATGAAGAGTTCGCTGCGGTCGACGTCGTCGCTGCGGCAGTCGGCCAGCTTGGCCGGCAGCGAGCTGGTCTCCAGCGCGGTCTTGCGGCGCTGGGCCTCCTTGTGCTGGCGGGCGGCGACCCGGGTGCGGGCGGCGGCGACGATCTTCTCCATGACCGCCCGGGCCTGGAGCTTGTGGTCCTTCTTGGCCGAGGTGAGGAAGGCCTTGAGCTCCTTGGCGAGGACGGCGGCGACGATCCGGTTGGCCGCCGAGGTGCCGAGCACCTCCTTGGTCTGGCCCTCGAACTGCGGCTCGGCGAGCCGGACGGTGACCACCGCGGTGAGGCCCTCGGTGGCGTCGTCCTTGGTGATGTCGTCCTCGGCCACGCGCAGCAGCTTGGCGGAGCGCAGCGCCTCGTTGACGGTCTTGGCCAGCGAGCGCTCGAAGCCGGTGACGTGGGTGCCGCCCTTGGGGGTGGCGATGATGTTGACGAAGGAGCGCAGCGTGGTGTCGTAGCCGGCGCCCCAGCGCAGCGCGATGTCCACGCCCAGGTGGCGGGTGACCTCGGTGGGGGTCATGTGGCCGAGCTCGTCGAGGACGGGCACGGTCTCCTTGAAGGTGCCCTCGCCGCGCAGCCGCAGCACGTCGCAGACCGGCTTGTCCGGGGCGAGGAACTCGCAGAACTCGGCGATGCCGCCGTCGTAGCGGAACACCGACTCCTCGACCTGCTCGCTCTCGGTGAGCCGCTCGTCACGCACGACGATGGTCAGGCCGGGGACGAGGAAGGCGGTCTGCCGGGCGCGGCTGTGCAGGTTCTCCAGGGAGAGCTTGGCGTCCTTGAGGAAGATCTGCCGGTCGGCCCAGTAGCGGATCCGGGTGCCGGTGCGGGTCTTCGGCACCTTGCGGCTCCGGGTCAGGCCGTTGGCCGGCTCGAAGGGGGCGTCCGGGCTGGTCTCGGTGAAGATGCCGGGGGTGCCGCGGCGGAAGCTGATCGCGTGGGTGTGACCGCTGCGGTCCACCTCGACGTCGAGCCGGGCGGAGAGGGCGTTCACCACGGAGGCGCCGACGCCGTGCAGACCGCCGGAGGCCGCGTAGGAGCCGCCGCCGAACTTGCCGCCGGCGTGCAGCTTGGTCATCACGACCTCGACGCCGGACAGCCCGGTCTTGGGCTCGACGTCGACAGGGATGCCGCGCCCGTTGTCGCGCACCTCCACGGAGGAGTCCGGGTGCAGCAGGACCTCGATGCGGTCGCAGTAGCCGCCCAGCGCCTCGTCGACCGAGTTGTCGATGATCTCCCAGAGGCAGTGCATCAGACCGCGGCTGTCGGTCGAGCCGATGTACATGCCGGGGCGCTTGCGAACCGCCTCCAGGCCCTCCAGGACGAGCAGGTGCCGAGCGGTGTAGTTGGAACCGTCGTCGCCGGCCAGCAGTGCGGACGGCACGGTCGTTTCGGCACTCACGCGGCACTCTCCTCGGTGAAGTTCTGTCTCATCGGTCACATCCGGCACGCGTCCGGCCCGCCCGCCAGTGCAGCACGCCGCACCGACAGTCGTCGCCCAGGGTGCCCGAACCCCTCCGGCGGGTGCCCAGCACGGCGGGCCGCCTCCGCGCAGCTTGTACGCGCTGCGCGAACAAGGACCGTACCGGCACCCGGGGCTCCGGGGCGCCATCTCCTCCCGGTACCACCGGTCCTGGCGGATCGTGGGGTCTGGTGCAGGCTCCGGAACTGCCGTTATGCAGGCTACCGGGGCCCGGGACGGGGCTTATGCTCCAACCCGGCAGAGGATTATGCTACGCGGACCTCGCACCCCGTCCCGATCGGGCGTTCGAGCGACGGGCGGATCCTGGGAACCGGCACGCATGAACCACCGGCCCCCGGGGCACGTCCTCATCAACACAGCAGAATCCTCAGAGAAGAAAAGCCACGAGCGGGAACGTTTTCGGCCTGGTTGGATGTTGACCCTGGTACGACAGCTCGTCGAGCTAGAGAAGAGGCGACGTGACTACTGTTCTGACACCTGCGAGCCCGCTCACCGCGGCTGACCGCTGCGACCGATGCGGCGCCCAGGCCTACCTGCGCGTCGTACTCGCCAGCGGCGGAGAGCTGCTCTTCTGCGCCCACCACGGCCGGAAGTTCGAGCCCGAGCTCAAGAAGATCGCCGTGGAGATACAGGACGAGAGCGGCCGGCTCGGCACCACCAACGCCACGGCCTCCGACGACGAGCGCTGATCCCGGGCGCCACACCAGCAGCCAGCGTCGAGCTGTGTCCGGCCATGCACCGCGCGTGACCGGTGAGCCGGGCGGCAGGTCCCCCTCGGGGGCCGGTCGCCCGGCTCTGCTGTTGCCCGGGGCAGGCACGCTGCGCACCGACGCCGCGTCAGAACGTGACCGGCCGGTCACCCGCGGCGCACGGCGCGCACCTCAGAGCACCGAGCGCACCGCGTCCGCGACCGAGGCCACCCTGGTGTAGACGCCGGGGTGGGCCGCCTCGGCGCAGCCCGTCCCCCAGGAGACCAGGCCCACCAGCCGCCCGGCGACGACCAGCGGGCCGCCGCTGTCGCCCTGGCAGGCGTCCCTGCCACCCTTCTCCTCGCCCGCACAGACCATGCCGCGGGCGTCGAACTTGCCGTCCTGTCCGCCCGGGTAGGCGTGCGCGCAGGTCTGGTCCGCGATGATCGGCACGTCCACCCCGCGCAGCACGGGCGAGTAGTTGCCCCTCCCGGTGGTGTCGCCCCACCCGAAGACCCGGGCCGTCGTGCCGGCCGCGTACGGCTCGGTCTCGCCCTGGCCGACCAGGTCGATCACCGGGCGGGAGCCCTGGGAGTCGGTCAGCGTGACCACCGCCACGTCGTTCATGTTGGCGCTGAAGGCGTAGTCGGGGTGGATCCACACCGACCGGACGGAGACTTCGCGCCCGACCGAGCCCCGCATGTCGTCCCGGCCGACGATGACCTTGAGGCCCGGCCGGTCCACCCTGGCACCCCTGGACTCGTCGTAGAAGCAGTGCGCGGCCGTCACCACCTTGGTCGGCGTGACCAGCGCTCCCCCGCAGAACTGACCGGACCGGCCGGCACCGAACTGCTGGCGGCTGGAGAGCGCCACCACCCACGGGTGGTCGGCGGTGCTCTCGGCGGCGCCCCCGACCACCCGGCGCTGCGCCCCGGCGGGCCCGGCCGTGCCGAGCGCGACCAGCGGGACGGGCACGGCGGCCAGCAGCGCCAGCACCGCGGCCCGTCGACGCCGGCCCGGACGGGCGGCGGCGGGGAGGGCGGCCGGCGGAAGGGCGGCGGCCGGACGGGCCGGGGGCGGGGCGGTGGTCGGCAGGACAGCGCGGTCCGGAATGGGCGGCACCGTGACTCCAGTCGGCTCGGCGGCAGGCAACCGGCACAGCGTAGGTGATCGACTACGCTCCGCGTCCGGTTCCCGGCACACCGCCACCCGGACGAGGGACAACCGGCACCCGGACGCTGACCCGCCCGGCCCGGGGAAGCACGGAGGCCCGGAGCCGTCCGGCTCCGGGCCTCCGCCACGCACTCACGGCCTCGTCGGCCGGGTCGGATCAGTCCAGGTAGTCGCGCAGCACCTGGGAACGCGACGGGTGGCGCAGCTTCGACATGGTCTTCGACTCGATCTGGCGGATGCGCTCACGGGTGACCCCGTACACCTTGCCGATCTCGTCGAGCGTCTTCGGCTGACCGTCCGTCAGGCCGAAGCGCATCGAGACCACGCCGGCCTCGCGCTCGGAGAGGGTGTCCAGCACCGAGTGCAGCTGCTCCTGGAGCAGGGTGAAGGAGACCGCGTCGGCCGGGACGACCGCCTCGGAGTCCTCGATCAGGTCACCGAACTCGCTGTCGCCGTCCTCGCCCAGCGGGGTGTGCAGCGAGATCGGCTCGCGGCCGTACTTCTGGACCTCGATGACCTTCTCGGGGGTCATGTCGAGTTCCTTGGCCAGCTCCTCCGGGGTGGGCTCGCGGCCCAGGTCCTGGAGCATCTGGCGCTGGACGCGGGCCAGCTTGTTGATGACCTCGACCATGTGCACCGGGATGCGGATGGTGCGGGCCTGGTCGGCCATGGCGCGGGTGATCGCCTGCCGGATCCACCAGGTGGCGTAGGTCGAGAACTTGTAGCCCTTGGTGTAGTCGAACTTCTCGACCGCACGGATCAGACCGAGGTTGCCCTCCTGGATCAGGTCCAGGAAGAGCATGCCGCGACCGGTGTAGCGCTTGGCCAGCGAGACCACCAGACGGAGGTTGGCCTCCAGCAGGTGGTTCTTGGCCCGACGGCCGTCCTCGGCGATGATCTCCAGCTCGCGCTTGAGCTTGGGGGCGAGCTTGTCGGCGGCCGAGAGCTTGTCCTCGGCGAACAGGCCGGCCTCGATGCGCTTGGCGAGCTCGACCTCCTGCTCGGCGTTGAGCAGCGGGACCTTGCCGATCTGCTTCAGGTAGTCCTTGACCGGGTCGGCGGTGGCACCGGCGACGGCGACCTGCTGGGCCGGCGCGTCGTCCTCGTCGTCGTCGGAGAGGACGAAGCCCTCCGACTCCTCCTCCGGGGCGCCCTCGGTCTCGGTACCGGCCTTGTCAGCCGGCAGCGCGACGTCCTCGAGGAGCTCCTCCTCGCCGATCAGCTCCTCGTCGCCCTTGCCGGCCTTGCCGGCGGCGGTCTTCTTGGCGGCGGTCTTCTTGGCGGGCGCGGCGGTCTTCTTGGCCGCGGCCTTCTTGGCCGGAGCAGCCTTCTTCGCCGCGACGGCACGCGCCTCGGCGACGACGGTGGTGCCCTCGGCGGTGATCTCGGCGGACACCGTGGGCGCGGGCGCCGCGGCGGCCGCGACGGCCGGGGCCGCGACGGGAGCGCCGGGCGCGATGCGCACGGGCGGCTTGGTCGGGGCCGACGGAGCGGCCGGGGTCCGGGTGGTGACAGCCTTGGTGGCGGTGCGCTTGGTGGGGCTCTTGGCGGCAACGCTCTTGCGCTTGGCGCCGGCCGGCTCGGCCGCGCTGACCATCAGGTCCACGCCCTCCTCAATCAGCACCTGATTGAGGCTGCGCATGACGTTCTTCCACTTGGTGACCGGGATCTGGTCCGCCTCGAACGCCTGGCGCACGTCGTCACCGGCGATCTGCCCCTGGGCCTTGCCCCGCTCGATGAGCGCCAGCAGAGCCGCGGACTCGGCGATCTCGGGGGGAAGCGAACGGGATGTGCTGGCCGACACGAACAACCTCTCGGACGATGAGTGGACTCGAACCCGTACCGGCCGCCCGAGCGGGCGGGGAAGGAGATCGCGCGTCGCACGCGCGGTGTCGATTCCGACCGACTCGGGCTTGAGGACTGGGTTTGCAGGACGGCAGCAGCGCCGCGGACCAACACAGCATTCTGACATGTTGGAGTATTCCGGAGCTGCTCCCGCTCAGGAGACATCGCTGCTACTCGTCAAGTGTTACGCATGGCCTTCGTGTCGCGGGTCACACCACTCGGCGTCCGCGGCCACCGGGCCGGAGTCCATCATCGCGCACTCGCGCCGAAACCTGTTGTCATGGGCGCTACATTTCGGGTTCCGGTCGGGCCACCGGTGTGCAGAGGCCCTCCGGCTGCACCGCACGGGCGCGGCCGGAGGGCTCTGGAGGAGCGGTGGACGCCCGGGGCGCCCCGGCTCGTCGGAACAGCCCGCTCAGTGCTCCCGGGGAGCCGGCACGGACGGCTCGATCTCGGGGTGCGCGGTGAGCAGCGCCCGCATCGCGACCTCGCCCGCGGTGCCGTCGCCGGTCCCCAGCGCGTCCACCAGCCGGGCGTGCAGGCTGACCGAGGCCTCGGACGGCCGCTCGCAGGAGGTGGCCGGACCGCCCGACACCTGCAGCGCGCCGGCGACGATCGCGGACAGGTGCTCCAGCATCCGGTTGCCCGCCATCTGCAGGACCAGGCCGTGCAGCTCGGCGTCGGCCCGGGTGTAGGTGGAGAGGTCCGCCTGGGCGGCGGCGTGGCCCATGATCTCGACCAGCTCGACCAGCCGCTGCTGGACGTCCTCCCGGCCGTGGCCGGCGGCGAGCCGGGCGGCCAGCGGGTCGATCGCCCAGCGGAGCTCGAACAGCTCCCGGCGCTGCTCGTCGCGCTGCGGGCCGAAGGCGCGCCACTCGATGATGTCCGGGTCCAGCAGGTTCCAGTCGCCCACCGGGCGGACCCGGGTGCCGACGTTCGGCCGGGCGCTGACCAGGCCCTTGGCCTCCAGCACGCGCAGCGACTCGCGGACGACGGTCCGGGACACCTCGAACCGCTGGCCGATCTCCTCGGGGACGAGCGGGCGGTCGGCGCCGAGGTCGCCGGAGACGATCATCTGGCCGAGCTGCTGGACCAGCTGGCCGTGCAGACCGCGGCCGCGGCTGCTGGTGGTCTTGCGGCCGACCCGCACGAGGTCGGACTCGGCGCCCTCCCAGCGGGGGGCCGGCGGGGTCGGCCGGTCGGCGTACGAGAAGCGGTCCAGATCGCCGGGGCCGTGGATGGGCCCTTCGGCGGAACGGGCGGGGGTCATGGTGGGGTGCGCAAGGGTACTCACAGCTCCTTTGTCGGCGATCGGCAGGCGCAGCTTGAGAATTCTCGTGAAAAGCACACGAAAGGGTGATCGACCGCGACTGGATAATTGACTTCTTATCAGGAAGAACCGCTCATTACGGTCACTGCTGGTCGATCTTGGTGCTTCGGTGCGACAGCCGTCCGGCGGACGGCGACGCCGGCCTCAGAGCGCTCGCCGCCGGACCTGGACCAGCAGGGCCGCCAGCAGCAGCACCACCGCGGGGGCGGCCACCGCCGCGAGCAGGGCCGGATCCGTCAACGCCGTGCCCCCGGCCGCGACCTCCCGGCCCCCGCGGTACACCCAGCCGTAGGCCCACTCGATGCCGGACTGGAACGGCAGCAGCCCCGCCGCGCGGGCCGGCCACGGCCGGCCGGTCTGCCGCAGCAGCAGCGCCACCCCGGACTCCAGCAGCGGGGGCAGCGCGCACAGCAGCAGCAGCAGCCCGGCCGCCGCGCTGCGGGTCAGCGAAGCCGTCAGCACCCCGGTCCAGCCCGCCACGACGGTCAGCAGGACGAACGCCAGCAGGGCGGCCGGCACGCCGTGGCCGACCGCCGGGCCGACCGGGGCGAAGACCCCCGGGAGGTCCGCCAGACCGTCCAGCCCGGCGGCGGCCAGCGCCCCGGACACCCGGCCCGACACCGCGGAGGGCTGCGCCCAGGCGGCCACCGTCACCCCGGCGGGCAGCGCGAGGTGCACGGCGACCGCGTCGAGCAGCAGGGTGGCGAGCGCCAGCAGCCCCGCGACCGGGCCGATCACCAGCAGCTTGACCAGCAGCAGCCGGACCCGGCGCGGGTAGGACACCAGCGAGGCCGGCAGCCCCGGGTGGCGCACCTCGTGCCCGTACGAGAGCGCGCCCAGCACGCCCGCGCCGAGCGCCGCGAAGGGCAGCGGGACCAGCGGCACGGCGGCGGTCAGCAGCCGCACCCCGGCGGCCGCGGGCAGCGGGCCGGCAGGGGTCTGACCCGCCAGGACGGCGGCCACGGCGGCGTCGCAGAGCAGCACGGCGGCCAGCAGCAGCCAGGTGGAACGCAGGCCGCGCAGGCGGCGCAGCTCGTAGGCCAGGACTCGCACGGTTCACTCGCTCCGGTGGTCGTCGGTGGTGGCGGGGGCGGCCGGCGCGGCGGGGGCCTCGGTGGCGGCCGCCTCCGGGGACCGGGCCGGGGGCGGGGTCAGGGTGAGGCGTCCGAGCCGGACGGTGTCCTCGGTCAGCAGGTCCGCGGCGTTGGCGCGGGCCGCGGCCGGGGTCGCGGCCGGGGTCGCCGGGAGGGGCGGCACGGGGTCCTCGGCCGACCCGTCGGCCCCGACCGATGCGGTGGGCTCGGAGCGGTCGGTGCGGTCGCGGCGGGCCGGACCGCCGGGGCCGTTGCGGAACAGCCGGTCCACGGCGACGGTCGGGGGGACGTCCTCGGGATCGGCGGAGTCGCCGGGCCCGACGGGCCCCGCAGGCTCGGGGGGCCCCGCCGGCTCGGCGGGTGCGGCCCGGCGGGCGGCGGCGAGGGCCGAGAGGGCCGTCGCGGCCGAGACCACGGGCAGTGCGCGGGTGGGCAGCACGGCCGCGTCCCGGTGCCGCGGCACCTCGGCGGCCGGGGCGGCCGGGGCGGTCGGGGTGTCCGCGGCGAGGGCGGGGCCCGGCTCGACGGTGGTCACCGGCCGGACGCCCGGGTGACCGGCACGGCCCGAGGCGACCGGCAGCACGGCCCGGGGGGCCGGCTGCTCGACCACCCGGTCGGCCAGTTCGTGCAGCAGGATGCCGTGGCGGTAGGCGAGTTCACCGATCTCGGTGCGCTCGACACCGGCCACCGCGAGCCCCGCGCCGCCGTCCCGGCGCACCTCGGCGCCCTGGCTGACCAGCAGGTCGGCCAGTCGCGCCATCTGCGGCCCGCGCACGGCGACTTCGGGGCTGAGGCGGGTCCGCCGGAACTCCGACACCGGCTGGTCGGCCACCAGCCGGCCGCGGTCCAGGGTGACGACCCGGTCGGCGAGCTGGGCGGCCTCCTGCGGGGTGCGGGTGGTCACCAGGACCGTCCCGCCGGCCACGGCGAACGAACGCAGGAAGGAGTGGAACCACTCGACGTTGCGCGGCGACAGGCCCTCGGTCGGCGCGTCCAGCAGGAGGGTGCCGGGGTCGCCGAGCAGCGCGGCCGCCAGGGAGAGCCGGCGGTGCATGCCGGGCGAGAAGCTGCGCAGCCGCTGCCCGGCGACGGCGGCCAGCCTGGTCTGCTCCAGCAGCTCGTCGGCCCGCCGGGCGGGGACGCCGACGGCCGCGGCGAGCATCCGCAGGTGGCCGTGGGCGCGGCGGCCCGGGTGGCCGGCGACCGCGGCCGCCCCCTGGCCGGGGCCCGGCAGCAGCACGCCGACCTGGCGCTCTGGGCGGCGCAGTCGGCGGTAGGTGCGGCCGCCGAAGAGCGTGACGCCCTGGCCGCGTTCGAGTTCGAGCATCAGCCGCAGCGCGGTGGACTTCCCCGCCTCCTCCGCGCCAAGCAGCGCCGTCACCAGGCCGGGTCGGGCGTCGAAGGTCAGGTCGAGGACGGCGGGCGGATCGCCCTTGCGATAGACCTTGGTCAGTCCGGTGATCTGGATCATCGCTGCCTGCTCCCATGCCCTCGGCCGGCCTGCTGGAAGCGGAGCGCCCCCGGTGCTGTCGGCCTGTGCCCGCACGGCTCCGCGCCAGCACACTAGGGGGAGGCGGCGGCGATTCCGGGCATTGCGGGAGCGGCGCGGGCCCGCCCGCCGTCCACCTCACCCGATCAGGGGACAATCCGATCCCGGGGCCCGCCGGGACCGTCCCGGCGGGTACGCCGCCCGGTGGGCGGCGCGGCGGGCCGGGCCGACGACAGGGGGCCGCGGCCGGGCCCGGTCAGGACTCCGGGCGCAGCATCGGCGGGTTGAGGACGGTCGCGCCGCCGGCGGTGAACAGCTGCGCCGGACGACCGCCCTGACGGGTCGTCGTGCCGCCGGAGGGCAGCAGGAAGCCCGGCGTGCCGGTGACCTTGCGGTGGAAGTTCCGCGGGTCGAGGGCCACGCCCCAGACGGCCTCGTAGACCCGGCGGAGCTCGCCGACGGTGAACTCGGTCGGGCAGAAGGCGGTGGCGAGGGAGGAGTACTCGATCTTGGAGCGGGCGCGCTCGACGCCGTCGGCGAGGATCAGCCCGTGGTCGAAGGCGAGCGGGACGCCGTCGGCCGGGCTCTGGCCGAGCAGTTCGACGACCGGCGCCCAGCGGGCGCTGCTGGCGTCGCCGCCGGCCCGCGGGGTCGGCAGGTCGGGCGCGAGGACCAGGTACGCGACGCTGACCACCCGCATCCTGGGGTCGCGCTGCGGGTGGCCGTAGGTGGCGAGCTGCTCCAGGTGCGCGCCGGCCGCGCCGGGGCCGACGGCCTCGTGGCCGGGGGCGGAGTGCGCGCGCAGGCCGGTCTCCTCGGCCAGCTCCCGGGAGGCGGCCTCGGCCAGGCCCTCGTCCGGGCGGACGAAGCCGCCGGGCAGCGCCCAGTACCCCTGGAACGGCGGCTCACCACGTCTGACCAACAGGGCGCAGAGCGCGTGGTCGCGCACCGTCAGAACCACCAGGTCAACCGTGACAGCGAACGGGGGGAAGGCCGACGGATCGTAGCGCGACATGGCGACGATCATAGTCGTCTTTCTGACGATAAGCACAGGCCCGTGCACGGACTGCGGCCGGGCGGCTACGCACCCGCCGGCCGCGGGCCGCTCCGCCCTCCGCCTCCCCTCACCTGGGCCCCGCCCCGCCCCGGCGACCGGGCGGGGCCGGTCAGCGGGCGACCAGCTGCAGCTCCGCCGAGGCCTCCTCGACCATCGCCACGCCGATCCGGCTGACCCGCACCGAGAAGGGCTCACCGGCGACCCGCAGGCCGGTCAGCTCCAGCTCGCCCAGCGGCGCGGTGCTGGCCGGCCGGACCAGCACCCGGCCGCCCGGGACGTCCGGACGGACCCCGGCGAGTGCGAACACCGCGTGGGCGGCGCCGGCCGCCGAGACGGCCGCGGGGCGGCACGCCGCCGGATGGGGCACCGGCGGGCAGCCGGCGGTGCGCTGCTCACCCGCGTACATCTCGGGCAGCCGGCCCTCGAAGTGGGCGGCGGCGGCGAGCAGCCCCTCCAGCAGGGCGCCGGCCTCGTTCTCGTGACCGGCCTCGGCGAGACCGGCGACCGCCAGCGCCGTCTCGTGGACGCGCACCGCGCCGCCGCGGTGGCCCAGCGGGTTGAACCGGGGGGACTTGGCGCTGAGCGTGCGCAGACCCCAGCCGCTGTCCAGCTCCGGCGCGGCGAGCCGCTGGGCGAGCAGCCTGGTCTGCTCGCGGTCCAGCAGGGTCTCGTGGCGGCCGCCGTCGGCGGCGAGCCCGGTGTCGAGCAGGTGGACCAGGGAGGAGGCGACGGCCGGCAGCGGCTGGCCGCCCGGGGCGAGCCCGGCGGCGGGCCGGCCGCCGGAGAGGTCGTCGATCCAGAACCGCTCGCGGAAGCGCCCGCGCAGGTCGGCGGCCCAGCTGCGCCACTCCTGCGCGCCGGGGCGGCCGAAGGCCTCCAGCAGGTCCGCGCCGTGCAGGGCGGCGCGGTGGGCCTGGGCCTGGACCTCGGTGCGGGCGGCCACCGGGTGCGCGGCGCGGTCCTCCGCCGGGCGGCTGAGGTCGGTGACGAAGCCGTCGACCAGGCCGTCGCGGAGCGCGGACAGGGCCCGCTCGGCGGCCGGGAGGAGGTCGGCCGTCTCCGCCCGGGGCAGGCCCCAGCGCCAGGCCTCGGCCAGCACCGTGACGAACAGCAGGGTGGCCTCGGTGGCGGTGCAGGTGGGCGGCAGTTCGGGGCCGCCGTGCCGGAGGGCGCCGGGCAGCAGGCCCTCGGTGCGGCCCGGGGCGGGGGCGAGCTGCTGACGGCGGGCCAGTGCCCGCAGGGTGCCGGCCGCGAGGCGGGTGCCGAGCGGCAGGGTGAGCCGGGCGGCCCAGAGCGCGTCGGCCGGGGCGAGGCCGAACCGCCAGGGCGCGCCGGAGGCCGGGTAGAGGTCGGTCGGGCGGTCCGGATCGGCGAACAGCAGCCCGCCGAGGGCGTCCAGCGAGCGGGTGACCAGCTGGGCGGCCCGGGCGTCGTCGCAGCGGACCCCGGGCTCCGCCCAGGGCAGCGGCACACCGGTGCCGCGGCCGCCGGGCGGGCGCGGGCCCGGGGCCGCGCTCTCCAGCTCGACGCGCAGCTCGACCGACCAGCGGGCGCCGGGCTGGACCTCCAAGTCCCACCGGAGCACTCCGGCGCCGGCCAGCACCGCGTGCGGGGAGGGCTTGGCGCTGACCACGGCGCTGTGCGCGGGGCCCGCCCAGCGCAGGCCGGCGGACTGCACCTGGCCGGGCAGGTCGGGCGGGCGGTGCCCGGCGGCGATCTCGGCGACCGGGCCGAGGTCGGTGCCGAGGGCGATCTCCATCGGCAGCCGGGCGGGCCGACTGCCGGTGTTGCGGACGATGACCGTCTCGACGCCGTCGGCGTGCCGCAGCCGCTCGACGGTGAGCGCCGGATCCGGGTCCGGGTCACCGGGCAGGCGCACGGCGCCGAGGAAGCGGGCCTGCGCCGTGCTGGTCGAGGTGCCCTGGAGCGGCAGCGGCTCCATGCCGCCCAGGCGCAGCTCCATCCGGGCGAGCACCCGCACTCCGTGCCGGTAGAAGCCGTGCAGGCCCTGGCCGCGCAGCTGGCCGTCCGGTCCGGAGGCGGCCATCCCGGGGGCGTTGACGCAGAGCACCGCGTGGTGGACGGCGGGCGGCTGCGGCCGCGGCGGGGCCGCGGGTCGGCCCGGCCCGGCGGGCGCTCCCGCCGGCCCGCCGGCCGGGACCTGGTCGGCGCGGCCGCCCGGTCTCGGCGGCGCGCCGACCACGCTCTCGGCCGGCATGGCCTGTGGTGGCCTCATGGCGGTCACCGGACTCTCCTCCCCTCGGCGGTCCGGTGGCCGGGTCAGGCCGGTGGGCCGCGAGCATGCTCGATCGCGTGCTGGTGGTGCGGGCCGACGGGGTGTCCCGTCGGCGGCTGTGCTTGTCCGGCCGTACCCGGTGCCGGGTCGTGCCAAGCGGTGCGCGGTACCGGACGGGTACCGGCGCGACGCCCCTCGCCCGCCCCGGCCCGCCACGGTGCCCGACGGGTCGTCGGTCCTGGCGCCCGGGCCCGCCGGGCGGCCGGGCGCAGGGCCCCCGGGGTCAACGCCGCGCACCGCCCCCAGGTCACGGCCGACACCGGGTGCGGCCTCTCACACCGGGCCCCTCGGGCGGTCGTACCACCGCTGTCGGGCCGTCACCGGCCGCACCGTCAGCGTCCGGCCGTCACCGTCGCTCCGCCGGGGCGGCCTCGTGGGTCCGCCACCGGGCGGCGGACGCCGCGCTCCGGCCCGTGGACCACGCCGGAGCCGGCTCCGGTGCGGTGCCGTACTCCTGGTCGAGTGGACGGCCGCCGTCGAACCGGCGCCCGACCGCGGCCAGGATACGGTGCGGAGGTCGCGGTGCCCGCACCCGGTGACCCCGTGAGCCGCGACCCCATCGCTGTGACCAGCAGAGACCGAGGAGTTGCATGTCCACCGTCAGCCGGCTGCCCGGGATTGTCACGACCGACCACGTCTTCCAGGTCCCGCTCGACCACGCCGCCCCGCAGGGCGAACAGATCGAGGTCTACGCCCGCGAGGTGGTCGCCGCCGGCCGCGAGCAGGCCGACCTGCCCTGGCTGCTCTTCCTCCAGGGCGGCCCCGGCGGCAAGGCCAACCGCCCGCTGGGCCGGGACGCCTGGCTGGACCGCGCCCTCGACGACTACCGGGTGCTGCTGCTCGACCAGCGCGGCACCGGGCGGTCCACCCCCGCGAACCGGCAGACCCTCGCCCGGCGCGGCGGCCCCCGGGCGCAGGCCGACTACCTGGCGCACTTCCGCGCGGACTCGATCGTGCGGGACGCCGAGCTGATCCGGCACCGGCTGCTCGGCGCGGAGCGGCGCTGGAGCCTGCTCGGCCAGAGCTTCGGCGGCTTCTGCACCCTCACCTACCTCTCCCTCGCCCCCGAGGGTCTGACCGAAGCCTTCATCACCGGCGGTCTGGCCGGACTCGGCAGTTCGGCGGACGACGTCTACCGCGCCGCCTACCCCCGGGTCGTCCGGAAGAACGAGGACCACTACGCACGGTTCCCGCAGGATGTCGAGGCGGTGCGGCGGATCGCGGCGCACCTCGCGGCCGCCCCGGCGCCGCTTCCCGACGGCGGCCGGCTGACCGTCGAGGCCTTCCAGGCCCTCGGGATGATGCTGGGCGGCGGCAGCGGCTCGGGCGCCCTCCACCACCTGCTGGAGGAGGCCTGGGTGGACGGAGTGGACGGCCCGGAGCTCTCCGACACCTTCCTGGCCGGTGTCCAGGCCAAGGCGTCCTTCGCCGAGGGCCCGCTGTACGCCGTGCTGCACGAGTCGATCTACGGCCAGCGCTCGGTGGACACCGGCGGCACCGCCTGGGCCGCCGAGCGGGTCCGCAAGGAGTTCCCGCAGTTCGACGCCCGGGCCGCGCTGGACTCCGACGCCCCGGTGCTGTTCACCGGGGAGATGATCTACCCCTGGATGTTCGACACCGATCCGGCGCTGCGCCCGCTGAAGGAGACCGCGGACCTGCTCGCCGCCCGCGCGGACTGGCCGGACCTGTACGACCCGGCGCGGCTGGCCGCCAACACGGTGCCCGTCGTGGCGGCGGTCTACCACGACGACATGTACGTGGACACCGCCGACTCGCTGGAGACCGCCCGCGCGGTGCGCGGCCTGCGGACCTGGGTCACCAACGAATGGGAGCACGACGGCCTGCGGGTGAGCGGCGGGAAGGTCCTCGACCGGCTGATCAAGATGGCGCACGGCGAGGCGTAGCGGCCCCCGGCCGAGCCGGGCGGCCCGGCTGCGGGCCGCCCGCGGCGGCCCGCAGCCGAGGTCACTGCGCACGCCTGACCCCCCTCGCCGCCCTCCGCACGCCCCGGCACCGGTGGCGCCCGCCGGCGTGCGGCGCGGCCGCCGACCCGCCCGCCGACGCCCGGCCGAGCCGCAGGCCCCGGGAGGACCTCTCCCGGAGTCCGCCCGGGGCGCGCCCGGGCACCGGGAGCAGGGCGAGCGCCCCCGGGCCCGCCTGCTCCGGCGCCGCCCCGGAGGGGCCCGGGTCGGGAGCGGACGGACCTGCGGCGCCGCGCCCGCCCTCCGTCGACGCGACCCGGGCGGCCCGACCGGCCCGGGCCGCCTTCCGCCTGGCGCCGCGGCGACCGCGCCCGGCACCCGAGGGACCGGGCCCGCCGCCCGGGCCCGTGGCGGCCGGCGGCTCCCCGTCGAGGTCCGGATCCCGGGCGGGTGTCGGCGCCGGCGCGGGGGTCCGCGCGGGCTCGCCGACCGGCGCCGGGGCGGGCCCGCCCGCCTCGCGCCGCCGGCGCTGCGCCTCGACGGCCGCGAGCAGGCCGTCGGGCGCCATGCCGTCGTTCAGGGACTCGTACAGCAGCTCCGCCAGTAGGTAGGAGGGGTCGAGCCGGAGGACGTGGCCGAGCACCACGCGGGCCGTCGCGGTGTCCCCCGCGACCCAGGAGGCCCAGGCCAGCAGAGTCAGCGGGGCCACCGCGCAGCCCTCGTAGGGCGGCACCGCGCGCCGGGCCAGGAAGCGCCAGAGCCGCTCGGCGGGCGCCAGCTCGGCGGGGCGGCTGTACTCCACACCGCGGTCCCTGGTGCGCCGGTCGCGCAGGGCGACCAGCAGCCGGGCCGCCCGCTCCTCGTCGACCTCGCGGGCGCCGGCCGCGAACTCGGCGAAGACCTGGTCGAGCAGCTCGCCGCCCCGCTCCCGGGACGCGGCAGCGGCCGGACCCCGGCTCTCACCGGCCGCGGCGGCCCCCGCGCCGGCCCGGGCGAGCGCCGCCCGCTGGGCCTCCGCGGCCGGCGGCCCGACCGGCGCCAGCCCGCCGATAATCGCCTTGCGGCTGCCGCGCGGGGCGAGTCCGGCGAAGGCCGCGGCGGCGGCCGCCGCGCCCGGGCCGGGCACCCGGTGGACCGGGTTGCCCGCCGGATCGCAGCAGCCCTCGCGGCGGCAGAGGAAGGACCACCAGCGGCCGTCGGAGACGCAGAGCGACTCCTTGACCGCCACTCCCCTGCGCGCGAAGGCCGCGCGCAGGGCGTCCGCCAACGGACGCAGGCCCTCCACGGCCGGCGGGGCGTGCGCGGCGGTGGAGTCCCGGCAGAGGTAGAGGAGCACCTGGTGCGGGCGGTCCCCGTGGCGCTCGGAGAGGGCGAGCAGGAGTGCGGCCGTCTCGTCCGCGGCCGCCGGCCAGTGCTCGGGCGAATCCGGCACGTCCGCCCGGATCACGCCGCCCTGGCGCAGGCCGGGGCCCTGGAGGCCGACCGCCACGATGCTGTCGTCGGGGTAGAACCCCAGGAGGTAGGGGAGCAGCTCGGCCATGTCGGCCGGGCCGCGCAGGGTGACCGGCCGGTGGCCGGAGGCCGGGCCGAGGGACAGGACGACGGGGTCGTTGTTCATGGCGTTCATGACCGGAAGGGTCGCGCAATCCGGAAGACCCGTCGGATCTTTCTCATTTCCTGTGGATAACTCCGCCCTCTTTTTTCGCTTCACTCATTCGGCGCTCATCGCGGCCACTCCTGCGGGTGAAAGTCAGCGCCCGTTCAGCGGAAGAGCGGATGAAATACATCCCGGCTCCACCACCTCCGCCACCCCGGCATTCGCCCCTTGTCGGCGGCTCGGGGTTACATGGACGCCATGCAGCAGCCCGAGAACCACACCACCGCCACCGCCGACGACCGCGCCGAGGTCCGGGCGCGGGCCGAGGCCGTCCTGCGCGAGCTCGCCGGGCCCGGGGCCGCCCTGCGCGAGGACCAGTGGACGGCCATCGAGGCCCTCGTGGTCGACCACCGGCGCGCCCTCGTCGTGCAGCGCACCGGCTGGGGGAAGTCCGCGGTCTACTTCATCGCCACCGCCCTGCTCAGGGCCCGCGGCGCGGGGCCCACCGTGATCGTCTCCCCGCTGCTCGCCCTGATGCGCAACCAGGTCGACTCGGCGGCCCGGGCCGGCATCCACGCCCGGACGATCAACTCCGCCAACACCGACGAGTGGGACGAGGTCCAGGCCGAGGTCTCCGCCGGGAAGGTCGACGTCCTGCTGGTCAGCCCCGAGCGGCTGAACAACCCCGACTTCCGCGACCAGGTGCTGCCCAAGCTCGCCGCCTCCACCGGGCTGCTGGTGGTCGACGAGGCCCACTGCATCTCGGACTGGGGCCACGACTTCCGCCCCGACTACCGCCGGCTGCGCACGATGCTCGCCGAGCTCCCGCCCGGCGTCCCCGTGCTGGCCACCACCGCCACCGCCAACGCCCGGGTCACCGCGGACGTCGCCGAGCAGCTCGGCACCGGCGGCACCGACGAGCGCGCCCTGGTGCTGCGCGGTCCGCTCGACCGGGAGAGCCTGACCCTCGGCGTCCTGGCCCTGCCCGACCCCGCGCACCGGCTGGCCTGGCTGGCCGACCACCTCGACCGGCTGCCCGGCTCGGGCATCGTCTACACCCTGACGGTGGCCGCGGCCGAGGAGGTCACGGCCTTCCTGCGCGAGCGGGGCTTCCCGGTGGCCTCGTACTCCGGCCGCACCGAGGACGCCGAGCGCCGCACCGCCGAGGCCGACCTGCTGGCCAACCGGGTCAAGGCGCTGGTCGCCACCTCCGCGCTGGGCATGGGCTTCGACAAGCCCGACCTCGGCTTCGTGGTGCACCTCGGCTCGCCCAGCTCGCCGATCGCCTACTACCAGCAGGTCGGCCGGGCCGGGCGCGGCGTCGACCGGGCCGAGGTGCTGCTGCTGCCCGGCCGCGAGGACGAGGCGATCTGGCGCTACTTCGCCTCGCTGGCCTTCCCGCCCGAGGAGCAGGTCCGCCGCACCATCGACGCGCTGGCCGGAGCCGGCCGGCCGCTCTCCACCGCCGCCCTGGAGCCCCGGGTGGACCTGCGCCGCACCCGGCTGGAGACCATGCTCAAGGTGCTCGACGTGGACGGCGCCGTCCGCCGGGTCAAGGGCGGCTGGACGGCCACCGGCCAGAGCTGGGCGTACGACACCGACCGGTACGCCAAGGTCGCCGCCTCCCGCGAGGCCGAGCAGCGGGCGATGCGCGAGTACGCGTCGACCACCGGCTGCCGGATGGAGTTCCTGCGCCGCCAGCTCGACGACGACCAGGCCCGGCCCTGCGGCCGGTGCGACAACTGCGCGGGGCCGCTGCACACCCCGGAGGTCTCGGCCGCGGCGCTGGAGGCGGCCCGGGCCGCGCTCGGCCGCCCGGGCGTCAGCTTCGAGCCGCGCCGGCTCTGGCCGACCGGGATGGACGCGGTGGGCGTGCCGCTGAAGGGCCGGATCCCGGCGGGCGAGCAGGCGGAGAACGGGCGGGCGCTCGGTCGGCTCTCCGACATCGGCTGGGGCACCCGGCTGCGCACCCTGCTCGCCGAGCAGGCCCCGGACGCGCCGGTGCCCGGCGAGGCGGTGGACGCCCTGGTGGCGGTGCTGGCGGACTGGGCCCGCGGCCCGGGCGGCTGGGCGGGGCCCGCGACGGCGGAGGGCACCCGGCTGGAACGGCCGGTGGGCGTGGTGACGATGGCCTCGTCCACCAGGCCCCGCCTGGTGGACAGCCTCGGCGCGCGCATCGCCGAGATCGGGCGGATGCCGTTGCTGGGCCGGATCGAGTACGCCGACGGCCGGCCGCCGCACGGCGCCCGCAGCAACAGCGCCCAGCGGCTGCACTCGCTGGCCGGCGCGCTGGTGCTGCCGCCGGAGGTCGCCCAGGCGGTGGCCGCGGCCGGCGGGCCGGTGCTGCTGGTGGACGACCTGGTCGACTCGGGGTGGACGGTCACGGTCGCCGCCCGGCTGCTGCGCCGGGCCGGGGCGAGCGCGGTGCTGCCCCTGGTGCTGGCCGTGCAGGGGTGACACCAGCGGTCGCCCACCGACACGCCCTCACTCGAATGGCCTAACGAAGGGAGAAAGTCGGAGCCTCACGGACCCGCCGGACGGCGTGATCGGAAAAAGGAGTGGTCACCGCACGGACGGCGGTCCACCGGGCGCTCACGCGACGCCCGGATCATGGTCCGGCGCCGCCTGAGCGAGGCTCGGGCCGCCCTGGAACATATCCGGCAGAACATGGGCTTTCGGGTGGCGTTCATCATTTCATCGTTGCCGCTCCGGCCCCACTACCGCGAGAATTGGCGCGTACCCGAAATCCGGTCCGCTGGACCCGGCCTTCGTCGTACCCAGGCGCCCGCATGCCCGTGGGTCAGGAAGGAGGATCGTGATCAACGGTATCGGCCGAGGTCAGCATCCCCTCGCCCGGAGTTCGTCGCCCAGACGGCTCCTGGACCTGGAGACCTGGAGCGCCTCGGGGATCCCGTTGCTGCGCGACCCGCGCGACTTCGTCCTGGAACTGCACCAGCGCCACCTGCCGCAACCGGGCACGGTCGTGGTCGCCGTCCTCGACGCGTTGCACCACCTGGCCGCCTCGGCCTCGTTCGCGCCCTGGCCGCACGACACCGACGGCTGGCAGCACCGCAACGCCCTGCTCACCCAGCTGCGCCAGATCACCCCGCACGACCTGCGGCTGGCCCGGCCGGCCCGCACGGCCGTACTGCTGCGCTGCCGCGAGGGCGCACCCGGCTGGACGGAGCAGGACGGCGCCTGGATGTGGGCGCTCCGCGACGCGTCCGCGCTGCACGGGCTGCGCTGCGGCTCCTACGTCGGCCTCACCCCGGCGGGTTGGCAGGTCCTCGGGGACGGCCGCAGCGGGCGCGATCCGCACGCGGGTTCATGGGCCGACGGGCCGGTGCACACCGTGACGGAGCTGCCCCCGCGCTCGGCCCTGGAGACGCCGCGCGCCCAGCGCGCCCGGCACCAGGCGCCCGAGCGGGCCCAGCGGAGCGACCGGTCGCAGCACTCCCGCCAGTCCGAGCACCCGTGGACCCCGGCGCGGGTCACCGCCGTCGAACCGGCCCGCCGCACCGGCACCCGCTGACCTCCCGACACCGCTCGCGCCGCCCCGGGCCGGCCGCCCGCGACTCCGGCGCGGCCGACGGCGCCCCACCCGACAGGACGACCGCGGCACGGCAGAGCCGACGGGGCGACGACGGGAGGGGGCGGTCCGCCACGGGCTCGGCCGGTCCGGGCGACGACGCCCGGTACGACGGTCCCGGAAGACGGACCCCGGGTACGACGGACCCCGGGTCCGGTGCCGTGCGGCACCGGACCCGGGGTGGATCGGTCGGTTCAGGCTCTGCCCGGGCGTCCGGCCGCGGCGGCCGGACCGGCCTCCCCGCAGACCACGAGCAGGGCGGTCGCGCGGCCGAGGGCCGCGGTGTAGGCCTCGGCGGCCCGGGCGGCCGGGCCGCCGTTGGCGACCAGGACGACCACCTCGCGGCTCACCGGCCGGGCCAGCCCGGCGTCGGCGTAGAACACGTCACCGCCCTCGGCGAGTTGCGCCCAGTAGCGCTCCTCTCCGAAGGAGAGCTCGTGCTGCTGCCAGGGGTGCGCCTCGCCGAGCGTCAGCACCAGGATCTGGCCCGGGTCGCGGCCGGCGTCCAGCAGCCGGTCGACGGCCTCGTCCGCGCGGTCCAGCGCCTGGGCCGGGGCCGCGGCGACCCGCTGGACCTCGACCTGCGGCACGGCCTCGGCGGGACGGCGCGGCGCCGGCCCAGGCTTGGGGATGAGCCGCGGCGGACCGGGGCGGTCGGAGCGCGAGGGTGCCGCGCGCGGCGGTGCCGGACGGGGGCCGGGCACCGGCACGGCGGCGACGGTGGTGGGTGCGGTGGCGGTGGCGCCGCTGCTGGCGGGCGTGTGGAGGGCTTGTGCGTCCGACTCGCGGGGGAAGGGAACGCCGGGGCCCGGGAGGCTCTCGTGAATCTCCGGCTCCTCGGGGAAGACAGGCATACCCGGATATCTATCAAATGCCGGTCGAACGCGCACGGGCGCCCCACCCATCGGGCACCACGGAGTCGGCACCCCCACCCGGGGCAATTCCGACGGACCGTCAGAAACCGAGCGTCAACTGTTCGTCGGCGGAGTCTTCGCGCGCACCCGGAACCTCCCGGACGCGCTTCAGGTGACGCCACTTCGGCAGCCCGTCCAGGTACGCCCAGGAGAGCCGGTGCTGCTCGGTGGGGCCGTGCTCCTCCAGGGCCGCCCGGTGCACCGGGGACGGGTAGCCGGCGTTGTCCGCGAAGCCGTACTCGGGGTGCGCCTCGCCGAGTTCGGCCATCAGGCCGTCGCGGTGGACCTTGGCGAGCACCGAGGCGGCGGAGACGCAGATGCAGGACTGGTCGCCCTTGATCACGGTGCGCACCCGCCAGGGGCCGCCCAGGTAGTCGTGCTTGCCGTCCAGGATCACCGCGTCGGGCTCGACCGGCAGGGCCTCCAGGGCCCGGACGGCGGCCAGCCGCAGCGCCGCCGTCATGCCGAGCTCGTCGCACTCCTGCGGCGAGGCGTGGCCGAGCGCGTACGCGGTGACCCAGTCGGCCAGGACCGGGGCCAGCGCGCGGCGGCGCAGCTCGGTGAGCAGCTTGGAGTCGGTCAGCCCCTCCGGGGCCCTGCGCAGACCGGTGACGGCGGCCCCCACGGTGACCGGGCCGGCCCAGGCGCCGCGCCCGACCTCGTCCAGGCCGACGACGATCCTGGCGCCGGCGCGGCGGAGCGAGCGCTCGACGGAGTGCGTCGGCGGGACGATGGGCATCGGGGGCTTCCGTTCGGCGGGAGGAGGGGTGGACGGGCTCGCCGGGCCGGACCCGACGAACGGACCCGCCGGGAGAGCGGACCCGCGGGGAGAGCGGGCCGCCGGGAGAGCGGACCCGCCGCGAACGACTCGTCCGCCCTGGCGACATCCAGCCTAAGCCCGCCGCAGGACCCACCGGCCCGCTGCTCCCGCTGCTCCCGCCGCTCCCACCACCCCCGCCGCCTGCCGGTCCCGCCCGGCCCGCCGGTCGCGCCGCTACACCCGCCGCTCCCGCCCGTCCCGCCGCTACTCCCGCTACTCCCGCTACCCCCGCCGTCCCCGCTCAGACCCGGATGATCGGCAGCAGCACGTCGTCCACCAGCCGGGCCACGTACTCCGGCCCGAGGTTGCGCCGACCGCAGATCTTCACCTGGTAGAGCAGCATCGCCGGGACGACGTCCGCGACGACCGGGGTGGCCGCGCCGGGCCGGACGTCACCGCGTTCGGCGCCCCGGCGCAGGATCGCCAGGATGGTCTCCGTGGTCGGCTCGATCACCCGCCGGGTGATGAACTCCTTGAACACCTCGGCCCGTTCATGGTCGATCTCGCCCATCAGCACCTGGATGGCGGCGCCCGGCCGCGAGCCCATCGCCCCGGTGAACCCCTCGATGAGCTGGAGCAATTCACGATGGGCGGACCCGAGGTCCGGGGTGTCGTAGGGGCGTGGCAGAGTGGCGTCCAGGGCGTCGATGACCAGCTCGTCCTTGGACGCCCAGCGCCGGTAGAGCGCGGCCTTCCCGGTCCGCGCCGCGCCGGCGACCCCTTCCATCGTCAGCCGCGCGTACCCGCCGGAGGTGAGCTGGTCGAGCGCGGCCTCGAAGATCGCGTTCTCCAACTCCTTCCCCCGCCGCCGGCCCGGCCGCGCGAGGGCCTCGCGGGCGACCTGAACCGGGCAGTGGGGCACGGGTACAGGGGCAGGCTGCGCCGCGGGCCGCGGGGGCGACTCCCCCGCCTCCGGCGCGCGGGAGCCCGCCCTCCCGGTCGCCCGGTCCGCCGTCAGGCGCCGCACAAGCCGCTCCATCGCCACCACCCTTAGAGAACGCTTGCGTTCACAATTGGAACCAGGATATCGTCCAGATTAGTGAACGATCCCGTTCCTTCCTAGCCCGCGCCAGCCCGCACCCAGAACGCGGGACACGCGGGACACGCCGGACCACTCGGTCCGCAGCGGACGCAGCACCCAGCACACAGCCAGGCACATAGCCAGCAGGGGGCAAACACGTGGCTATCTCCGACACACTCAGCAAGACCTCACCACCGCAGAGCGGGAAGGGCCGGGGCAAGGGCATCACCCTGACCGTCATCGCGGCCACCCAGCTGATGGTGGTGCTCGACGCCACCATCGTGAACATCGCGCTGCCGCAGATCCGGGACGCGCTGAACTTCTCCACCACCAACCTGTCGTGGGTCATCAACGCCTACACGCTGACCTTCGGCGGGCTGCTGCTGCTCGGCGGGCGCGCCGGCGACATCCTCGGCCGCCGCCGGGTGTTCATCTTCGGCACCCTGCTGTTCGGCTTCGCCTCCCTGCTCGGCGGCTTCGCCCAGGACGGCGGCATGCTGCTCGCGGCCCGCGCGCTCCAGGGCATCGGCGGCGCGATCTGTTCACCGACGGCCTTCGCACTGATCGCCACCAACTTCGAGGAGGGGCCGGAACGCAACAAGGCGTTCGGCGTGTTCTCGGCGGTGGCCGGCTCGGGCGCCGCGATCGGCCTGCTGGCCGGCGGTCTGCTCACCGAGTACCTGGACTGGCGCTGGGTCTTCTTCGTCAACGTGCCGATCGCGGCCCTGATCGCGCTCGCCGCACCCCGCTACATCGCCGAGTCCGAGCGCACCGCGGGCCGCTTCGACCTGCCGGGCGCGCTGACCTCGACGCTGGGCCTGGTCGGTCTGGTCTACGGGTTCATCCGGGCCGCCTCGGACGGCTGGTCGGACAGCGTCACGCTCGGCTCGTTCGCCGCCGGCGCCCTGCTGCTGGCCGCGTTCCTGGTGATCGAGCGGCGCACCGACCAGCCGATCACCCCGCTGCACCTGTTCGCCGACCGCAACCGCACCGGCGGCCTGGTGATGATGCTCTGCCTGGCCGCGGCCATGTTCGGCATCTTCTTCTACATCACGCTCTTCGTGCAGGGCCCGCTCGGCTACAGCCCGCTGAAGGCCGGCGTCTCCTTCCTCCCGATCAGCGTGGCGATCATCATCGCGGCGCAGCTCGCCTCCTCCCTCCAGGCCAAGTACGGCCCGAAGCCGTTCATGGCGGGCGGCGCGCTGCTGGTCACCGTCGGCCTCACCTGGCTCACCCAGATGAGCAAGGACAGCGGCTACGTCGACGGGGTGCTCGGCCCCACGGTGATCTTCGGCTTCGGCATGGGCCTGATCTTCGTCCCGGTGATGCTGCTCTCGGTCGCGGGTGTGGCCGGGGAGGAGACCGGCGCCGCGTCCGGTCTGCTCAACTCGATGCAGCAGATCGGTGGTTCGCTCGGCCTGTCGATCCTGACCACGGTCTTCGCGCACTACGCCACCGCCGAGGGCAAGGCCCAGGCGCCCGGCTTCATGTCGTCGGCCACTCCGGACCAGCTGGCCTACTTCCAGCAGCACCACGAGTTCCCGAAGGGCACCGAGGCCGCCAACTCCGTCCTCGCCCAGGGCATCTCGCACGGGTTCATCGTGGGCGCCGTGCTCGCCGGGCTGGCGCTGATCGTCGCGGTCTTCGTGATCAAGGCCAAGGCCAGCGACCTGCCCAGCCAGACCGCCGGCGTCGCGATGCACTGAGCCCCGCCGCACCGCACCGCGGGCCACCACCCGCCGCGGCACACCGCCACCGGGCCGGCCGGGAGCACCACGCTCCCGGCCGGCCCGGCCGTTTCCCCCACCCTCACCGGCGGTGCGGGCCCCGGCGTCAGTACCAGATGTCCTCGAACGGCATCCCGGCCTGCTCGCAGGCACTACGCCCGCCCGTCGGCCGCTCCACCGCGGGCCGCTGCGCCAGGATCTCCCGGGCCCGGGCGGCCGAGGCGCCGGCGGCGTACCAGGGCTTCGGGTGGTCCGCGAGGTCCGCCGCGATCACCTGCAGCGCGCAGGTCCGCTGGGCGCCGGGCAGCCGGTCCAGCGCGGGCACCGCGTCGGCCGAGAGGTCGCGGACGTTGCGCAGGTCGATCCGCGCGGTCTGCGGGTCGGCGGCGAGCGCCCGCTCGTACCGGGAGACGTTCTGCTCCGCGATGATCGCGTCCGGGCCGGCCAGCCCGTAGGCCGCGACCGACAGCATGCCGCTGAGGAGCACGGCGCGCGGCAGCCAGCCGGCCCCGCGGGTCAGGCCCGCGGTGATCAGCAGCAGGAAGACGACGCCGAGCCAGCCCTCCACCACCAGGACCCAGAGCCGCAGCCTGGTCAGCCCGGAGGCGTCGACGTAGAACCACATCCGGCCGAGCGCCGAGGCGACCACGACCAGGGCGAGCAGGCAGAGCGCGCCGAGCAGGATCCGCGCCACCCGCCGGTCGGCCGGGGTGGCGCGCGGCGCCCAGCGCTTGGCGACCGCCACCACGGCCAGGGTCAGCACGGTGATCGCGCTGAGCTGCCAGAAGCCCTGCCGGGCGTACTCGGAGCGACTCATCCCGGTGTTGCGCAGGACGGCGTCCGCACCGCCGAGCACGACCACGGCCTGGATCACCGCGAAGACGCCGAACATCAGGTTGAGCGCGACCAGCGGCAGGGCCCACTCCAGCCGGCCCCGGGCCCGGCCGGGCCGGACGACCGTGCGGTCCCAGCGTCGCGGGCCAGCCGCGATGTGGGCGAACCCGAGCGCGGTGAGCGCCCCGAGCACGAACAGCACGAAGCGCAGCGGCACCCGGTCGAGGTCGAGGCTGGGGCTGAGCCCGGAGAGCAGGTCCGCCATGGCGGCGTCGGCGCCCGCGAACAGCACGCCGAAGACGGTGAGCAGGACGGCGGCGACCGCGAGCGCCTTGAACACCGGCACGATCCGGCCGCGGCCGGGCAGGCTCCGGCCGCGCAGGCCGTCGACGAGCCAGAGCACCCCCGGCGGCAGCTGCCAGAGGATCGCGGGCAGCGGGAGCAGGACGCCCGGCCAGCGGCGGCCGCCGTGCAGCGCGAGCGAGGCCAGTCCGAGCGCGCACACGACGGCCAGCGTCACGGGCCAGCCCGCCTCCCAGAGCGCCGGGACGACGAGCAGGGCGGCGGCGAGCAGGCTCCACACGACCGTCCAGGGCCGGATGCGGCGGCCCGCCGCACGGGCGGCCAGACCCGCCGCGGCGGCGGTGCCGGCAGCGCAGACCAGCAGGTTGGCGCCGAGGCCGTCGTTCAGCAGCCAGGACGTCAGCAGCCCGGTGAGCAGCGCGAGGAGGAGGACGCGGGGCGTGGCGGCCGCCTTGCGCCCGGGGTCGCTCGGGCGCAGCCAGAGGGAGGAGGACGGGACGGGTGCGCCAGCCCCCCAGTGCGGGCCGGGCACGGAGGCGCCGACCGGGCCGGACGCCGGACCGAACGGCTGGTCGGGCTCGGACGCGGGCGTGGACGCGGACGGCCGGTCGGGCTCGGACGCGGGCGTGGACGGACCGGACATGAGTCCCCCTCAGTGGTCGGTGGGCATGCGGAAGCCGCCCCGGGGGCAGCCCGCCGGCGGCGCTCCCGGCACCGCGGATGCAGCCGACTGTAGACCATTCTGAACAAGTTCAAAAATCACTTCTGAACGCGTTCAGAACCCCCTGACCACCCGTCCGCCCCCGGCTACCCCTTGACCGATCCGGCCAGCAGCCCCCGGACGAAGTAGCGCTGCAGGCTGAAGAAGACGATCAGCGGCACGATGATCGACAGGAACGCCCCGGCCGTCAGCAGCTCCCAGCGCCCGCCGAAGGACCCGGACAGCTGCGCCAGCCGGACCGTCATCGGCGCCACCTCCGGCGTGCCGCCGGCGAAGGTGAGCGCGACCAGCAGGTCGTTCCAGACCCAGAGGAACTGGAAGATCGCGAACGAGGCCAGCGCCGGGGTGCAGAGCGGCAGCACGATCGACCGGAAGATCTTGAAGTGCGAGGCGCCGTCCACCACCGCCGCCTCCATCAGGTCGCGCGGCAGCTGGGCGATGAAGTTGTGCAGCAGGAACACCGCGAGCGGCAGCGCGAACATGGTGTGCGCCAGCCAGACCGGCGCGTAGCTGCCCTTCAGGTCCACCGCCGGGACCAGCGTCAGCGAGCCGAGGTGCGCGCCCCCGGAGAACAGCCGCAGCAGCGGGATCAGCGCCATCTGGATCGGAACCACCTGGAGCGCGAACACGGCGAAGAACACCGTGTCGCTCCCCCGGAACCTCACCCAGGCCAGCCCGTAGGCCGCCATCGCGGCCAGCACCAGCGGGAAGAGCGTGGCCGGGACACTGATCGCCAGCGAGTTGACCAGGAAGGGCATCAGTCCGGTCGAGACGCCGAAGCCGCCCTCGAACAGCACCGTGTGGTAGTTGTCGAGCCCGAGGTCCGGGTGGAGCAGGGCGTTCCACCAGCCGTTCGCGGTGACGTCCTGCTTGGGGCGCAGCGAGGTCACCAGCAGGCCCAGGGTCGGGATCGTCCACAGGACGGTCACCGCGATCACGAAGACCGAGGCCAACGGGCTGCTGAAGGCCTTCCGGACCGGGCTGCCGTGCGGGGCGCGCACGCGCTTGTCGGTGATGCGTCCGCTCATCGGACCCGACGCTCCTTCCGCAGCTGGACGATGTTGTAGGCCACCAGGGGCAGCACTGCGAGGAAGAGGATCACCGCCAGGGCGCCGCCCCGGCCGGTGTTGAACTGCACGAAGGACTGCGAGTACATCTCGTTGGCCAGCACCTGGGTGCCGAAGTTGCCGCCGGTCATGGTGCGGACGATGTCGAAGGCCTTCAGGGTGATGATCATGATGGTGGTCAGCACCACCACCAGCGTGGTGCGGATCATCGGCACGGTGACGTACCAGAACAGCCGCACCCCGCCCGCACCGTCCAGCCGGGCCGCCTCGGTCACCTCGTGCGGGATCGCCTTGATCGCCGCCGACAGCACCACCATCGCGAAGCCCGTCTGCACCCAGACCATCACCGCCATCAGCAGGAAGGTGTTCAGCGGCTGCGAGAGCATCCAGTTCGGCGGATCGTCCCAGCCCGCGGCGATCGCCAGCTGGCTGAGCAGGCCGATCTGCGGCTGCCCCGCGCCGCGCGACTCGTAGACGAACTTGAAGATGATCGAGGCGCCGACCAGCGAGATCGCCATCGGCATGAAGATCAGCGACTTGTACACCGCCTGGCCGCGCATCCGGTCCACCAGCAGCGCCAGCACCAGCCCCAGCCCGGTCGCCACCAGCGGGGCGACCACCAGCCACAGCAGCGTGGTGACCAGCACCTTCTGCACCGAGTCGGTGCTGAGCGCCCACCCGAAGTTCTCCCCGCCGACGAACCGGGTGCCGTCGTCGTTCTGCAGGCTCAGGTAGACGGTCCGGACCAGCGGCACCACCAGGCCCACCGACAGCAGCACCACGGCCGGGCCGAGGAAGACCGCCACCGCCAGCGGGCGGGAGAGCCGGCCCCGGGCCCGGCCGGCCGCGAGGAACACCAGCAGCAGGATGCCGAGGAAGCCCGCCACGGCGCCGAGGCTGTTGCCGAACTTGACCGCCGCGTCGCCCCACGCGCCGGAGGCGAGCGCGGCGGACGGTGACGGGGTTGCGGGTACGGACATGGCTGTGCGTCCCTCCTGGTGCTCGGGGAAGGGGGCGGGCGGTGCGGGTGGGTGGCCCCGCACCGCCCTCGACAGGTGGTCCTGGTGGCGCCCGGTCGGGCCGGCGCCGGTGCGGCCGCCGCCCGCCGGTGCGCCGGCGGTGCTGTGGCGGGACGCCGGTGTGGACGCCGGTGTGGACGCCGGTGCGGGACGCTGGTGCGGCGGCCACCACCGGCCTCCGCACCCCGGCGGCTACTGCGGCCAGGCGGCGTCGATGTCGGCCGCGGTCTTCTGGATCGACTGCCCCTCCGCGAACCAGGCCGTCAGCGACTTCCACTCCTGCCCCGCGCCGACGGCGGCCGGCATCAGGTCGGAGCCGTCGAAGCGGAAGGTCGCCGCCGGGTCGGTGAGCGCGTCCGCCGACAGCCGGTCGACCGGATCGGTGTAGAGGCTCTTGTCCACGCCCTGGTTGGCCGAGACCCAGCCGGTCGCGGTCCGCACCCGGCTGCTCGCCCACTCCGAGCTGGACAGGTAGTTCTGCACCGCCTGCACCTCGGGCCGGTTCGCGAACGCGGCCAGGAACTCGCCACCGCCCTCGACCGGGTTGGGGACGGCCGGGTTCACCGCCGGCAGCTGGAAGGCGAAGACGTCGCCGTCCGGGCCGACCTTGGTGTCCTTGGGCCACTGCGCCTTGTAGAACGAGGCCTGCTGGAGCATCGCGCACTTGCCGCTGAGGATCGGCGCGCCCGCGTCCTGGAAGGTCGTGGTGGCGATCGACTTGACGTCGCCGTAGCCGCCGTTGACCCAGGCCGGGTTCTGCATCCAGTCGGCCACGGTCCGCATCGCCGTGGTGATCTTCTCGTCGGAGAACTTCACCTTGTGGCCCACCCACTGGTCGTAGACGTCACCGCCGTACGTGCCCAGCACCACCTCCTCCAGCCAGTCGGTGGCCGGCCAGCCGGTCGCAGTGCCGGAGGCGATGCCGCCGCACCACGGCTTGGTGGCGCCGGCCTTGGCGATCCGGTCGCTGAGCGCCATCAGGTCCGCCCAGGTCTTCGGCACCTCGTACCCGGCCGCCCGGAAGGCCTTCGGCGAGTACCAGACCAGCGACTTCATGTTGGCGCTCATCGGCGCCGCGTAGAACGTGCCGTTGACCGAGCCGTAGGTCTTCCACACCGGGCTCCAGCGGTCCTCGTTGCTGACCGTCTGCGCGGGCGGCTTCACCACCTTGCCGCTCTTCACCATCTGCGCCAGCAGGCCGGGCTGCGGGACGATCGCGAAGTCCGGGGTGTTGCCGCCGGCCACCCGGACCGGCAGCTGGGACTCGAAGTCGTTCGAGCCCTCGTAGCTGATCTTGATGCCGGTGCATCTGCTGAACTCGGCCCAGGACTTCTCCAGGTTGTCCGACTCCGGGCTCAGGATCGAGGCGAACATCGTCACCGTGGTGCCCGAATGCCCCGCGTACGGCTGGTACTTGGCACAGTCGCCGGTCAGCGACGGGGCGGCTCCGTCACCGCCGCCACCCGAACCGCCGGAGCTGTTGGAGCAGGCCGCGGTCAGGGCCAGGGCCGCCAGCAGGGCGGGCACGGCGACCAGGCGGCGGCGTGAACTCGTGGACGGCGCGGTCGGGTTGAGGGTCAATGCGGTCCTCCTCGCCAGGGCGTGCTGCCGGGCTGTGGGCTGAACGACATTGCGCTGTACCGGAGATGGTTCCGCCGAGATCTCGGACGAGCGTCCGAGCAATCGATTCGACGACGTTAACGCAGCCACCGGCCCCCGCCAAGGTCCACGCCCGACCTTCACCCGGTCGTGACCACGACACGCCCGGCGGCACCCCCGGCGCACCAGCACCCCCGGGAACACCCGCGGCCCCGCCCGGGGACCCGGACGGGGCCGCTCGCGGCGCGCCGTCAGTACAGCCGGACCGGCAGCTCCAGCAGGCTGTTCACCACCAGCGACGGACTCGGCCGCAGCTGCTCGTCCGGGACCGCCAGCGACAGCCCGGGGAACCGCTCGAACAGCGCCGGCAGCGCCACCCCGGCCTCCAACCGGGCCAGCGGCGAACCCGGGCAGACGTGCGGGCCGTGGCCGAAGGACAGGTGGCGGATCGGGTCCCGGGTGACGTCGAACAGCTCCGCCGTGACCCCGTGCTGCGACGGGTCCCGGCCGATCGCGTTGTACGACACCAGCACCGGCTCGCCGGCCGGGATCACCACGTCGCCGACCGCGATGTCCTCCGCCGCGAAGCGGAACAGGAAGTTGCTGGTCGGCGGCGTCCAGCGGAGCGACTCCTCCACCACCGCGTCCCAGGACACCCGGCCCGAACGCACCAGCTCCAACTGGTCCGGGTGCGTCAGCAGGGCCCGCACCGCGTTGCCGATCAGGTTCACCGTGGTCTCGTGGCCGGCCGCGATGATCACCCGCAGGGTGGCCGCCGCCTCCGCGTCGGTCAGCGCCCCGCCCTCGGTGTCCGCCGCCAGCAGCACGCTCGCCAGATCGTCCCCGGGCACCGAACGGCGCTGCGCCACCAGGTCGTTCACGAAGGCGTTCAGCCCCGCGATGGTCGCCTGGATGCCCCCCGGGTCCGGCTTGATGCCGAAGAACCGCTCGTACAGGTCGCGCAGCACGGCGTGGTCCGACTCCGGAACGCCCAGCAGCGAGCAGATCACCGTCATCGGCAACGGGAAGGCGAACGCCGACTTGAGGTCCACCAGCGGCTCCCCCGCCGCCAGGGCGTCCAGCAGCGCGCCGGTGATCCGCTCGACCCGCGGGCGCATCAGCTCCACCCGGCGCGGGGTGAAGGCCTGCGCCACCAGCGCCCGCAGCCGCCGGTGCGCGGCGCCGTCCGTGGTCACCATGCTCGGACCCGGCACCGCCAGGCCGATCAGCGGCCAGGTCTTCGGGACCTCCCCGCGCTGGAAGGCCGCCCAGTGCGCGGCGTCCTTCACCAGCCGGGCGTCGGTCAGCAGGTCGCGGGCCTCGGCGTGCCGGGTCACCGCCCAGGCGGAGACCCCGCCGGGCAGCACCACCGGCGCCACCGGGCCGGCGGACCGCAACAGGGCGCCCTCGGTGGCGGAGTCACGGGCCAGCGGATCGAGGGCTATCGGGGCCGGGGCAGCGGTCATCGACGGGGATCTCCTTGACTGGGGCGGGACGTGGGGATGCGATCAGGCCGGATGGCCGGGGGTGAACGAGACCGGCAGCGCCACCAGCCCGCGCACCCAGGCCGACGGCCGCCACACCAGAGCGTGCTCGGCCACCGCCAGCCGGAGGTCCGGCAGCCGGTCCAGCAGCACCTCGATCGCCGTGGTGGCGATCACCTCGGCCGCCTCCTGCGCCGGGAACGGGCAGCCGTGCTCACCGTACGAGTAGCTCATGTGCGCGCGGTTGCCCTCGGCCGGGCGGCCGTCCGCCTGACGCACCGACGGGTCCGCGTTCGCCCCGGCGAAGCCCAGCAGGACCATGTCCCCCGCGGCGATCCGCTGACCTCCCAACTGGGTGTCCCGGACCGCCCAGCGGCCCGCGAAGATCTGCGTCGGGGTGTCCTCCCAGAGCGCCTCGTTCAGCGCCTGGCTGATGCTGCGCCGGCCGCCCGCCAGTGAGGCGGCGAACCGCTCGTCGGTGAGCATCAGCCGCAGCGCGTTGGAGATCCAGTACGACGAGGGCTGGTGACCGGCGATCAGCAGCACCCGCAGGTCGCGCATCACCTCCTCGTGCGTCAGCCCGGCCGGGTGCGCCAGCATCCGCGAGGCCACGTCCCCGCCCGGGTGCTCGGACTTCTCCCGCACCAGGTCCAGCATCAGCTCCAGCAGCCGCTGCGCACCCGCCGGGGCGTCCGGGCCGCCGTCCAGCATGGCCAGCAGCGCCGCGATCAGCTGCGGCGCCTGCTCCTCGTCCAGACCGAGCACCCGGCACAGCACCAGCAGCGGCATCCGGTGCGCGTACTCGGCGACCAGGTCGGCCTCGCCGCGACCGGCGAACCCGTCGATCAGCCGGTCCGCGATCTCCTCGGAGTGCTTGCGCAGCTCGTACGGGTCGACCTCGGCCAGCGCGTCGGTCACCGCCCGGGAGCGGCGCACGTGCTCCTCGCCCTCGGCGTACAGGATCGACGGCACGGGCGCCATCATCGGCTTCAGCGGCCAGTCCTCGGGCAGGGTCTCCCAGGCGTTCCAGCGGCTGGAGTCGCGGCCGAACAGCTGCGGCTGGCCGGTCACCAGCTGCAGCTCGCGGTAGCCGATGACCAGCCAGGCGGGCACGCCGCCGGCCAGCTCGACCGGGGCGACCGGGCCGTGCGCGGTGCGCAGCTCGCGGTACAGCTGGGCCGGGTCGGTCTGGAAGCGCGGCCCGTACAGCGGGGCGGCCCCGGCGTGCGCCGGGCAGCCCGGGGGCGGGGTGGCGGCGGGCTCGGTCACGGGGTGCTCTCCTCGTACTCCGGGGTGACGGGGGCTTCGGGGGCCTCGACGGCTTCGGCGGCTTCGGCGGCTTCCGCGGCGGGGGCCTCGCCGGCTTCGAGGCCGGCCGGGGCGCCGACCGGCACCGGGGGCTCGCCGGCGGCCTCCGCCAGGGCGGTCAGATGGCGGACCAGCGCGATCAGCACCTGCTTGCCGGACTCGCGGTCCCGGGCGTCGCAGTCCACCAACGGCACCTCGGCGGGCAGGTCGAGCGCCTCCCGGACCTGCTCCAGGGAGTGGGTCTGCTCGCCGAAGTTGTTGCGGGCCACGATGAACGGCGTGCCGTGGTGCTCCAGCCGGTCGATCGCGTACCAGGACTCCTCCAGCCGGCGGGTGTCCACCAGGACGACCGCGCCCAGCGCGCCGCTGAAGAGACGGTCCCAGAGGAACCAGAAACGTTCCTGCCCGGGGGCACCGAACAGGTACAGCACCTGGCTCGCCGACAGGGTGATCCGGCCGAAGTCGAACGCCACCGTGGTGGAGCGCTTGCCCCAGGCCCCGGCCGGGTCGACGCCCTCACCCGCCCTGGTCATGACCTCCTCGGTGTTCAGCGGACGGATCTCACTGACCGAACCCACCAGGGTCGTCTTGCCCACCCCGAACCCGCCGACCACGACGATCTTCAGCGCGTTGTCGGCCGTCGCCCGCAACGGGGTGCGACCGGCGCCGGGGGCCGGGTCCGTGCCCGCGGGGGCCGGGTCGGTGCCGGGGGCCGGGTCGGGGGCCGTGGGGGCCGTGGGGGCCGTGGGGGCCGTGGGGGCCGGGTCGGTGCCGGGGAGCACCGGGTCAGAGCCGTTGGAGGCCATGCAGCACCTGCTTCAACGTGTCGAGATCGGGCAGCCGGGCCTTGGTCGGCGCGAACCGGGGGTGGCGGGCGGTGACCGCCCCGGACTCCAGCAGGTCGCCGAGCAGGATCTTCACCACCGAGATCGGCAGCGCCAGCTCCGCGGCCACCTCCACCAGGGCCGTCGGGGCCTCGCACATCCGCAGGATCCGGGCGTGCTCCGACTGCATCCCCGGCGCCGGCACCCGCTCGGCGACGATCAGGGTGACCAGGTCGAAGGCGTTCTCCGGAGCACGGCTGCGCCCCCGGGTGATCGTGTAGAGGCGGTCCGGATCGTCGTCACGACCCGGCAGGACCGGCCCGGCGTTCATGCCCCGGCGCTCTCTTGCGGCACGGCGCCCACTTCCTCCGGCTCCGCCCCGTCACGGGCCGGGGCACTCAGGTGGACGCCGATCTGCTCGATCAGGCCGTGCATGTTGTGGCCGACCACGCCGACGTCCGCGTCGTCGTCCGTGACCACCGCGAGGTGCGCGCCCTCGCCCGCCGCCACGATGCACAGGATGCCGCCGTGGAACTCGGTCATCGACTGCCGGACGCCGCCGCTGCCGTCACCGAACTCGATCGAGGCGCCGTGCGCCAGGCTCTGCAGACCGGAGGAGATCGCGGCCAGCTGGTCGGCCTGGTCGGTGCTCAGCCCGTCGGTGTGGCAGAGCTTGAGACCGTCGGCGGAGAGCACCAGGGCGTGCCGGGTGCCGGGGGTCGCCGCCAGCAGGTTTTCCAACAGCCAGTCGAGGTCACGGTCAGTGGCGCTGCTCATCAGGAGTCCTTCTCGGTGACGGGGGAAGCGTCGGGCGTGGTGTCGGTGTCGGTGTCGGTGTCGGTGTCGGGGGCCGTGGGTGCCGGGGCCGCGGAGAGCTGGTCGGCGGCCTGCCGGGCGGCCTTGCGGAAGGCGCCGAACCTGGCCGCGGCGGTCGCCGCGTCGGCCGGCACGGGCTTCACCGCGGGCGCCGGGGCCACGGCGCTCCGGGCGGAGGCCCGGGTGGGGGTCGTCGCGGCGGCGGGGGTGGTCGTGGTGAGGGTCTGGCCGCGGCGGCGCTGCGGCAGACCGCTCTCGGTCAGGCGGGCCGGGGCGGCCGGCGCCGGGGCGCCCTGGGCGGGCACGGCGGGCACGGCCCCGACCGGCACCGCGACGGCAGGCACCGCGACGGCAGGCACGGGGACGGCCGGTACGGGCACGCCCACCGGGGCCGACGGCCCGGCCGGCACCGGCGGCAGCGGTGCGGGCGCCGGGCGCGCCGGGGTCAGCGCGGGGCGCACCTGCTCCCCGGCGGGCGGGCGGACCGCCACGGGCGCCGGCTCGGACGCCGGAGCCGGGTGCGAGACCAGCTGCTGCGGGATCAGCATCACCACCCCCGTACCGCCGCGCGCCGACGGCCGGAAGGAGATCTGCAGGCCGTGCTTGCGCGCCAGCGAGCCGACCACCGCGAGCCCCAGCCGGGTCCCGGCGGACAGCGTGGCCAGATCCAGGGGCTCGGCGGAGACGGCCCGTTCGGCCCGGCGCAGCCAGCTGTCGCTCAGCCCCAACCCGCTGTCCTCGACGGTCACCGCCAGACCGGCCGGCACCTCCTCGACGTACACGTGCACCTCCGCCGGCGGGGCGGAGAAGTTGGTGGCGTTGTCCAGCAGCTCGGCCAGCGCGTGCATCACGCCCTCGGCCGCGAACCCGGCCACCGCGGCCGAGCTGGCGTTGTGCAGCCGCACCCGCTGGTACGCGCCGATCCGGCCGAGCGCACCGCGCAGCACCGACTCCACCGCGATCGGCTTGGCCCAGCGCCGGCCCGAGCGGGCGCCGGTGAGCACCGCGATGCTGTCGGCCATCCGACCCGCCTGGGCGGTCGAGTGGTCCAGCCGCAGCAGGTCCCCGAGGACCTCCTCGTCGTGCCGGTGCTGCATCTCGCGCAGCTCGGCATGCATGCTCGTGGCCAGCGCCTGGACCCGGCCGGCAGCCGTCGCGCAGACCGCGAGCGCGGCGGCGCGCAGCCGCTCGCCCCGGCCGACCTCCTCGGCGACGGCGCGCAGCAGCGCGTGCTGGGGGTGGCCCCGGTGGGCGGCCAGCGCGCTGTCCACGGACGCGCCGCCGCGCAGCCGCTCCACCACGTCCGGCAGCACGCCCCCGGTCAACCGCTCCAGCTCGACGCGCTCCGCCTCGACCTTGTCCCGCTCAGCCTCGAAGCCGGCCCGCTCGGCCGCGATCTCCTCCCGCAGCCGGGTCAGTTCCCCGTGGACGGCGGTGACCTCGTCCTCGGCCCTGACCCGCTCGGCCCGGGCTGCGTCCCGTTCGGCACCGGCCGCTCCGGCCCGGTCCAGGGCCGCCACCTCGGCCTGTCGGGCGGCACCGGCGGCGACCAGCGCCGCCATCGTCTCCTCGTGCTGCGCGGCGAGCTCCTCGGCCAGTCGGCGGGAGCGTTCGGCACCGGCCGAGGCCAGTCCGACCGCGATCAGCCAGAGCACCGTGACCGCGGCCACCGCGAGGGCGGTGAGCGGCTGGTGCGCGCCCAGCGCCCGGGTGACCCCGACCGGTGCGGCGGCGACCGCCAGCAGGACGGCCGCCGCGGTCAGGGCGGCGGTGCGCGGCGCGGGCCGTCGGCTCGGCCGGCCGTCGGGGCTGGTGGCTTCTCTCATCGGTGCGATCCTCGGCAACGTCGGCGGCGGCGCGGGCGGCGGGTCGGCAACGGATACGGCCGCCGACTGCTGGTCGGGCGCATACGAGACCGCCCGGAGACGTCGCGAAACGTCTCCGGGCGGCTGATCGGTTCACGCTTTGGTCCGATCATATCGATTCAGACATTGGCCTCAACCGGCCAGTTGACGGCCAATCTCCTTCATTCACGTCGTACACACCGATTGGCGACGCAACCGACGCACCGTCGAAGCCCGCGCTTCACCCCAGCTCCGCCTCGACCGCCCGGCGCACCGCCCGCGGATCCAGCCCGTGGTCGACGATCACCCTGGCCCCGAAGCCCTCCCCCTCCCGGAGCACCCCGAGCAGCAGGTGCCCCACCGCGATCTGACCGGACTTCAGCCGCAACGACTCGCGCAGCGAGAGCTCCAGCACCTTCCTCGCCCGGGCGCTGAACCGGGCGCGGGCCGGCTTCGACTCCGCCGCCCTGAACCAGCCGCGGCGCCGCGGCCCGTCCCCGGCCGGCACGTCCAGCGCCCCCTCCCCGAACTCCGACTCCACCGCCGCCCGGACGGCGTCCAGATCCACTCCGATCGAGGCCAGCGCCTCGGCGTCGCCGCCCGGCCCGACCAGCCGCACCACCGCCCGCCGCGCCGTCTCGCGGTCCAGGCCCATCCCGATCAGGACGCCCGCCGCGGGGTCGTCCGGCTGCGCCAGGATCGCGAGCAACAGGTGCTCCGTCCCGACGACGGCGTGCCGCAGCTCCCTCGCCTCGCCCTGGGCCAGCAGCACCACCTGCCGCGCCGATTCGGTGAACCGCTCGAACATCTCTCAGCCTCCGTCCTCGCCCTTGCCGGGCCCGCGCCGGGCGTACTTCTTGTGCACCGCCTGCCTGGTCACTCCCAGGCACACCGCGATGTCCTGCCAGGACCAGCCCAGCGACCGGGCATTGCCCACCTGCAACCCCTCCAGCCGGTCCGCCAGATCACGCAGCGCACGGACCGCCCGGAGCCCCACCGCGGGGTCACGACTGCTCGCCGCCGCCGCGAGTTCTCCGCTCTCGCTCATACGTCAACTCTGGTTGACACCGCCGCCCATGTCAACCCCGGTTGACACCACCGCCCCGAAACACCTCCCCCACCCCCCGGGAACGACGAAAAGAGGCGGGGCGAGGACGTGAAGTCCTCGCCCCGCCTCAGCGGGTGCTCACCCCCGCGGGGTGGCGACCGGTGTCAGCTGCAGCCGCTGGTGGAGCCGCAGCCCTCGCAGAGGTAGCAGCTGCCGGCGCGGCGCATCTTGGTGCCGCAGGAGAAGCAGAGCGGCGCGTCGGCGTTGAGGCCGAGCTGGATCTCCATCAGCTCCGTGGAGTTGTGGGCCTGCTTCGCGGCCGGCTTGGGCGCCTCGACGGCCGGAGCCGGCTTGGCGACCACCGGGGCGGACTGGGCGAGCGACTCGGTGTCGAGCTCCTCCGCGTCCAGCGGCTCGTAGGACCCGGTCTCCAGGTGGCGCTGGCGCTCCTCGACGGAGTGGATGCCGAGCGCCGAACGGGTCTCGAAGGGCAGGAAGTCCAGCGCCAGGCGGCGGAAGATGTAGTCGACGATCGACTGCGCCATCCGGACGTCCGGGTCGTCGGTCAGGCCGGCCGGCTCGAAGCGCATGTTGGTGAACTTCGAGACGTACGTCTCCAGCGGCACGCCGTACTGCAGGCCGACCGAGACGGCGATGGAGAAGGCGTCCATCATGCCCGCGAGGGTCGAACCCTGCTTGGACATCTTGAGGAAGACCTCGCCGAGGCCGTCGTCCGGGTAGGAGTTGGCGGTCATGTAGCCCTCGGCGCCGCCGACCGTGAAGGAGGTGGTGATGCCCGGGCGGCCCTTGGGCAGGCGCTTGCGGACGGGGCGGTACTCGACAACCTTCTCGACCGCGGCGACCGGGGTCGCGGACGCCTCCTCGGACGTGGCCCCGGAGTCCCTCTTCTTCGCCGAGAGCGGCTGGCCGACCTTCGAGTTTTCCCGGTAGATGGCGAGCGCCTTGACGCCCATCTTCCACGCCTCGAAGTAGATCTCCTCGACGTCCTCGACGGTCGCGGCGGCCGGCATGTTGACGGTCTTGGAGATGGCTCCGGAGATCCACGGCTGGATCGCGGACATCATCCGCACGTGGCCCATCGGCGAGATCGAGCGCTCGCCCATCGCGCAGTCGAACACCTCGTAGTGCTCGGCCCGGAGGCCGGGGGCGTCGACGACGTTGCCGTGCTCGGCGATGTGCGCGACGACCGCCTCGATCTGCTCGTCCTGGTAGCCGAGGCGCTTGAGGGCGCGCGGGACGGTGCCGTTGACGATCTGCATCGAGCCGCCGCCGACGAGCTTCTTGAACTTGACCAGGGCGAGGTCGGGCTCGACGCCGGTGGTGTCGCAGTCCATCATCAGGCCGATGGTGCCGGTGGGGGCGAGCACCGAGGCCTGGGCGTTGCGGAAACCGTTCTGCGCGCCGATGCGCAGGACGTCCTGCCAGGTGTCGTTGGCCGCGGCCCAGACCGGGGCGTCCAGCTCGTCCAGCGAGACGGCGGCGAGCGAGGCGTCCGCGTGCTGCTTCATGACCCGCTGGTGCGGGGCCGCGTTGCGGGCGTAGCCGTCGTACGGGCCGACGACGCCGGCGAGTTCGGCGCCGCGGCGGTAGGCGGTGCCGGTCATCAGGGAGGTGATGGCGCCGGCCAGGGCGCGGCCGCCCTCGCTGTCGTAGGCGTGGCCGGTGGCCATCAGCAGGGCGCCGAGGTTGGCGTATCCGATGCCGAGCTGGCGGTAGGCGCGGGTGGTCTCGCCGATCTTCTCGGTGGGGAAGTCGGCGAAGCAGATGGAGATGTCCATCGCGGTGATGACCAGCTCGACGACCTTGGCGAAGCGCTCGGCGTCGAACGAGTCGTCGTCGCGCAGGAACTTCATCAGGTTCAGCGAGGCGAGGTTGCAGCTGGAGTTGTCCAGGTGCATGTACTCGGAGCAGGGGTTGGACGCGTTGATGCGGCCGGACTCCGGGCAGGTGTGCCAGTGGTTGATGGTGGAGTCGTACTGGATGCCGGGGTCGGCGCAGGCCCAGGCGGCCTCGGCCATCTTGCGGAACAGCTTCTTGGCGTCGACGGTCTCGATGACCTCGCCGGTCATCCGGGCGCGCAGGCCGAATTCGGTGCCGTTCTCGACGGCCGTCATGAATTCGTCGGAGACGCGGACGGAGTTGTTGGCGTTCTGGTACTGGACGGAGGTGATGTCGTCCCCGCCGAGGTCCATGTCGAAGCCCGCGTCGCGCAGGGCGCGGATCTTCTCCTCCTCCTTCACCTTGGTCTCGATGAAGGCCTCGACGTCCGGGTGGTCGACGTCGAGCACGACCATCTTGGCCGCGCGGCGGGTGGCGCCGCCGGACTTGATGGTGCCGGCGGAGGCGTCGGCGCCGCGCATGAAGGAGACCGGGCCCGAGGCGTTGCCGCCGGAGGAGAGCAGCTCCTTGGAGGAGCGGATCCGGGAGAGGTTGAGGCCGGCGCCGGAGCCGCCCTTGAAGATCATGCCCTCTTCCTTGTACCAGTCGAGGATCGACTCCATGGAGTCGTCGACGGCCAGGATGAAGCAGGCGCTGACCTGCTGGGGCTGCTTGGTGCCGACGTTGAACCAGACCGGCGAGTTGAAGCTGAACACCTGGTGGAGGAGGGCGTGGGTCAGCTCGTGCTCGAAGATCTCGGCGTCGTCCGGGTTCGCGAAGTAGCCGTGCTTCTCGCCGGCGGCGCGGTAGGTGAGCACCACGCGGTCGATGATCTGCTTGAGGCTCCACTCGCGCTGCGGGGTGCCGACGGCGCCGCGGAAGTACTTGGACGTGACGATGTTGACGGCGTTCACCGACCAGAAGTCGGGGAACTCGACGCCGCGCTGCTCGAAGTTGATCGACCCGTCGCGCCAGTTGGTCATGACGACGTCGCGGCGCTCCCAGCGGACCTCGTCGTACGGGTGCACGCCAGGAGTGGTGTAGATGCGCCCGATCCGAAGACCGCCCTTGGGGGCCTTGCCGGCACCCTTGGCCGCGGCCTTGTCGGACTTCGACCCGCGTGCGGAACCGCTCGTGGTGTCTGTCACTTCTTCCTCCTCCTGGGCAAACGCCCGAAGTGCCCTGAAAAGTCCGGGCACCGCTGGTTCGTTCTTCCGGTGTGCGGGCAGCGGGGAGTCCTCGCCTGCTTGCGCACGGTTTGTTGTGTTCTGCGCCCTTTTTCAGGGCGTGCGTGGGCCCCGGGGGGCCGGTGTGGTGCGGTAGGCCCGCTGGGGGCCGGGGTGCGGCGCCTCCTAGGGCGCGGCGGCGACGACGGGCACGCAGGTGCCGTCCGCCTCGGGGACGGGCCGCTCGGCGCGGAGCTCCGCGATGGCGGCCTCGAAGTCTTCCAGTCCGTCGTAGGCCTGGTACACGCTGGCGAAGCGCAGGTAGGCGACCACGTCGAGGTCCTTGAGCGGGCCGAGTATGGCCAGCCCGACGTCGTGGGTGGTCAGCTCGGCGTTGCCGGTGGCGCGCACGCACTCCTCGACCCGCTGGCCGAGCTGGGCGAGGGCGTCCTCGGTGACCGGGCGGCCCTGGCAGGCCTTGCGGACGCCGCTGATGACCTTTTCCCGGGAGAAGGGCTCGGTGACCCCGCTGCGCTTGATGACCATCAGCGCGGCCGTCTCCACGGTGGTGAAGCGGCGGCCGCAGTCCGGACACTGCCGGCGCCTGCGGATGGAGCTGCCGTCTTCGGTGGTCCGGCTGTCGACAACGCGGCTGTCGGAGTGCCGGCAGAAGGGGCAGTGCACCTGAGGATCCCTCCGTGGCAGAACGTGCGGACCTGTTGAGTCTATGCGATGCGACCCCGGCCTCGGCAAGCTGATCATGCACCGTAACCACTAGTACTGGGCCCAGAGAGGACTGTAGCCACTACATGTAGGTCTCCGGGGGGATGCGGCACCCCTGGCGTGTCGGCGCCGATTAGACTGCCGAAGTCGACGTCCGGTCGAACATTTAATCGATGTACAACAAAGCCTTGATCGAGTCAGCCAACTCCCGAATAATTCACTCGAACGTGTGTTTGGCGCAACCTTTCGATAGGAGGTGCGTTGGGCTGGAAAAGGGAGAGGACAGCCGTCGAGAGGGGCCGCCGTGAACACCATTGAAAGCAACACCATCCCGGTGCAGGAACACTCCCAGTTCAAGGTGGGGCAGCGCACCACGAATCAGCAGGGTGTGGACATCAGCATGGACCGTAGCGAAGACCACCGCCTCTCCGGCCCGGCAGTCTCCGGCGCGAGCCGCGTCCCCGACCAGCCGATCGAACACTCGCCCGCACTGGACGACGCCCATCCGTCGCCCACCCGCGCGATGCCCGGCCGCCCCCCCGGAATCCGGACGGACGAGGCCGGCCTCACCGAGCGCCAGCGCCGCGTGATCGAGGTCATCCGGGACTCCGTCCAGCGCCGGGGGTACCCGCCGTCCATGCGCGAGATCGGCCAGGCCGTCGGCCTGTCCAGCACCTCCTCGGTCGCCCACCAGCTGATGGCCCTGGAGCGCAAGGGCTTCCTGCGCCGCGACCCGCACCGCCCGCGCGCCTACGAGGTCCGCGGCGTCGAGGTGGCCCGTCCGAACACCGCCGAGACGGCCGGCCGGCCGTCCACCTCCTACGTGCCGCTGGTCGGCCGGATCGCCGCCGGCGGGCCGATCCTGGCCGAGCAGACGGTCGAGGACGTCTTCCCGCTGCCCCGCCAACTGGTCGGCGAGGGCGAGCTGTTCGCGCTGACGGTGCGCGGCGACTCGATGATCGAGGCGGCCATCTGCGACGGCGACTGGGTCACCGTGCGCCGCCAGCCGGTCGCCGAGAACGGCGACATCGTGGCCGCGATGATCGACGGCGAGGCGACCGTCAAGCGGCTCAAGCGCGAGGACGGCCGGATCTGGCTGATGCCGCACAACCCGGCGTACGAGCCGATCAACGGCGACAACGCGACCATCCTGGGCAAGGTCGTCGCGGTCCTGCGCCGTCTCTGAGCGCCCGCCGCGGCCCGCACCGGGAAGGGGCTCCACCGCACGACTGCGGGGAGCCCCTCCGGCGCGTCCGGGGCCGGGGTCGGCGTCGGGGCCGGGGCTGGGGACGGGCTCCGCGGCCCGGGCCGGCCGTCAGAACCCGCCCGGCCGACCGCACCGACCGGCCGACCGCACCGACCGGCCGGACCGCCCGAACCCAGCCCGGCGGCTCAGCCCCTCTTCACCACCGGCCGGACCGGCACCGCCGAGGCGTCGATGGCCGCCAGCGAGCGGCGCACCTGGTTGCGGTCCGTGGTGTACCAGAACTCCGGCATCGAGGACCGGAAGAAGCTCCCGTACCGCTTCGTCTCCACCCGTGGGTCCAGCACGGCCACCACGCCGCGGTCGTCCGCCGCGCGCACCAGCCGGCCCGCGCCCTGCGCCATCAGCAGCGCCGCGTGCGTCGCCGCGACGGCCATGAAGCCGTTCCCGCCGCGCTGTTCGACGTCCTTCTGGCGGGCGCTCATCAGCGGGTCGTCCGGCCGGGGGAACGGGATGCGGTCCATCACGACCAGCTGGCAGGCGGAGCCGGGCACGTCCACGCCCTGCCAGAGCGACAGGGTGCCGAACAGGCAGGTGGTCGCGTCCGAGGCGAACTCGCGGATCAGCTCGCCGAGGGTGTCCTCGCCCTGGAGCAGGATCCGGTTGTCCAGCCGCTCCCGCATCGCCTCGGCCGCCGTCTGGGCGCCGCGCATCGAGGAGAACAGGCCGAGCGTGCGGCCGCCGGCCGCGCCGATCAGCTCGGCCAACTCGTCCAGCATGTCGGGCCGTTCGGGGTCGCGGCCCGGTTCGGCGAGGTGCCGTGCGACGTACAGGATGCCCTGCTTGGGGTACTTGAACGGCGATCCGACGTCGATGCCCCGCCAGTGCGGGGCGGCGTCCTCGCCGAAGCCCGGCTCGGGGTTGTCCCCCTCGGTGCGCTCGTCCGGCAGCCGGGCCTCGGAGGGCAGGCCGACGGAGGCGGCGACGCCGTTGAAGTCCCCGCCGAGCTTGAGGGTGGCCGAGGTGAGCACCACCGAGCGCTCCTTGTACAGGCCCTCGCGGAGCAGCCCGGAGACGCTGAGCGGCGCGACCCGCAGCGAGGCGGTGCCCATCCCGAAGCGGTCGCTGCGCTCGATCCAGACCACGTCGTACTCGGAGTCCTCCAGCAGCCGCTCGGCCGTCTCGTGCAGGGACTCCGCGGAGGCCATCGCCTGCTTGCGGACGGCGTCCTCGTCGCTGAGCGCCTTGTCGCGGGTCTCACCGAGCGAGGTGATCACCTGGCGGGAGGCGTCCCGGATGGCGGTGACGGCGTAGGCCAGGTACTCGGGCAGTTCCTCGACCCGGCCGGGCTGGGCGGTCTCCATCAGGCCGTGGAAGTTCTCGGCCGCAGCCTGCAGGGCGTCCACGGCCTTCTCGTTGGCGAGCCGGGCGGCCCGCTTGACCGCCCGGTTGACGGCGCCGACCGTCAGCTCGGCGGTGGCCGCGCCGGTGACCCGGTTGACCAGCTCGTGCGCCTCGTCGACGATCAGCAGCCCGTGTTCGGGCAGCACCGGCGCGCCCTCGATCGCGTCGATGGCGAGCATCGCGTGGTTGGTGACCACCACGTCCGCCAGCTTGGCCCGCTCGCGGGCCTTCTCGGCGAAGCACTCCTGCCCGTAGGCGCAGCGGGTGGCACCGAGGCACTCCTTGGAGGTCACCGCCAGCTGGGCCCAGGCCTTGTCGGAGACGCCGGGGCTGAGGTCGTCGCGGTCCCCGGTCTCGGTCTCGTCGGCCCACTCGCGCAGCCGCAGGACGTCCTGGCCGAGCTTGCTGGCGGGCCCGCCGAGCACCTCGGCCGCGTCGAACAGGCCCTCGCCCTCGTCGCTCGGGGTGCCCTCGTTGGCCCGGTGCAGGCACAGGTAGTTGGAGCGGCCCTTGAGCATCGCGAACAGCGGCCGGCGGCGCAGCACCGGGTGCAGCGCCTCGACGGTGCGCGGCAGGTCGCGTTCCACCAGCTGGCGCTGGAGCGCCAGGGTGGCGGTGGCGACCACCACGCGGTCGCCGTGGGCGAGCGCGGGGACGAGGTAGGCGAGGGACTTTCCGGTGCCGGTGCCGGCCTGGACGAGCAGGTGCTCGGCGTTGTCGACCGCGTCGGCGACGGCCTCGGCCATCCGGGCCTGCCCGGGGCGCTCCACACCGCCGACGGCCGCGACCGCGGCGTGCAGCAGTTCGGGGATGCGGGCGCGCGGGACGGCGACGGCCTCCTCGGCCCCGGGGGCCTCGGAGGCGTCGGCGTCGTCCTCGTCGGGGAGGTCGGGGAGCTGGGATTCGGAGTCGTTCGTCATGACCCTCCCACCCTACGGGGCGGGGGTGACAATCCGGCTCCGTTGCCCGGGTAGATCCGCCTCCAGGGTCACCAGGGCGTTCGGGACGGTGCCGTACCGGGCGGCGTGCGGGCGGTGCGGGCGGTCCTGGTAGCCGTCGAGGAGCAGCCGGTTGCGGTTGAGGCAGAGCCGGTCGATCCGGGGCCGGAAGAGGTCGAACAGCTCGAAGCGCTCGTGCAGCCCGGGGAAGCGCTCCTGGTAGCGGTGGACCTCGGCGCGCAGCAGGGCCCAGAACTCGGTCTCGGGGAGTCCGGTCTGCGCCTCCAGCAGCGGGGCGAGGTAGCGCAGGACGCCGATGAAGAGTCCGGAGTGGAGGAACTGGCAGAGCCCCTGGGGGCCCTCCCGGAGCAGCACGTCGTCGACCTCGGGGGGCAGGTCGCGCAGTTCGGGCAGGTCCTGGTCGCTGAGGTTGACGTCGTCGACGAAGTCCTTCACCGCGAGCCTGGTCGGCCTCTCGCGGCCGTCGAAGACGACGATGGCGTTCTCCCCGTGCGGGGAGAAGACCAGCCCGTAGCGGTAGAGGAAGTGCAGCAGCGGCGGCAGCAGGGCGCCGAACAGCCGGGCGGTCCAGGCGGCGGGGGTGAGGCCGGAGCGGGCGATCAGTTCGGCGGCGAGCGCCCGGCCGTCGGAGCCGGTCTGCAGCAGGGCGGCGAGGGTGCGGGCCCGTTCGTCCGCGGTCAGGGCGGGGCCGAGGGGTTCGCGCCAGATCGCGCCGAGGAGCTCCTTGTACTGGTAGGGCGCCTCGGGCAGTTCGCGGTAGAGGGGGTGGTCGACGGTGACCGAGGCGATCTCGCCGAGGAGGATCACCCGGCACTCGTCGCGCAGGTAGGGGTCGGCGTCGCGCAGGCCGTGGATCCAGGCGGTGACGGCGGGCGCGGCGAGGGTGCGTTCGGTGGGCAGGCCGCGCCAGACCAGGGTGTTGAGGATGGCCAGGGGCAGTTTGACGGTGCAGCGTTCGGGGTGGGCGGTGTTGAAGAAGGAGCGGATGGACTGCTGGGGCAGTCGTGGGTCGCCGTCGGAGGGCAGCGGGACGATCTCGCCGGAGGCGATCCAGGGCGCGAACAGCGGGAGGACGGTCTCGTCCCACTGCCAGGGGTGGACCGGCAGCAGCAGGTAGTCGTCGGCGGCCGGTCCGAGGGCGGCGCGCAGTGCGTCCGGGTCGTCGAGTTCGCGGGCGTACAGCTGCTCGGGCCGTTCCAGGCCCGGTACGCCGCGGTACTGGGCGAGCCTGCGGTGGACGGCGATCCAGGGCAGCGGGCGCGGGGTGCGGGCCTCGGGGGCCCAGCGGGCGGTGTCGCCGGCGGAGAAGCCGATCCGGCCCTTGTTGGGGACGATCCAGGGGTGGCCGTCCTGGCGGCCCTCCAGGCCGGGGTGGTCGAGGTCGGCGAGTTCGGCGGCGGTGAGCGCGGTGGCGAGCTGGCGCGCGTCGGCGGTGAGGGTGGCGGTGAGTTCGCGGATCAGGTGGCCGGTGGTTTCGCCGCGCAGGCCGAGGGCGTGCCGGGCGTGCGGGAGGAAGCGCAGCGGGTCGAGGCCCTCGGGGTCGGTGCAGCGGACGGAGTCCGGGTCGACCCGCCAGCTGCCGTAGGCGCCCCGGCGGGCGGTGAAGCGGTACTCGGCCGCGGGCAGCGCCAGCAGGTACTCGTCGGCCGCGGTGCCGGGGGTGGGGGTGAGCAGTTCCTCGTAGGAGAACTCGCCGATCATCTTGGCCAGCAGGGCGCGGCCGGCCCGCCGCCAGTGCCCGGCGGTCAGGTGCGGGGGCAGGTAGAGCGGCGGTTCAGCGGCCGGCGGTTGCGGCACGGGTCAGCTCCTGGGGGCGGGGGACGGTGGTGGTCCCGGGGGCGGGGGTGCCGGCGGCGGGTCCGGGGGCGGGCGGTGCGAAGCCGGTCCAGGCGGTGCGGGTGGGCAGCCGGTGGACGGTGCGGCCGGTGACGGCGTTGAGGATGACGGCGGCGCGGTGGGCGCCGAGGCCGAGGTCGGGGGTGCCGACGCCGTGGGTGTGCAGTTCGGCGTTCTGGACGTAGAGGCCGCCGGTGAGTTCGGGCCGGGTGGCGACCCGGTGGTCGAGGTCGACCCGGTAGCGCCCGGCCCCGTCCCAGTCGATCAGGTGGGCGAGCGGTTCGAGGGCGGCCGGTCGGGCGGCCCGGTAGCCGGTGGCGAGCACCACGGCGTCGGTGCGCAGCACGTGTTCGGCGCCGGAGTCGGTGTGCCGGCAGCGCAGTTCGAGGCCTCCGCAGGGGCCGGGCCGGGCGTCGGTGACGGCGGTGCCGGGGGTGATCTCGAGCGGGGCGGTGTCGATGGGGTGGCCGATGGTGCGCTCGTAGAGGTGGTCGTGGATCTCGGCGAGGGTCTCGGCGCTGGCGGCCTTGTGCAGCTGCCACTGGGCGGTGACCAGGGTGTCCCGGACGGCTTCGGGCAGGCCGTGGAAGTAGCGGGTGTAGTCGGGGGTGAAGTGTTCCAGGCCGAGCTTGGAGTACTCCATGGGTGCGAGCGCCCTGGTCCTGGTGAGCCAGCGCAGCCGGACGGCGTCGCCGTCGTGGCGGCGGAGCAGGTCGAGGAGGACCTCGGCGCCGGACTGTCCGCTGCCGATGACGGTGATGTCGCGGGCGTCGGCGAGGTCGGCGCGGCGGTCCAGGTAGTCGGCGGAGTGGAAGGCCCGGGGGTGGCCGGCGAGGTCGGCGAAGGCCTCGGGCAGGACGGGCCGGGTGCCGACGCCGAGGGCGAGGTTGCGGGCCCGGACGGTGCTGCGCCGCCCGGTCGCGGTGTCAGTGAGTTCGGCGCGGTAGCAGTCGCCCTCCCAGTGCAGGGCGGTGACCTCGGTGCCGAAGCGGCAGTTGGCGAGGCGTTCGGCGGCCCACCGGCAGTAGTGGTCGTACTCGCGGCGCGGCAGTTGGAAGCGTTCGGCGAAGTAGAAGGGGAAGAGGCGGTCCTGGTCGCGCAGGTAGTTGAGGAAGGACCACGGGTTGGTCGGGTCGACGAGCGAGACCAGGTCGGCGAGGAAGGGCACCTGCATCCGGGCGCCGTCGACGAGCATGCCGGGGTGCCAGCGGAACTCGGACCGCTGGTCGCAGAAGAGGGTGCGCAGGCCGGGGACGGGGTCGGCGAGCGCGGCGAGCGAGAGGTTGAACGGGCCGATGCCGACGCCGAGCAGGTCGTACGGCGGCGGGGGTGCTGGGGTGTCCACGGGACTGTCCTAGGCGGGGAGTAAGCGGGAGCGGACCATCAGGGCGGCGCGCTTGTCGGGCAGGTCGAGTTCGGCGGCCGTCCGGAACCCGGCCCGTTCGAAGGCCCGGACGGAGCGGCGGTTGCGGACGTCCGGTTCGGCGAGGACCCGTTCGCAGCGGGGCCGCCGGTGCAGGACGAGGTCCGCGACGGCGGCCAGCAGGACGGCGCCGAGGCCCCGGCCGCGGCTCTCGGCGGGGCCGAGCAGCAGGTGGAGGCCGGTGTCGTGGGGTCGGGCCGGGTAGTGCCGGGCGAGCGGGTCGAGGTCGGCTCGGTAGACCTCCCAGTAGCTCATCGGGGTGCCGTCGAGCAGACCGAGGCAGGGCACGCTGCGGCCGTCGCCGTGGAGTTGGGCCCGGACGTGCCGTTCGGTGGTGGCGGGCGGTCCGGCGAGGTCCCAGAACGCGTCGACCTCGGGGTCGTTCATCCACCCGGTGAGCAGGTCGAGGTCGGCGGGCAGCCGGAGGGGGCTGAGCCGGAACGGGCCGGCCGGGGTGGGGACGGCACCCCATCCGGGCAGGTGGTCGAGCAGGGCGCCCGGTCCGGGCCGCGCCGGGACGGAGTGCACCGGGCGGGGCCGCGCGCCGGTGCCGGTGTCCTCGGGGTTCACGCGTGCCCCGTCCGCGACCGTCGTCCGCCCGCCCGGTCGGCCACCGGGTTGGGGATGTCCACGTAGACGGACTGGGTGGCGACCGGTCCGACGAGTTCGTCCAGGCCGTTGATCCGGGTGAGCAGGTTGGCCTTGCAGGGCAGGGTGGGTGCGTCGAGCAGCAGGGCGGGCAGGGCCGAGCCGGTGGCGGCGGCCCGCGGGCCGGCCAGGAACCGCCGCAGTCCGGCGAGCAGGACGGTCTCGTCGGCGAGTCCCTGGCTGCCGAGCGCGCCGACCAGGCCGAGGACGTGGTTGATGCCCAGGTAGTAGGCGAAGTGGTGGTCGATCACGTCGTCGGGCAGGAAGGTGTCGCTCCGGTCGCCGAGTCCGGGCAGGCGGGCGGTGAGCCGGTCGGCGGCGCTCTCCCGGTAGTAGTAGCCCTGGTTGTCGCGGTAGCGGCCGCCGTCGGGCCAGCCCTCGGCGTCGAGCAGGACGAGGCTGTTCTGCTGGTGCGCCTCCAGGGCGATGCCGGCCCGGCCGTCGAGCCACAGGACGGGCAGGACGACGGCGTCCAGGTAGCGCAGGAACCATTCGGCGGCGACGGTCCGCAGCGGGCGGGCGTGTCGGGCGGCGAGGGCGCGCAGGGTGTCGCCGAGCCGGGAGGGCACGGTGTCACCGGTGCCGAGGGGCTGTTCGGCGACGAGTCCGGCGAGGCAGTACGCGCGGTCGGCGGGGGCGAAGGGCTGGGCGCGCAGCACGGTGTCCAGGCCGCCCGGGTCCCCGAGCGCGGGGTGGTCGACGCCGATCCAGGCCGGGTCGCGGACGACGTCGAAGCCGGGGTGGGCGGCCCGCCACTCGGTGGCGAGTCCGCTCTCCAGCAGCCGGTGCACCTCGAGTCCGCGGTGGAGTTCCTTGCGCAGGTTCTCCCGGCGGGAGTTGGTGATCCGCAGGCCGAGCGAGAGCTTGAGCATCCACGGGGTGCCGGGCCGGTAGACGGTGCGCACGGAGGAGGTGGGGTACCAGGGTTCGCCGGCCGGGCCGAGGTCGTGCAGCAGTCCGTCGGCGAGGAGTTCGGCGACGGCGGGGCGGTGGGCGAGTTCGCGGGCCTGCCAGGGGTGCAGCGGCAGGGCGGCGGTGCCGGGCGGCAGGGCGGCGTGGTCGCCGAGCAGGCCGGCGGTGATCCGGTCGGCGCTCTCGTCGAGGGCGGAGCCGGCGGCGAGCAGCCGGCGGTCGACGGCGTACCAGTGGAGCCGGAAGGAGCCGTGCAGTTCGGGCGAGTAGGCGGCGCTCTGGGCCGGGCCGAGGCCGTCGCGGCTCTTCGGGGTGGGGTGCAGCGGGTGGCCGAGGAGCAGGGACTGTTCGGCGGCGAGGAAGTGCGAGTGCTCCGGTCCGCCGGCGGGCGCGGCGGTGCGGCGGTGGGCGAGGATCTCGGCGGTGCGCACGACCGAGTCGGCGACCCGGGCGGCGAGGTCGGCGACCTGTCCGGGGTCGGGCCGTTCGGCGGCCGCGGCGGCGAGCAGCGCGGCGGCGGTGACGGCGTCGACGGGCGCGGCGCCGGGTCCGGGGCCCTCCCCCGCGGCGGTGTCGTGGGCGGCGAGGACGGCGGGGCCGAACCGGTGCCAGCCGCCGGGAGACCAGTGGCGGACGGGGGCGGAGAGCAGGGCGGCGCCGCCGAGGACGGCGATCCGCAGTCGGCCGTCGGGGCCGGGCCGGGCTCCGGTCTCGCGCGTCCAGCAGCGCAACAGGGCTTCCAGTCCGGCCTGTTCGGCGGCGACGGCCGGGTCGGGGTGGAGCAGCGGGTCGGGGTGGAGCAGCGGCGCCGGCGGGCCCGGCTGGAGCAGCGGCGCCGGCGGGCCCGGCTGGAGCAGCGGGCCGGGCTGCGGCGGCGGGCCCGGATCGGCCGGCCGGGGCGCACCGCCCGACGCCTGCGCGTCCTCCGGGTCCCCGGGGGGCTCCGCCTGCAGCGGGGGGTCGGGCGGGGCTCCGGTGAGGGCGGTGCTCAAGGCTGCTCCTTGGGACGCGTGGGGGTGCCGACGCGCACGGGTGGTGGACGGTTCGGCGGGCACTCGCACCGCGGCGTCAGGTAAGGGTTACCTATCCCTGAGGGGTGATCACAAGAACGGCTCACTCGTCCGGGTGAAGATCCGGGATTGTTCACCGCCCGGGAGGACGGCCCGGTTGTGCCGCCGGGCGGGACGCCCCGGTGCGCCGCCGGGCCGGCGTGGGCCGCATCACGGATCGGTGACCTGTGGTCAGGAACGCAACCCGGGGGGCGGCCGCCGCCGTCCTGGTGTCCGGTGGAAGACTCCACAGCGGCGAGCCGCCGCACGACAGCCCGACCGAGCACAGGGGGAAGCGCACAGATGCCATCGATCCACCGGTCAGCCTTGGCCGCCGCCCTGGTCACCGGAACCCTGCTCGCGGCGAGCGCCTGCGGGCCGGACGGCCCGGCCGGCGGCGGGGGCGGCGCGGCGCCGCCGCCGGCCTCCGCGAGCAGCGCCTCCGCCGGCGGCGGACTGATCGGCGGGATCACCCTCCCGTCGGGCCTGCCGACCAGTCTGCTGGAGGGCCTGCCCAAGACCTGGGACGACCTGAAGAAGTGGCGCTTCGAGGACTGGGACAAGTGGGCGTCCCAGCACGTCTTCAACAACCCGGTGGTGAAGGACTTCTGGAACCCGGACAAGATGGGCGACTCCAAGCCCGCCGAGCCGGCCCCGCCCACCGCCAAGCCCGCCACCGACAACGGCGTGACCGATCCGGAGCCCGCCGCGGTCAAGGCCACCCCGGTGGCCCGCCCGTACACGAAGCAGCCCTCCGGGAAGGTGTTCTTCAGCGCCCAGGGCGGCCGGGGCAACTGCTCGGCGACGGTGATCACCGACCCGCAGCACCCGGGCCGGAGCAACCTGGTCTGGACGGCCGGCCACTGCGTGCACGCGGGCAAGGGCGGCGACTTCTTCAAGGACCTGGTCTTCGTCCCCGCCTACAACAACTCGGGCGCCTCCAGCGGCGGCAAGAAGGCCCCGCTGTCCGAACTGGCCCCGCTGGGCACCTGGTGGGCCGACCTCGTCACCACCTCGCCGCAGTGGATGGTGGAGGGCGGCGAGAGCGGTGACGCCGCGAACCAGTACGACTTCGCGATCATGCGGGTGCACAACCAGAACGACACCGGGAAGTCGCTGGAGGAGACGGTCGGTTCGGCCGTCCCGGTCTGGTTCGACGCCCCGCGGGACAAGGTGTCCGTCGCCGCGGTCGGCTACCCGCTCTACAAGCCGTTCGACGGCCAGGAGCTGTACCGGTGCGACGGCGGGAAGCCGACCCGGCTGTCGTTCGACGCGAAGCGCCCGTCGATGCTCACCATCGGCTGCAACATGACCCAGGGCGCCAGCGGCGGCGGCTGGTTCGCCACCATGCCGGACGGGCGGACCGCGCTGGTCAGCAACACCTCGATCGGCACCCAGGACCACACCTCGCTGAGCGGCCCCTACCTGGAGGCGGTCGCCCGGCAGGCGCTGGACTGGATCTCCAGGAAGCCGTAGCCGCACGGCCGGCGGAGACCGCACCCGGGGGACGATGCACCATGCCCAAGCACACCGGCCGCGCACCGCGGCGCCGGCCCGCGGCGGCCGGCGCCGCGGTGCTCGCCGCACTCGTGCTCGCCGCGACCGCCTGCGGCCCGGACGGCCCCGGCGCCCCCGCGCCGCCGCCCGCCGCGCTCCCCCGGGCGGTCCCCACCGGCCCGGACGACCTGGCGGGCTGGAAGCTGGAGGACTGGACGCGCTACGTCGCCGACAGCGGCTCCGCCGAGGAGGCGCCGCCGGGCGCCTGGACGGCCGGGCGGATGGCCGCCGCCAAGGGCCGGCCGACGCCGGAGTACCCGCTCGCCTCGGCGCCGGCGGGCGTCCAGCACGACGCCCCGCCGCCCGCCGGCCGGGCCGTCCCGCAGCCGCGCCCGTACGGCCCGGCCTCCGCCGTGGTCGGCCGGCTCTTCGCCGGCACGGCCCACGGCGACACGGCCTGCTCGGGCACGGTGGTCTCCGACCCGGCCAACCCGGGCCGCAGCAACCTCGTCTACACCGCCGCGCACTGCCTGCACGAGGGCGGGGGCGGCGGCTGGCTGAAGGGCGTCACCTTCGTCCCCGGCTACAACCGGGACGGCGGGGCGGTCCGCGGCCGGCCGGCCACCGAGCAACAGCTCGCGCCGTACGGCCGGTGGACGGCGGTGCGCGCGCTGGTGTCCCCGACCTGGCTGCGGGAGGGCGGCGTCGGCGCCCGCCACCAGTACGACTACGGGATCGTCCGGGTGCGCGGCGAGGAGGCCTCCGGGCCCTCACTGGAGGAGGTCGTCGGCGCCGCCGTCCCGGTCTGGTTCAACGCCCCGCGCGAGCAGGTCACCTCGGCCGCCGCGTACGGCTACCCGGCCGAGCGGCCGTCCGACGGGCTGGAGCTCGACCGCTGCGACGCCGCCACCGCACCCGGCCGGCTGTCCTTCGACCGGGCCCGCCCGCCGATGTACGTGATCGGCTGCCCCATGACGGGCGGCGCCGACGGCGGCGGCTGGTTCATCACCAAGGACGGCAAGCCGAACCTGGTCAGCGTGACCGCGCTCGGCGGCCGCACCCCGGACGGGTACCTGGCCGGCCCCGCCCTGCAGGACCAGGCGAAGCGGGCCTTCGACTTCTTCAGCAAGAGCACCAGGTGACGCACGGGCCGCGTCCCCGGGCCGTCCGGACGGCCCGGGGACGCGGAGGGCCCCGGACGCATCCGTCCGGGGCCCTCCGTCACCGTTCGTGCCGCACCGCGGCAGCGGCCTCAGCCCTGCAGCGCCACCGTGAAGCGCTCCAGTTCGGCGGCCAGCTCGGCCGGCACCTTGGCGTGCAGCAGGGTGCCCTCGCCGGTGTGCTCGGTGGCGAGCAGCTCGCCCTCGGCGTGCACCCGCGAGACCAGCCCGCCGTGGGTGTAGGGCACCAGGGCCCGCACCTCGACGGCCGGACGCGGCAGCTCGTCGTCGATGAGCTTCAGCAGCTCCTCGATGCCCGCGCCGCTGCGGGCCGACACCACGATGGCGTGCGGCTCGCGGCGCAGCAGGCGCTGCAGCACGTGCGGGTCGGCGGCGTCCGCCTTGTTGATCACCACGATCTCCGGCACGTTCTGCGCGTCGACCGAGACGATGACCTCGCGGACGGCGGCCAGCTGCGTCTCCGGCTCGGGGTGCGAGCCGTCGACCACGTGCAGGATGAGGTCGGCGTCGGCGACCTCCTCCATGGTGGAGCGGAAGGCCTCGACCAGGTGGTGCGGCAGGTGCCGGACGAAGCCGACGGTGTCGGCCAGGGTGTAGACCCGCCCGCTCGGCGTCTGGGCCCGGCGGACGGTCGGGTCCAGGGTGGCGAACAGCGCGTTCTCCACCAGGACGCCGGCGCCGGTGAGCCGGTTGAGCAGGGAGGACTTGCCGGCGTTGGTGTACCCGGCGATGGCCACCGACGGCACCTGGTGGCGCTTGCGCTCCTGGCGCTTGGTGTCGCGGCCCTTCTTCATCTCGGCGATCTCCTTGCGGAGCTTCGCCATCTTCTCGCGGATCCGGCGCCGGTCGGTCTCGATCTTGGTCTCACCGGGACCACGGGTGGCCATGCCGCCGCCGGACGAGCCGGAGCCGCCACCACCCATCTGCCGGGAGAGCGACTGGCCCCAGCCGCGCAGGCGCGGCAGCATGTACTGCATCTGCGCGAGCGAGACCTGCGCCTTGCCCTCCCGGGACTTGGCGTGCTGGGCGAAGATGTCCAGGATCAGGGCCGTCCGGTCGACGACCTTGACCTTGACCACGTCCTCCAGGTGGATCAGCTGCCCGGGGGTGAGCTCACCGTCGCAGACCACGGTGTCGGCACCGGTCGCGGCGACGATGTCGCGCAGTTCCTGGGCCTTGCCGGAGCCGATGTAGGTGGCCGCGTCGGGCTTGTCGCGGCGCTGGATGACGCCGTCCAGCACCTCGGAGCCGGCCGTCTCGGCGAGCGCGGCGAGCTCGGCCATCGAGTTCTCCGCCTCCTCCAGGGTGCCGTCCGTCCAGACGCCGACGAGGACCACGCGCTCCAGGCGGAGCTGGCGGTACTCGACCTCGGTGACGTCCTCGAGTTCGGTGGAGAGGCCGGCGACCCTACGGAGCGCGGCGCGCTCGCTGCGGTCGTACTGGTCGCCGTCGTAGTGGTGGCCGTGGTCCTCGTCGATGGCCGCGAGGTCCTCGTCCATGAGGGCTTCAGCCCGCATACCGTCCAGGCGGCGCGGGGCGTCGGCGTGGTCGCGGGTGTCGAACGTGGAGGTCATTCTGTCCTTTGGTCGCTGGTGCGGATGGCCTGTGCGGACGGCTCGCGCCGCCCACCGGGAGTCTGCCCAGCTTCCGCCCCGCTTACCGTCCGGGCGAGGTGAGCTACCCCTCGGGTCCTCGGGTGCCACCGGGGCTCCTGTGCCCTGTGAACGCCGCGGACCGGCCGTGAATTCCCCATGATGGTCGCACGCCCGGCGCGGGCTGGTCATCCCCATTTCCCCCGGGGTCGCGGGCGCCGCCGCCCTCGGGGGCGTGCGGGCGGCTCACGTCGTACACCCCGGACACCCGGAGCATCGCCCGCATCAGCGCGGGCAGCACGGCCGGCTCGGGCAGTTCCACCGTGTAGGTGTGCCGGACCCGCAGTTCCTGCGGCGGTTCGACCTCGGCGGAGACGATGCCCACGCCCTCGGCGGAGATCGCCGCAGTGAGGTCGGCGAGCAGCCGGGGGCGGTTCAGCGCCTCGGCCCGCAGGGTGGCCCGGTGGCCGGCCGCCGGGGCGCCCTGCGGCTGCCAGCGGACCTCCAGCTCCGCGCGGCCCGCCTCGCGCATCCGCTCCCCGGCCGGGCAGCCGGTGCGGTGCACGGCGACGGCGCCGCCGCGGATCGGGTAGCCGGCCACCTCGTCCGGCGGGACGGGCGTGCAGCAGCGGGCCAGCCGGACCGGCGCCCCGGGGTGCCCGGCCACCGCGACCGGCGCCGGGCGGCGTTCCGGGCGGCGCTGCGCGGCCGGGGCGGGCTGGCCGCTGGAGGGCCCGGTGCGCACCACGGGGAGCCGGGCCGGGTGGTCGGCGAGCCAGCGTTCGATGGCCAGCCGGGCCGCCGGGGTCCGGGCGTGGGCCAGCCACTCGGGGGCCGGTCCGGAGGGTTCGGCGGCGGGTGCGCCGGCCCCGGCGGGCGCGCTCCCGGCGGGCCCGGCCGGGGTGGGCGCGGTCTCGGTGAGCACGGCGAGCAGGTCGCCGTCCTGGAGCACGGTGGAGAGCGCGGTGAGCCGGCCGTTGACCCGGGCGCCGATACACCGGTGGCCGGTCTCCTCGCCGAGCAGGTAGGCGGCGTCCACGCAGGTGGCGCCGGCCCGCAGCTGAAGCGTTTCGCCGTCCTCGGTCACCACGGTGATCTCGCGGTCGCCGGCCAGGTCGGCGGTGAGCGCGGACCAGAAGGCGTCCGGGTCGGGCGTCTCCTGCTGCCACTCCAGCAGCCGGCTGAGCCAGCCGGGCCGGGCCGGGTCGGTGCGGTCGAGCTCGTCGGCGTCCTGGACGGCGCCGGCCGGCTCCGGGTCCCCGAGCGCGACCACCCCCGTCTCGGCGACCGCGTGCATCCGCCGGGTGCGCACCAGCACCTCGACCACCTCACCGCCGCCCAGCGCCACGGCGGTGTGCAGCGACTGGTAGAGGTTGAACTTGGGGGCGGCGACGAAGTCCTTGAACTCGCCGGGCAGCGGCGTCCAGCAGGTGTGCAGTTCGCCGAGCACGGCGTAGCAGTCGGCGTTCTCCTCGACGACCACCAGCAGCCGCCCGAAGTCGGCCGGCTGCGGCCCCTGCGGCCGCCCGTCCGGGCCGGGCGCGGCGGCCCGCTTGAGCAGCACCCGGTGCAGCGAGACGCAGTGCCGGGGGCGGACGGTGACCTCGGCGGTGACCCCGGTCTCGGCGAGCTGGCGGGCCAGCTGCCGGGCGAAGGGCTCCAGCAGCGCGTCGGGCTCGCCCTCGTGACCGGCCATCAGGGCCCTGGTGCGGGCGTGTTCCTCCGGGTGCAGGGTGGCGAAGACGATGTCCTCGAGCTCCGCCTTGAGCACCTGGATGCCGAGCCGCTCGGCCAGCGGGATCAGCACGTCCCGGGTGACCTTGGCGATCCGCACCTGGCTGGCCGGCTTCATGTGCCGGATGGTGCGCATGTTGTGCAGCCGGTCGGCGAGCTTGACGACCATCACCCGGACGTCGTCGCCGGTGGCGACCAGCATCTTGCGGAAGGTCTCGGCCTCGGCGGCGGCGCCGAAGTCGACCTTCTCCAGCTTCGTCACCCCGTCCACCAGGTAGGCGACTTCGGGCCCGAAGCCCTCGCCGACCTGCTCCAGCGTCAACTCGGTGTCCTCGACGGTGTCGTGGAGCAGCGAGGCGACCAGGGTGGTGGTCCCGGCGCCGAGTTGGGCCAGGATCATGGTGACGGCGAGCGGGTGGGTGATGTACGGCTCGCCGCTCTTGCGCTTCTGGCCGCGGTGGCTGGCCTCGGCGAGCCGGTACGCGCGGGCGAGCAGGCCGAGGTCGGCCTGCGGATGGTGCTCGCGGTGGACCCGGACGAGCGGTTCGAGGGCGTCCGGGACGGGCGGCCGGCCGGTGGCCAGCAGGGCGGCCCGGCCGGCCCGGCCGAGTGCGGCCCGGCCGAGTTCCCCCAGGGGCCGCCTGGCCCCGGCTTGCCGTGCGGACGTCGGCTGCCCCGTCAGGGACTGCCCGGCTTCGATGGTCATCGGCGCACCTCCGGCAGCGATCACCGGTTGCCCGCCTGCCCCTCTCGGGGGCGCTCGGCCCGGTGGTCCATGCTACCGAGCAGAGCACGTTCCGCGATGCGTTGCTTCCCGTCCGCGACCGGCATCACCCGAACGGGCGGATTCGCCGGCTCGCGAAGTGGGCAAACCGGGCCGTCAGCCGACGAGGGTCGCCCACCAGCGCGGGTCGATCTCGCCGCCCGCCACGATCACCGCGGGCCCGGTCATGTCGATCCGGCCGTCCGGGTGCTCGGTGACGACCACCCGGCCGCCCGGCACGTCCACGGTGTAGGTGGCGGGCTCCCCGGTGACCGCCGGGTCGACGCCGTCCCGGCGGATGGCGGCCACCGCGACGGCACAGGTGCCGGTGCCGCAGGAGCGGGTCTCCCCGGAGCCGCGCTCGTGCACCCGCATGGCGACGTGCCGCGGCCCGCGGTCCACCACGAACTCGACGTTGACGCCCTCCGGGTACACGCCGTCGGGGCTGGTGAGCGGGGCGGTGTACAGGTTCCCCGCGTGCTCCAGGCTCTCGACGAAGGCCACCGCGTGCGGGTTGCCCATGTTCACGTTCAGCGCGGGCCAGCGCCGGGCGCCGACCGCGACCTCGACGCCGTCCGGCCCGGGCAGCCGCGCCCGGCCCATGTCGACGGTGACCTCGCCGAGCGTGCCGTCCGCGGCGTCCTCGGCGACCCTCGCCCGCCGCACCCCGGCGCGGGTGGCGATCGCCAGCTCGCCCGGCTTCGCCAGCCCTGACTCGACCAGGAAGCGGGCGAACACCCGCACGCCGTTGCCACACATCTCGGCGATGCTGCCGTCGGCGTTGCGGTAGTCCATGAACCACTCGGCCCGGTCGGCCTGGTCCACCGCGGCCGGGTCGGCGGCGGAGCGCACCACGCGCAGCAGCCCGTCCCCGCCGATGCCGGCCCGCCGGTCGCACAGGGCGGCGACGGCCTGCGGGCCGAGCGCCAGTGCGCCGTCCGGGTCCGGGATGATGACGAAGTCGTTCTCGGTGCCGTGCCCCTTGAAGAAGCGGGGGCCGGCCTGCTGCGGGGAGGATGCGCTCACCCTCCCGATGGTACTGAGTCGCCGGGCCGGGGCCCGGGCCCGGTCACCGCAGGTAGGCGACCCGCCAGACGGCCAGCGCGCAGGCCGCCAGCGCGATCAGGGTGTAGACCACGATCGCCTTCCAGCCGGCCCGCTGCCCGGAGCCGCGGCGCGGCAGGCCGGGCCACTTGTAGCCGGCGTGCCGGGCGGCCATGGCGCCCCAGCCGACGGAGGCGGCGGTGAGCAGCAGCCCGAGCATGCCGACCATGGTCGCGCGGGCCCCGGCGGAGCCGAAGGCGAGCGGGAAGGCGAACATCAGCGAGCCGAGGGTGCCCAGCAGGGCGATCGGCAGGGTCTGCCACCAGCGGAGCCGGCGCAGCGGCCGGATCTCCCGCTCGTGCACCGCGCCCGCCGGGGTGCGGGTGTCCAGGGCGGGCAGCGCGGTGGCGTAGGAGGTGGGTGCGCCCAGGCCGGTCAGCACGGGCAGGTCGCCCATCGTGGACTCGTCGAACGCCTCGGCCGGTGCGGTGACGCTCCCGCTCTGGCCGGATTCGGGGCCGGTACCCGTTGACACACGGCCTCCCCTGACTGTTCGACACGAGCGGACTCGCGGCCGGGCACGGTCGGCCCGCGCGGGCCGATCCCTATGGCATCGATGATGGCATGTCCAGAGGTGCGTTCCGGGCCTGACCGGGGTCGACAAGTGATCCGTGGCCATCACGTGATCGGCCCGTGACCGCCGGTTCGTCCTGCACGGCCACCTGCGCGCGCACCTGCACCCGCCGGGTGGCCGGAACCCGCCTACGCGGCCGGAACCCCCTGACGGCCGATCAGTTCGAGGGATCGTTCCAGCAGCTCGACCGGGTCGGTCCCGGCCGGGCGGGAGAGCCAGTGGATCCGGTCGTCGCGGCGGAACCAGGACTCCTGGCGGCGGGCGAAGCGCTTGGTGGCCCGGACGGTCTCGGCCCGCGCCTCGTCCTCCGTGCACTCCCCGGCGAAGTGGTCCAGCACCTGCTGGTAGCCGAGCGCACGGGAGGCGGTGCGGCCCTCCCGCAGTCCGGCGCCCTCCAGCTCCCGCACCTCGTCCAGCAGCCCGGCCCGCCACATCCGGTCGACCCGCAGCGTGATCCGCTCGTCGAGTTCGGGGCGCGGCACGGCGACGCCGATCTGCACCGCGTCGTAGACGGCGGTGTTGCTCGGGAGGTTGGCGGTGAACGGCCGGCCGGTGATCTCGATGACCTCCAGGGCACGGACGATCCGCCGCCCGTTGCCGGTCAGGATCGCCTCGGCGGCGGCCGGGTCCAGCTCGGCCAGCCGCCGGTGCAGGGCGTACGGGCCGTCCCGGTCGAGCTCGGCCTCCAGCCGGGCGCGGACCTCCGGGTCGGTGCCGGGGAACTCCATCTCGTCGATCGCCGCCCGGACGTACAGCCCGGAGCCGCCGACCAGGACGGGCGTGCGCCCGGCGGCGAGCAGCCGGTCGATCTCGGCCCTGGCCAGCCGCTGGTACTCGGCGACGCTGGCGGCCTCGGTGACGTCCCAGACGTCCATCAGGTGGTGCGGCACTCCCCCGCGCTCGGGCAGGGTGAGCTTGGCGGTGCCGATGTCCATGCCCCGGTACAGCTGCATCGAGTCGGTGTTGATCACCTCGCCGTCGAGGGTGCGGGCGATGGCGACGGCCAGGTCGGATTTGCCGGCGGCGGTCGCGCCGACGACGGAGACCACGCGGGGCTGGGAGCTGCTCACCGCTCCAGTCTCGCAAAACCGGCGGGGTTGCCGTGACCGCGCTGCCCGACCGCCACCGGTGCGCGACGATATGACTGTTTCCGGCCGTTTCGGCGGTCGCGAACGCTTCGACCCCCCGGGACGTTGGTCAGGACACGGAGAGGAAGGGTGACGACACCATGGGTCTGATGGACAACCTCAAGGGCAAGGCCGGGGAGCTCAAGGAGCGGGCCAGCGAGCTCGCGGGAAAGCACGGCGACCAGATCGACCACGCGGTGGACCGGGCCGGCGGGGCGATCGACCGGGCCACCAAGGGCAAGTACAGCGAGAAGATCGAGCACGGCGCCAGCCGGGCCAAGGGTGCGGTGGACGACTTCGCCACCAGGCCCGGGCCCGCCTCGGGCGACGGCCCCGGCCCGGCCCCGCGGGGCTGAGGCTCCCGGCCGCCGCCCCGCACCGGGGCGCTCAGCTCCAGGACGCCACCAGGTACCCGACGCCGTACGGGGCGTCCTGGTAGCCGAGCCGTGCGGTGAGGCCGGCGCCCTCGGCGGCGCCGGCCAGCACCTGCCAGGGCGCCCGGCCCTCGGCCTGGAGCTCGGCGGCCAGCGCGGCGTCCAGCGCGGCGAGGGCGGCCAGGTCGGCGGAGCCCAGGGCGGCGGCCAGCGCGGCGTCGAAGCCCTCGGCCCGCTCGTCCAGGTAGCCGGGGGCCTTCAGCGAGCGGCACGCGCTGCCGTCCCCCAGCACCAGCAGGGCGACCCGGTCGGCGAGCCCGGCCAGGCCCTGGCCGAGGCCGAGCATCCGGTCGGCGGGGGCGTCGACCGGCACGGCGCAGGCGTGCGTCGGGACGTCCACGCCGGCGCGCTGCAGCAGCCAGGCGCCGATGGTCAGCGAGGGCGCCAGCTCCGGCCCCTCGACCCGGTCGCCGGGCAGCTTGGCCACCAGCGGCACCCCGTAGCGGTGCAGGGAGCCGGCCCCGCCCTCGGTCCACACCTCGGCCTGCGGGCCGGTGCCGACCACCACGACCAGCTGCGGCGCGGCCGCGACCAGCGCAGCCAGCGCCTCGTCGCAGGCGGCCCGCAGCCCGTCCAGCTCGGCGGCCGCCCCGGCGGCGACCTCCGGGACGAGCAGCGGCGGACAGGGGCACACGGCGGCGGCTACCAGCATGTGGATCACTCTAGGCCCTCTCCCGCCGGGAGGAGGGGGGCCGAAGCGGCCCGTCCGCACACGGACCCCGACGGGGAACGGACCCCGACGGGGAACGGACCCCGACGGGGAACGGGAGCCCGGCCGGAGAACGGGACCCAGGCCGGAGAACGCGCCGGGCGGGAAGCGCGACGGCCCGGCGGGACGCGGGTCCCACCGGGCCGTCGTGCGCGGCGCGGCGTCAGTCGCCGCAGCAGCCACCCGCCGGGGCGGCCGACGGCAGCGCGGCCGGAGCGCCGATGGTCGGCAGGCCGAGCATCACCCCGGCCGGCTTGGCCGCGGGCTTGGCCTGGCGCTTCTCCCAGGCGTCACCGGCCCGGGTGCGGCGCACCGCGAGGGTCGGCCCCTCGGCGAGCAGGTGGTGCGGGGCGGCGTAGGTGATCTCGACGGTCACCATGTCGCCCGGGCGCACCGGCTCGGCGGGCCGGGTGAAGTGCACCAGCCGGTTGTCGGGGGCGCGGCCGGAGAGCCGGTCGGTCTTGTCGTCCTTCTTGCCCTCGCCCTCGGCGACCAGGATCTCCAGGGTGCGGCCGACCTGCTTCTTGTTCTCGTCCCAGGAGATCTCCTCCTGGAGCGCGATCAGCCGGTCGTAGCGGGCCTGGACGACGGCCTTCGGCACCTGGTCCGCCATGTCCGCGGCCGGGGTGCCGGGGCGCTTGGAGTACTGGAAGGTGAAGGCGCTGGTGAAGCGGGCCTCGCGGACGACGTGCATCGTCTCCTCGAAGTCCTCCTCGGTCTCGCCGGGGAAGCCCACGATGATGTCGGTGGAGATCGCCGCGTCGGGCATCGCCTCGCGGACCTTCCGGATGATCCCCAGGAAGCGGTCCTGCCGGTAGGAGCGGCGCATCGCCTTGAGCACCCGGTCCGACCCGGACTGCAGCGGCATGTGCAGCTGGTGCATCACGTTCGGGGTCTCGGCCATCGCGGCGATCACGTCGTCGGTGAAGTCGCGCGGGTGCGGCGAGGTGAAGCGGATCCGCTCCAGGCCCTCGACCTGGCCGGCCGCCCGGAGCAGCTTGGAGAAGGCCTCGCGGTCGCCCAGGTCGGAGCCGTAGGCGTTGACGTTCTGGCCGAGCAGGGTCACCTCGATGACGCCCTCGTCCACCAGCGCCTCGATCTCGGCGAGGACGTCGCCGGGGCGGCGGTCCTCCTCCTTGCCGCGCAGCGCCGGGACGATGCAGAAGGTGCAGGTGTTGTTGCAGCCGACCGAGATGGCGACCCAGGCCGCGTACGCCGACTCGCGGCGGGTCGGCAGGGTGGAGGGGAAGGTCTCCAGCGACTCCAGGATCTCCACCTGGGCCTTGCGCTCGACCGCGGCCCGCTCCAGCAGCGCCGGCAGGTGGCCGATGTTGTGGGTGCCGAACACCACGTCGACCCAGGGGGCCTTCCGCACGATGGTGTCGCGGTCCTTCTGCGCCAGGCAGCCGCCGACGGCGATCTGCATGCCCTTGTGGCGGGTCTTGACCGGCGCCAGCTGCCCGAGGTTGCCGTACAGCTTGTTGTCGGCGTTCTCGCGCACCGCGCACGTGTTGAACACGACCAGGTCCGGGTCGCCGTCCTGGCCGGCCTTGACGTAGCCGGCGTCCTCCAGCAGGCCGGACAGCCGCTCGGAGTCGTGGACGTTCATCTGGCAGCCGTACGTGACGACCTTGTAGCTCTTCAATCCGCTCTCACCGCTCACCAGACCAGGGTACGGGCAGCCGCGAAGCGCTTTTCCCGGTCCCGCCCCGCCCGTGCTCCCGCCGTCCCGCCACCGCCCCCGCCCTCCCGCCCACCGCCCACCGCCCACCGCCCACCGGGCAGGCGCTCCGGTCCAGCCGGGAGCACGGGTGCCGGGCCGGGCCCGCGGTTCCCGTACCCCGTTCCCCCTCCCGTTCGGCCGGGGCGCCTGGCAGTATCCCTGCATGGCCCCCACCACTCCTCCACGCCTCGGCGCCGCCGCCCGCACCGCGGCCCGCAGCCCGCTGTGGCGGACGCTGCTGGCCCTGGTGCTGGTGCTCGCGGCGCTGGGCGGCTGGTGGCTGTCGGCGGGCCGCTCGCCCGGCTACCCGCTCGGCGAGACCCGCTTCGCCACCGGGGTCGAGCGCGGCGTGTACGACCGGTACGGGCAGCTGCTGGAGACCCACGTCGCCAAGGCGATGCCCGGTGTGCGGCTGGCCCTGGACAACTCCCAGGGCTCGATAGAGAACCTCACCCGGGTGACCGGCGGCCAGGACTCCTTCGCGATCGCCACGGCCGACGCGGTCGCCGACTACAGCGGACCGGGGAAGGACCGGCTGCGGGCGATCGCCCGGCTCTACGACGACTACCTGCAGCTGATCGTCCCCGCGTCCTCGCCGGTGCACCGCACCGCCGACCTCAAGGGCCTGAGGGTCGGCGTGGGGCTGCCGCAGTCCGGGGTGAACCTGGTGACCAGGCGGCTGCTGACCGCGGCCGGACTGGACCTCGACCGCGACATCGTCCCGGTGCCGGACGGTGTCGGCGCCGCCGCGGACGACCTGCGCGCGGGCAAGCTGGACGCCTTCTTCTGGTCCGGCGGCCTGCCGACCAGCGCCCTCACCGACCTCTCCGACCACGTGCGGATCCGGGTCGTGCCGCTGGGGGACCTCGCCGAGGCGATCCACAAGATGGAGGGCGGCGGCACCGACGCCTACCGGGCGGCCACCATGCCGAAGGGCACCTACCCGAACGCCGAGCCCACGGAGGCCGTCGCCACGGTGGCGGTGCCCAACCTGCTGATCACCCGGGACGACGTGGACCCGGGCCTGGTCGAGGGGATGACCCGGGCGGTGATCGACAGCCGCGACCAGATCGGCGCCCAGGTGCACGCGGCCCAGCTGGTCGACCTGCGCACCGCCGTCTACACCGACCCGCTCCCGCTGCACGAGGGCGCCATGCGCTACTACCGCTCCGTGAAGCCCTGAGGAGCCTGCGCTCCGCCCGTCGGCCGGCCCGCGGGGTCGCGCGGGCCGGCCCTCAGGCCTTCGCCGGCCTGGGCACGGCCAGCGTCACCGCGAGCCCGGTCGGCTTGACCGGCGCGAAGCCGAGCGAGCCGCCGCCGGCCGCCAGCAGGGTGCGGGCGATCGACAGGCCCAGCCCGGAGCCGTCCACGTTCTGGTGGCGCGGGCTGCGCCAGAACCGGTCCCCGGCGCGGGACAGCTCGTCCTCGGTGAGGCCGGGCCCGGCGTCCGTGACGGTCACCGCGACCTCGTCCTTGCGCACCGCGACCCGCAGCCGCACCCGGCTGTCGGCCGGGCTGAACTTGAGCGCGTTGTCGAGCACGGCGTCGAGGGCGGAGCCGAAGCCGATCGGGTCGGCCATGCCGAGCGCGAGCGCCGGGCCGTCCCAGCGCAGCTCGATGCCGCGCTGTTCGGCGACCGGCCGCCAGGCGTCCACCCGGGCCAGGGTGAGCGCGGCGAGGTCGGTCTGCTCGGGTTCGGGGCGGGCGTGCTCGGCGGTGGCCAGGCCGAGCAGGTCGTCGAGCACCCGGGCCAGCCGGACGCCCTCCTCCCGGACGCCGCCGAGCTCCTCCTCGTGCCCCTCGGGCAGTTCCAGGCCGAGCACCTCGACCCGCAGCAGCAGCGCCGCCAGCGGGTTGCGCAGCTGGTGCGAGGCGTCGGCGACGAAGGCCTTCTGCTGGTCCATGGCGAGCACCACGTGGTCGGCCATCTCGTTGAAGGAGCGGGCCAGCCGCTGCAGCTCGGGCGGCCCGCCGCCGGGCGCGACCCGGGCGGCCATCCGGCCGGTGGCGATGTCGTGGGTGGCCCGGTCGAGGGTGCGGACCGGACGCAGCACCCACTCGGTGAGCCGGACGGCCAGCAGCACGGCGACGATCATGGCGGCGGCCTCGCCCGCGCCGATCACCAGCCAGCTGTGCAGCATCCGGGTGCGCAGCGCCCCGGTCGGCGACTCGCTGAGCACCACCGCGACCACGTCGCCGTCGCGCACCACCGGGGTGGCGACGGTGAGGGTGCGGTCGCCGGTCCACGGCCACACCTGCGGCGGGTTGTGGCTGCGCCGCCCGTCCAGCGCCTCCTGGAAGGCCTGTGCGCCCCAGCCGCCGGCCGGCACCCGCCAGTCGGCGGGCGCGGCGGCTATCGGCTGGCCGTCGCGCTGGAAGATGCCCAGCCGGACGCCGTAGAGGTCGTGGTAGCGGCTGACCTCGGCGTCGATGGCGTGCCGGCGGCTGACGTCACCGGGGGCGGGTTCGAGGTCCCCCTTGAGCGCGGACTCCACCCCGGAGGCCCCGGAGGTGGGCAGGTCCTGGGCGAAGCGGGCGGCGTCGTCGAGCCGGTCCACGACCACCTTGCTCTGCTGGGCCGCCGCGACCGCCGCCGCGAGCGGCAGCCCCAGGGCGGCCAGGACGCAGAGCATGAGGGCGATCAGGATGCCGAGCAGGCGGGTGCGCACGTGCGGTCAGTGCTCCGCGGGTGCGGACGACGGGGCCTGGTCCGCGGCGGGCGCCGGGGACTCCGGGATCAGCCGGTAGCCGACGCCGCGGACGGCCTCGACCAGGCCGGGCAGGGCGAGCTTGTTGCGCAGCGAGCCGATGTGCACCTCCAGGGTGCGCCCGTTGCCCTCCCAGCCGCTGCGCCAGACCTCGCTGAAGATCTGCTCGCGCCGGTAGACCACGCCGGGGCTCTGTGCGAGCAGGGCGAGCAGGTCGAACTCCTTGCGGGTGAGCGGCACGTCCCGGCCCTCCACGCTGACCCGGCGGCGTTCCCGGTCGATCCGGATGCCGCGGGACTCCAGCGGGCCGCGCTGCTGCGGGACGGCGTCGGGCGCGGGCGCGGCGACCGCGGCGGGGGCGGCGCCGCGGCGGGCCACCGCGTGGATGCGGGCGAGCAGCTCGCCCATGTCGTAGGGCTTGGTGACGTAGTCGTCGGCGCCCAGGTTGAGGCCGTGGATCCGGGAGCGGATGTCGGCGCGGGCGGTGACCATGATCACCGGCACGCCGCTGCCGGCCCGGATCCGGCTGCACACCTCGAAGCCGTCGCGGTCGGGCAGTCCGAGGTCGAGCAGCACCACCCGGTACGGGTCGTTGCCGTCGGGCACCAGGGCGTCCAGCGCCTCGTGCCCGCTGCGGGCGTGCCGGACCTGGAAGCCGTGCCGGCCCAGTACCGCGACCAGCGCGGCGGCCACCCGTTCGTCGTCCTCGACGAGCAGCAGTCGCATCCTGTTCTCCTCCTTCCCCCACGTGATCACCGGACCGATCGGTCGGGTCCCGGTCCTGCGCAGTATGAGCCAGCGGACGGCCCGGCGCCAGGCTCGGCCGTCCACCAGGCTCCGGGGGGACGGGGAGCACCGGCGCGAACGCCCGATGTGACATGCCCCGTTGACGCACTCGCGAACAGTCCGCGAGCACCGTGTGGCCGTTTCGTGATCCTCAAGTTCCGCTCAGATCGGCTGACGGCGGCTCGTCATCGCTCCTATGGTCGGCCCACCGGGGGCTGCGGCTCCGCCGGTCGCGGCTCCCGGATTCGTACCACCATTGCCGCCCAAGGGAGTTCGGACTCCCGAGGGCCGACACAGAGGGAGCAGGCGCGATGACCGAGAACCCGGTCGCGGACTCCACCCCCGCAGCCGCCCCCCTGGTCGTGCTGAACGGTGTGAACAAGCACTACGGCGCCCTGCACGTGCTGCAGGACGTCGACCTGGAGATCGTCCAGGGCGAGGTGGTGGTCCTGATCGGGCCGTCCGGCTCGGGCAAGTCCACGCTGTGCCGGACGATCAACCGACTGGAGACCATCGACTCCGGCTCGATCACCATCGACGGCCGCCCGCTGCCCGCCGAGGGCCGGGAGCTGGCCCGGCTGCGCGCCGAGGTCGGCATGGTGTTCCAGTCCTTCAACCTCTTCGCGCACAAGACTGTGCTGGAGAACGTGGTGATGGGCCAGGTCAAGGTGCGCCGGGTCCCCCGGGCCGAGGCCGAGCGCACCGCCCGCGAGCTGCTGGACCGGGTCGGCGTGGGCGCCCAGGCGGACAAGTTCCCCGCCCAGCTCTCCGGCGGCCAGCAGCAGCGCGTGGCGATCGCCAGGGCGCTGGCCATGAAGCCCAAGGTGATGCTGTTCGACGAGCCCACCTCGGCCCTCGACCCCGAGATGGTCAACGAGGTGCTGGAGGTCATGCGCCGGCTGGCCGCCGAGGGCATGACGATGGTCGTGGTCACCCACGAGATGGGCTTCGCGCGCTCCGCCGCCAACCGCGTGCTGTTCATGGCCGACGGCCGGATCGTCGAGCAGAACACCCCGGACGCCTTCTTCACCGCGCCGCGCTCCGAGCGCGCCAAGGACTTCCTCTCGAAGATCCTGCACCACTGACGCTTCGGGACCACGCGGGGCCGCCGCCGGCAAGGGCGCCGGACGGCCCTGCCCGTGTACACAACTTCCAGACGCCAGAGCCCGGTTGAACCGTGGCCAAGCTCCCAGGAGAACACCCTCATGAGGACTCGTCGCACCCTCGCCGTCGCGCTCTGTGCCGTCGCGCTCACCGCCACCGCCGCCTGCGGCAAGGACGGCTCGCCCGGCTCCGCCGCGAGCTCCGGCAACGCGCCGGCGCTGCCGACCTACACGGTCAAGACCGACGTCAAGATCGACTCCGCGATCCTCGCCGAGGCCAGGAAGCGCGGCCAGCTGATCATCGGCGCCAAGGCCGACCAGCCGTTCCTGGGCTTCGAGGACGTCGCCAGCGGCGACCGCAGCGGCTTCGACATCGAGATCGCCAAGATGATCGCCGCCGACCTCGGCTTCACCCCGCAGCAGATCAAGTGGCAGACCCTGGTCTCCTCGCAGCGCGAGCCGGCCATCGCCAAGGGCCAGATCGACTTCTACGTCGGCACCTACAGCATCAACGACGAGCGCAAGAAGACGGTCTCCTTCGCCGGCCCGTACTACATCGCCGGCCAGGACCTGCTGGTGAAGAAGGACAACACCTCGATCACCGGCCCGGAGAGCGTCAGCGGCAAGAACGTCTGCACCGCCACCGGCTCGACCTCGATCAAGAACATCCAGCAGTACAACCCGAAGATCACCCAGTTCGACACCTACTCGGCCTGCGTCGAGAAGCTGCTCGCCGGCGAGGTCGACGCGGTCACCACCGACGACGCGATCCTCAAGGGCTACGCCTCCAAGTTCGCCGGCAAGCTCCAGGTGGTCGGCAAGCCGTTCACCAAGGAGAACTACGGCGTCGGCCTCAACAAGGACGACGCGGCCCTGCGCGGCGCCATCACCGACGCCGTCAAGGCCCACGAGGAGAACGGCGACTGGAAGAAGGCCTACGACGCGACGCTCGGCCTGTCCGGCTCCGCCGCGCCCGCCGTGCCCACCCTCGACCGCTACTGATCCGCACGCGGCGAACCGCCGCGGCCACACGTTCCCGACCCGACATCCTGAGAGGAGGGCCGCCGGATGGGGTTCCTGTTCGAGGACGACAACTTCGCGTTGTTCCGCGACGGCTTCCTGCAGACGATCGAGCTGAGCGCGCTCAGCGCCCTGCTCGCCCTGCTGCTGGGCACCCTGCTGGCGGCCTTCCGGGTCTCCCCGGTACCGGTGCTGCGCGCCTTCGGCACCACCTGGGTGACGCTGTTCCGCAACACCCCGCTGACGCTGCTGTTCTTCGCGGTCACCTTCGGGCTGCCGGCGCTGGGCGTGCACTTCAGCCACCTCGCCTTCGCCGTGCTGGCGCTCGGCGGGTACACCGCCTCGTTCGTCTGCGAGGTGATCCGCTCCGGCATCAACACCGTGCCGCTCGGCCAGGCGGAGGCCGCCCGCAGCCTCGGCATGGGCTTCGGCCAGACGCTCACCCTGGTCGTCCTGCCGCAGGCCGCCCGGACCGTCCTGGCCCCGCTGAGCAGCGTGTTCATCGCGCTGCCGAGGAACTCGGCGATCGCCGGCGCGTTCAGCGTCAGCGAGCTGTACAGCGCCCAGCAGACCTTCTCCGAGAAGGGCTACTCCATCTTCTCGATCTTCTTCTGGATCGCCTGCGCCTACCTGGTGATCAGCGCCACGGTCGCCGCGCTGTTCCGCTTCCTGGAGTCCCGACTGGCGGTGGCCCGATGAGCAAGACCTCCACCCGCGTCCCGACGGCCAGCGTCCTCTACGACGCCCCCGGCCCGCGCGCCCGCAACCGGTACCGCCTCTTCGGGGTGCTGTCGCTGCTCGGCGTCGCCGGACTGCTCTGGTACGCCTTCACCGCGCTCGACGACAACGGGCAGTTCGACCCCCAGCTGTGGGACGCCTTCCAGTACAACACCGTCCAGCAGTGGATCCTGGAGGGCCTGCTCGCCACCCTCAAGGCCTTCGGGCTGGCGGCGCTGTTCTCGCTCACGCTGGGCTCGCTGCTGGCCACCGGCCAGCTCTCCGACCACCGGCCGGTCCGCTGGCTCTGCGTCAGCTTCGTCCAGTTCTTCCGGGCGATGCCGCTGCTGATCCTGATCGTCGCGCTCTACTACGCGTTCTTCGCGAAGGAGCCGATGTGGGCGCTGGTGCTCGGGCTCACCCTCTACAACGGCTCGGTCCAGGCCGAGATCATCCGCAGCGGCGTCAACGCCGTCCCGCGCGGCCAGGCCGAGGCCGCCTACGCGCTGGGCATGCGCAAGACCCAGGTGATGGCCGGCATCCTGGTGCCGCAGGCCGTCCGCTCGATGCTGCCCTCGATGATCGGCCAGCTGGTCGTCACCCTCAAGGACACCTCGCTCGGCTTCATCATCACCTACCAGGAACTGCTGTTCATCGGCAAGAAGATCGCCAGCCAGCCGCTGAACGCCGCGGGCTTCCCCTACATCCCCGTGGTGCTGGTGATCGGCCCGATCTACATCCTGCTCTGCCTGCTGCTGACCGCGCTCGCCCGGTGGATCGAAGCACGCGGCCGTCGCGGCGCGAACCGGCGCACTTCGGCTGCTGCTTGACGGACACGCAGGTGAACTGTTGCATTGCTCTTCGTGACACCTCCCGGGAGCATCCACGCGGCATATGCGGCAGCGGTAACTGACGCCGGCCCATCGGCCGGTTCGTGCCCGGAGGTCACCGCATGGACCCGGTGATCGTGGTCGGGGCCGGACCGGTCGGTCTGGCCCTGGCCCTCGCCCTGGCCCGGCACGAGGTGCCGACCGTCGTCCTGGACGAGGGCTCCGGCCTCTGCCCCGAAGGCCCGCGCAGCGTCGTCCTCGGGGCCGACACCGCCGCCTTCCTCACCCGGATCGGCTACTCCCGGGCCGTCTCGGACTCCGCCCTCTGGGACTCCTTCGCCGTCTGGCGGCGCCGCCAGGAGGTGCTGCGGATCGACCTCACCGACTCCCCCACCTTCCACCTGCCCCAGCACCGGCTCCAGCGCGGCCTGCGGGACGCCCTGACCGGCACCCCGCTGGTGAGACTCGTCCCGCTGAGCCGGGTCGTCGAACTCGAACAGGACCGCGACGGCGTCAGCGTCCGCACCCACGGCACCCAGGACGGCTCCAGCACCTGGTGGCGCGGCAGCCACCTGGTCGGCTGCGACGGAGCCCGCTCCGCCGTCCGCAAGCTCCTGAAGATCCGCTTCCCCGGCCGCCCGGCCGTCGACCGCAACGCCATCGCCACCGTCCGCGTCGACCTGCCGTTCCACGAGGCCAGACTCCACCGCGAGCCCCCGTGGCGCGGCGACCGCGAGGCCTCCGCCCGCCCCCTGCCGGACGGCGTCTGGCGGCTCGACTGGCGGCTGCCCCCGGGACGGCCCGCCCCCACCGAGCCCGTCGACCCGCACGCCACCTGGCCCGGCATCGTCACCGGCGACACCCTGCTCACCCGGGTCACCGCCACCCTGACCGGCTGGTGCGGCGAACTGCCGCGCTTCGACCTGCTGGCCGCCGCCGACCACACCGCCCAGCAGCGCCTCGCCGCCCGCTTCCGCAGCGGCCGCTGCTTCCTCGCCGGCGACGCCGCCCACCTGCACGGCGCACTCGGCATGCAGAACCTCGCCGACGGGCTGCGCGACGCCGACAACCTCGCCTGGCGGCTCGCCCTCGCCTGGCACCTCCACTCCGGCGGCCCGCAGCCCGGCGGCTCCCTGCTGGACGGCTACGAGGTGGAGCGGCGCGGCGCGGTCGGCGCCCGGCTGCGCGCCGTCGACCAGGCCATGCCGCTGCTGCGCCCGTTGCGCGGCTGGCAGCAGACCAGGCGTTCGCTGCTGGTCGGGGGGTTCCGCAAGCACGCCCCGCTGCTCGCCGACGGACAGCTCGGCACCGGCCGCTTCGGCGGCGCGCCCGCCTACCCGGCGGCGCCCTCCGGCGTCCCCGGCCGGGTGCCGGTCCAGCGCGGTGCCCGCAGCACCACCTCACTCAGCGAACTGCTGCCCGCCACCGCGCCCGGCGTGCTCGTCCCGGACCTGCCGGTGCTGGCCGCCGACGGCACCCCGGACCACCTGCACGCCCGGCTCGGCGTCGCCTTCCTGCTGCTGCTGGTCGCCCCCGGCACCGCCGTCTGGTCCTCCGAGCACTGGCTGGGCGCCGGTCTGATGCCCCGGCTGGCCGAGGTCGCCGCCGCGCTGCCGGTGCCGGCCGAGGTGCTGGTCACCGAGGAGTACCCGGAGGCCGGGCCGCACACCGTGCTGCTGATCCGGCCGGACGGGCACCTGGTCGGCGTCACCCAGGGCGCCGCCGCCGAGGACCTGCTGGCACTGGCCGACCGGGCCCGCGGGGGGCCGGCCCCGCTGGCCGGGGCCGCGGACGCCGAGCCGGCCCGGGACCGCCCCGCCGAGGACAGCCCCGCCCAGGACCACCCCGCCCCCGAGCAGGTGGACTCGCCGAGCGCCTGAGCCCTCCCGGGCCCGCCCTCCCGGGGCGCGCGGCTACGTTGCGTCCTGCTCCTCCGACTCCAGCGCGCCGCGCACCACCCGGAACGCCAGCCCCTCGGAGTAGCCGCGGCGGGCCAGCATGCCGACCAGCCGGCGGGTGCGCACCTGGGCGTCCAGCCCCCGGGTGGCCCGCAGCTTGCGGTCGACGAGGGCCCTGGCGGCCTCGGTCTCGTCGTCGTGGTCGACCTGGGCGACGGCCTGCTCGACCAGGTCGGCGGCCACCCCCTTGGTGCGCAGCTCCTGGGTGAGCGCCCGCCGGGACAGGCCTCGGACGGCGTGCCGGGACTCCACCCAGGCCGCGGCGAAGGCCGCGTCGTCGATCAGCCCGACCTCTTCGAGCCGGGTGAGCACCTCGTCGGCGACGTCCTCCGGGATCTCCCGCTTGCGCAGGGCGTCGGCGAGCTGCTTGCGACTCTTGGCGGCGCCGGTGAGCAGCCGCAGGCAGATGTCGCGGGCGCGGGTCTGCGGGTCGGCCGATTCCTCGGCCCCCGCCCGTCGACGGGCGCCGGGCGCACGCCCCTCCTCCGGCTCCCCGCCCTCGGACCGCTCCGCCGCGCGCCGGGCCCGGCTCGCGTTCGTGCCGCCGCGCGGACCGGTGGCCGCTCCCCGGGGGCCTTCGGCCGGGGATCCGCCCGGCTCGTCGTCCGTCACGGCGCCGGTCGCGTCGGCCCGCTCGGCCACCAGGGCCGAGCGGCGCCGACGCCGGCCGGTGGGCAGCTCGGAGGCGGAGACGAGCCCCAGCTCGTCGACCGAGGGCTCCGCCGGTGCCGGCCCGGGCGCCGCGCCGCGCACCGCCCGGGCCGGCGCCCGGTCGAACTCCGGCTCCGAACCGGATGCCCACCGTGCGGCGGAGGACCGCTCCCGCCGCTGCCCCTTCCGGGGCCGTGACCGGGGCAGCGCCGCGGACGGCGGCTCCGGTTGCTCCGCGGGCGGCGGCTCCTCCGCGACCGCGGCGAACCAGTCCGGTGGTCCGTGGTCGTCGTCCGGGCCGCTGCCCGCCGCGTCGTGCTGTGTCAACGGCTCAGGCCTTGGCGGCCGCCGCCGTCTTCTTCGCCGCGGCCGTCTTGGCGGCGGTCGCGGTGATCGGCTTGGCCGCGCCGTCGGCGGCGGGGGCCGCCGCGTCACCCTCGGCCGGCTCCTCGACCTTGGGGCCGATGCCGAGCTTGCCCTTGATCTTCCGCTCGATCTCGTCCGCGAGCTGCGGGTTGTCCCGCAGGAAGTTGCGGGCGTTCTCCTTGCCCTGGCCGAGCTGGTCGCCCTCGTAGGTGTACCAGGCACCCGACTTGCGGATGAAGCCGTGCTCGACGCCCATGTCGATCAGGCCGCCCTCGCGGCTGATGCCGATGCCGTAGAGGATGTCGAACTCGGCCTGCTTGAACGGCGCGGCGACCTTGTTCTTGACGACCTTGACGCGGGTGCGGTTGCCGACCGCCTCGGTGCCGTCCTTCAGGGTCTCGATCCGGCGGATGTCCAGACGGACCGAGGCGTAGAACTTCAGGGCCCGGCCACCGGTCGTGGTCTCCGGCGAGCCGAACATGACGCCGATCTTCTCGCGGAGCTGGTTGATGAAGATCGCGGTGGTGTTCGACTGGTTCAGCGCACCGGCGATCTTGCGCAGCGCCTGGCTCATCAGACGGGCCTGCAGACCGACGTGCGAGTCGCCCATCTCGCCCTCGATCTCGGCGCGCGGGACGAGGGCCGCGACCGAGTCGATGATCACCAGGTCGATCGCGCCGGAGCGGATCAGCATGTCGGTGATCTCCAGGGCCTGCTCACCGGTGTCCGGCTGGCTGACCAGCAGGGCGTCGGTGTCCACGCCGAGCTTCTTGGCGTACTCCGGGTCGAGCGCGTGCTCCGCGTCGACGAAGGCGACCGTGCCGCCGGCCCGCTGGGCGTTGGCCGCCAGGTGCAGGGTCAGCGTGGTCTTGCCGGAGGACTCGGGGCCGTAGATCTCGATCACCCGGCCGCGCGGGATGCCGCCGACGCCGAGGGCGACGTCCAGGGCGGTGGACCCGGTGGAGATCACCTCGACCGGCTCGTTGGCCTTCTCACCGAGGCGCATCACCGAGCCCTTGCCGAACTGCCGCTCGATCTGGGCGAGGGCGGTCTCAAGGGCCTTCTCGCGATCCGTACCTGCCATGGCTTCCACCCTCGGGTTCTGTGCTGTGCGCTTCATCGTCCTCGACGCTAGCGCGTCCCACTGACAAACGAGCCCGACCCGGCTCCGCCTGTGGAGAACTCTTCGCCGGAGAGTACAAAGAACAACTGTTCGATTCAAGCTTCGCACGTCGGCCCGGCGGCCGGGTCACCCCCGCCGCTGCCCGGCCGCCGGATCACTCCCCGTCGCCGCCGACGATCCGCCGCAGCCGCCGCGCCGCCTCCCGGCGCAGCTCCCGCCGGGCCCGCCGCTGCTCGCCCCGGTCGATCCGCGGGTCGGTGGCCACCTCGTAGCGCCGCACGTACGTCCCGACGAAGCCCTGCAGGGTGGCCGCCGCCGGGATGGCGATCAGCGCGCCGACCGCCCCGAGCAGCGCCGCGCCCGCGATCACCGAGCCGAACGCCACCGCCGGGTGCACGTCCACCGTCCGCGCGGTGATCCTCGGGTGCAGCAGGTAGTTCTCGACCTGCTGGTAGACCACCACGAACACCAGCACCCAGAGCGCGTCCACCGGCTCCACGGTGAGCGCCACCAGCACCGGCAGCGCGCCGGCCAGGTACGTCCCGATGGTGGGCACGAACTGCGACATGACGCCGACCCAGACCGCCAGCGCGGCCGAGTACGGCAGGTCCAGCAGCGCGAACATCACCCAGTGGCCGGCGGCCGAGACCACCGCCAGCAGCGCCCGGGAGTAGAGGTAGCCGCCGGTCTTGGCCAGGGCGATCTCCCAGGCCCGGAGCACCTCGGCCTGCTTGGCCGGCGGCAGCACCGAACAGACCGTCCGGCGCACCCGGGGGCCCTCGGCGGTGAAGTAGAAGGTGAACAGCCCGACCGTGAAGGCCTGGAAGAGCCCGCCGATCACGGTGGAGGAGACGCCCCAGACGTTGTCGGCGGCCTGCTGGGCGTAGCTCTCGATCGCCCCGGAGTCCTTGAGCAGCTTCTTCTGCAGCTCGCCCAGCGACAGGTCCTGGTGGAACGTCCGGTTGATCCAGCCGATCAGGTTGTCGACCAGGTGCGGGAGGTCCCCGGCGATCTTCGCCACCTGGTCGACCAGCAGCGTGCCGAGCGCCGCGAGGAACCCGGCCACCGCGACCCCGACGGCCACGAAGACCAGGAAGGTGCCCACCCCGCGGCGCACCCCGCGCGCCGCCATCCGGTCGACGGCCGGCTCCAGCGCCAGCGAGAGGAAGAAGGCCACCAGCAGCATCACGAAGAGGTCGATCAGCTGGTGGAAGGCCCAGTCGGCGAGCTTGAACACCCCGACCAGCACGAGGGCCAGCACCATCGCCCGGGGAAGCCAGCGCGGCATCCCGCCGCTCCATTCGATCCCCCGGCCCGGCGGCCGCGCGGGTGCGGGCGGCTGGCCCGCGGCATCGTCGACGGCCTGCGCCGACCTGTCCGGTTCCGGTGCTCCTGCGCTGCTTGCCACCCCGATAGTCTCACCCATGCCCCGGGCCCGCCCGGGCGCGGGCACCCGTTCGGCCCACCGCCGGACGGGCCCGGCTCAGCGCAGCGCGCCGGAGACGCCCTGGGTCCGACAGACCACCCGCCAGACGTCCTTGGCCTCCCAGCCGGACTCCAGCGCCTGCCGCACCGTCCGCCCGCCGAGTTCGCTCATCACGTGGTCGGAGGCGAAGGACTCCGCGTACGCCTCGCCGAAGTGCGCGTACATCCGTCGCCAGAACTCCGTCAGCCTCATGCCCCCCAGTATCCCGGACCGCGCCCGCCCGCCCCGGCCGGTCCGCCGGCGCGGGCGGCCCGGGGCCGGCTCACTTCGGCAGCGCGAGCAGCCCCGCACCGGCGTACTGCCGCTCCCCGCAGGCGTAGGGCCCCGGCGGGCAGGCGGCGGCCGCCGTGCCGGCCAGCAGCGCGGCGAGCGCCCCCGAGCCGTAGTCCGGGTGCAGTGCGGCGGCCACCGCGACCGCCCCGGTGACGTGCGCCGCCGCCATCGAGGTGCCCGCGAGCGCCGCGTACTGCCCGCCGGGCCAGTCGGAGACGATCGCGCCCTGCGCGCCGCCGTCCGGGTCCCCGCCGGGTGCGGCCAGCGACACCCGGCCACGCCCGTAGTTGGAGTAGCCCGACGGGTGGCCGTCCCGGTCGACGGCGGTGACGGTGACCACCCCGGGCAGCTCGCCGGGCAGCCGGATGCACTCCGTCCCGAGGTGGCGGGTGCGGGCCGGGCCGGCGGTGCGGTCGTTGGGGCTGCGGTCGTCGGTCCGGGCCGCGCCGAGGTCCTGCCCGTCGTTGCCCGCCGAGGCGACCACCACGGCACCCCTGCGCTGCGCGTAGCCGGCGGCGCGGCCGACGGCGGCGACCAGCGCGGCCTGGTCCCGGTCCTCCGGGCAGTTGTACTTCCACGGGTCGGCGAAGTAGCTGTTGTTGATCGCCCTGGCGCCGTGGTCGGCGGCCCAGAGCATCCCGCAGACGATGTTCTCTGCGTAGTACTGGCCGAGCGGCCCGAGCAGCCGGACGGCGGCGATCCGCACGCCGGGTGCGACCCCGGTGACGCCGTGACCGTCCCGGGCGGCGCCGACGATGCCGGCGACGTGGGTGCCGTGGCCGCTCTCGCCGACGCCCGGGTCGGGCCGCCAGGCACCGGAGCGGGCGTCCGGGCGCCCGTCGGCGCAGGAGGCGGAGGCCTTCGGGTCGACGGCGGCCCGCAGGTCCGGGTGGGTGTCGTCGACGCCGGAGTCGAGCACCGCGACCAGCACCCGGTTCAGCGCCCCCGCGGTGGGCGCGGCGCCGGCCGCGGGGCCGCGCGGTGCGGCGGAGGCGTCGCCGCCCGGCGCGGGGGCGGCACCCACCAGGGCGAGGTTCCACGGGTCGCCCTCGGCCGGGTCGGGCACGGTGGGGGTGCCGCCGTCCGCCCGGTCGGCGCCGCGGGCGGCCGGGCCGGCGCCGGCCGCGAAGTCCCCGGCGCCGTCGAGCAGCCGGGGCGGGCTCACCACCGGCGTGGTGCGGGTGGCGCCGACCGCGGCGATCCCGGGGCGGGTGCGCAGCCGGTCGGCGAAGCCGCCGGTGGCGTACGCCAGGACGGCCCCGATCTGCGGGTACTCCTGGACCACCTGACCGCCCGCCGCCCGGCTCTCCGCCCCGGCCCGGGCGGCGCCGGCGGCGTCCTCCTGCTCGGCCAGGACCAGGTAGCTGAGGTAGGAGCGGCCGGCCCCCGAGACGGAGGGGACGGCGCCGCCGACCACCAGCGCGGTGAGCAGCATGGCGAGCAGCGCCCGGGCGGGCCCGCCGACCCGGCGCCGGGCGGCACGGACGGGCCCGCCGCACGGGTGCACCTGCGCCATCGCACGCTCTCCGCTCGTCGGTCCGGTGGGTCACGGGTCGATCACGGTCCTGAATCATCACCATATGAGCGGATTGCCCTTTTTGCTCCTCCACGGACACCCGCGCCCGCCGGCCCCCGGTTGTCGGTGCCACCCGGCACCATGGGGGCATGGCGCCCCAGCACCCGACCCCGCCCGACGACGACCCCCTGGCCGGCTTCGCCCCGACCACCCGGGCCTGGTTCACCGGCGCCTTCTCCGCCCCCACCACCGCCCAGTCCGAGGCCTGGCGCGCCATCCGGCGCGGCACCGACGTCCTGGTGGTCGCCCCGACCGGCTCCGGCAAGACGCTCGCCGCCTTCCTCTCCGCCCTGGACCGGCTGAGCAGCACCCCGCCCCCGGCCGAACCGGCCCGCCGCTGCCGGGTCCTCTACGTCTCACCGCTCAAGGCGCTCGCGGTGGACGTCGAACGCAACCTGCGCGCCCCGCTGACCGGCCTGCGCCAGGCCGCCGTCCGGCTCGGCCTGCCCGAACCCGAGGTCCAGGTCGCCATCCGCTCCGGCGACACCCCCGCCGCCGACCGGCGACGCTTCGCGACCCACCCGCCGGACATCCTGATCACCACCCCCGAGTCGCTGTTCCTGCTGCTCACCTCCGCCTCCCGGGACGCGCTGCGCGGCGTCGACACGGTGATCCTCGACGAGGTGCACGCGGTCGCCGGCACCAAGCGCGGCGCCCACCTCGCACTCAGCCTGGAGCGGCTGGACGAACTGCTGGAGCGCCCGGCCCGCCGGATCGGCCTGTCCGCGACCGTCCGCCCGGTCGACGAGGTGGCGCGCTTCCTCAGCCCGCAGCGCGGCGCCGCCGTCGTCCAGCCCGCCACCGCCAAGGAGTTCGACCTGTCGGTGGTCGTCCCCGTCCCCGACCTGGACGACCTGCCCGCCGCCCCGGCCACCGGCGGTGCGTCCGACACCGACCCGCAGCGCCAGACCTCGATCTGGCCGCACGTCGAGGAACGGATCGTCGACCTCGTCGAGGCGCACCGCTCGACCATCGTGTTCGCCAACTCCCGCCGCCTCGCCGAGCGCCTGTGCAACCGGCTGAACGAGATCGCCCACGAGCGCGCCACCGGCACCGCCGCCCCCGAGGCGCACGCCCCGGCCCAGCTGATGGGCGGCTCGGGGGCCGCCAGGGGGATCCCCCCGGTCATCGCCCGGGCGCACCACGGCTCCGTCTCCAAGGAGCAGCGGTCCCTGGTCGAGGAGGAGCTGAAGGCGGGCCGGCTGCCCGCCGTCGTCGCCACCTCCAGCCTGGAACTGGGCATCGACATGGGCGCCGTCGAGCTGGTCGTCCAGGTGGAGTCACCGCCCTCGGTCGCCTCCGGCCTGCAGCGGGTCGGCCGGGCCGGCCACCAGGTCGGGGCCGTCTCCACCGGCGTCTTCTTCCCCAAGTACCGGGGGGACCTCGTGCAGTCCGCCGTGGTCACCGAGCGGATGCGGGCCGGGCGGATCGAGGCGCTGCGCGTCCCGCGCAACCCGCTGGACGTCCTCGCCCAGCAGCTGGTCGCGATGACGGCACTGGACGCCTGGCCGGTGGACGAGCTGCTCACCGTGGTCCGCCGCGCCGCCCCGTTCGCCACCCTCCCGCAGTCCGCCTTCGAGGCCGTGCTCGACATGCTGGCCGGCCGCTACCCCTCGGACGCCTTCGCCGAGCTGCGCCCCCGGGTGGTCTGGGACCGCGTGGCCGGCACCGTGACGGGCCGTCCGGGCGCCCAGCGGCTCGCCGTCACCTCCGGCGGCACCATCCCCGACCGCGGCCTGTTCGGCGTCTTCATCGCCGGCACCGACCCGAAGAAGGGCGGCGGCGGGCGGCGGGTGGGCGAGCTCGACGAGGAGATGGTCTACGAGTCCCGCGTGGGCGACGTCTTCACCCTCGGCACCACCTCCTGGCGGATCGAGGACATCACCCACGACAAGGTGCTGGTCACCCCCGCTCCCGGCGTCCCCGGCCGGCTCCCGTTCTGGAAGGGCGACACCCTCGGCCGCCCGCTCGAACTCGGCCGCGCCCTCGGCGCGTTCACCCGCGAGCTGGGCGCCATGCCACCCGCCGACGCCACCGCCCGGCTCCGGCAGGCCGGCCTGGACGACTGGGCCGCCGCCAACCTGCTCGACTACCTGGCCGAGCAGCGCGCCGCCTGCGGCCACCTGCCGGACGACCGCACCATCGTGGTCGAACGCTTCCGCGACGAGCTGGGCGACTGGCGGATCGTCGTCCACTCCCCCTTCGGCGCCCAGGTGCACGCCCCCTGGGCGCTCGCCCTCGGCGCCCGGCTGCGCGAGAAGCACGGCCTCGACCCGCAGGTCATGCACGCCGACGACGGCATCGTGCTCCGGCTGCCGGACGCCGACCTGCTGTCCCCCGACTTCGACTTCGCGGGCCCCGCGGAGCCCTCCCCGGCGGACGAGGCCCCGGTCGGCGCCGACGCCGCCCTGTTCGACCCCGGCGAGATCGAGCAGCTGGTCACCGACCAGGTCGGCGGCTCGGCCCTGTTCGCCTCCCGCTTCCGCGAGTGCGCCGGCCGCGCCCTGCTGCTCCCGCGCCGCAGCCCAGGCCGCCGCACCCCGCTCTGGCAGCAGCGCCAGCGCGCCGCCCAACTCCTCGAGGTCGCCTCCGAGTACGGCTCGTTCCCGATCGTCCTGGAGGCCGTCCGCGAGTGCCTGCAGGACGTCTTCGACGTACCCGGCCTGGTCGAGCTGATGGGGGACCTCGAGTCCCGCGCCGTCCGCCTGGTCGAGGTCACCACCCCGGAGCCGTCCCCCTTCGCCCGCTCGCTGCTGTTCGGCTACGTCGCCCAGTTCCTCTACGAGGGGGACTCCCCGCTCGCCGAGCGCCGCGCCGCCGCCCTCTCGCTCGACTCCCGGCTGCTCTCCGAACTCCTCGGCCAGGCCGAGCTGAGCGAGCTGCTCGACCCGCAGGTGCTCGCCGAGCTGGAGGCAGAGCTCCAGCGCCTCACCCCGGAGCGCCGGGTCAGGGACGCCGAGGGCGTCGCCGACGCGCTGCGCCTGCTCGGCCCGCTCAGCGAGGCCGAGCTGACGGTGCGCGGCGCCGAGCCGCTCTGGGCGCTGGAGCTGGAGGCCGCCCGCCGGGTGATCCAGGTCCGGATCGCCGGCGAGCAGCGCTGGGCCGCGGTCGAGGACGCCGGGCGGCTGCGCGACGCGCTCGGCACCCCGCTGCCGGTCGGCGTCCCGGAGGCGTTCACCGAGCCGGTCAAGGACCCGCTGGGCGACCTCCTCGCCCGGCACGCCCGCACCCACGGCCCGTTCACCGCCGCCGAGGCCGCCGCCCGGTTCGGCCTCGGCACCGCCGTCGTCACCGGCACCCTGCACCGCCTCACCTCCTCCGGGCGCCTGGTGCAGGGCCAGTTCCGGCCGGTGGAGAGCCACACCGCCGGCGTCGAGTGGTGCGACGCCGAGGTGCTGCGCCGGCTGCGCCGCCGCTCGCTCGCCGCCCTGCGCCAGGAGGTCGAGCCCGTCCCGCCCCGGGCGCTGGCCGCCTTCCTCCCGCAGTGGCAGCACCTGGCCGGCCACCGGCTGCGCGGCCCCGACGGCCTGCTCCGGGTGGTCGAGCAGCTCCAGGGCACCGCCCTGCCCGCCTCCGCCCTGGAGAAGCTGATCCTGCCGGCCCGGCTCGCCGACTACTCCCCCGGCCTGCTGGACGAACTGACGGCCGCCGGCGAGATCGGCTGGTGCGGGGCCGGCGCCCTGCCCGGCAAGGACGGCTGGCTCAGCCTGCACCTGACCGAGAACGCCCACCTGCTGCGCCCCGACGCCGTCCCGCCCGCGCTGACGCCCGTGCACGACGCCCTGCTGCGGGCGCTGGCCGGCGGCTACGGCCTGTTCTTCCGCCAGCTCGTCCAGCAGCTCCCGGAGGACGTCCCCGAGCCGGAGGCGGTGGCGGCCCTCTGGGACCTCGTCTGGGCCGGTTACGTCACCAACGACACCCTGGCCCCGCTGCGCGCCCTGCTCGGCTCCGGCCGGACGGCCGGGGCCACCGCCCACCGCGCCCCCCGGGCGACGCCGCGCGGCCGCTACGGCGGCGCCGGCCGTTCCTTCGGCCGGGCGGGCGGCGCCCTGCGCAGCGGCCCGCCGACGGTGGCCGGCCGCTGGTCGCTGCTGCCCGCCCCGGCGGCCGACCCGACGCTGCGGGCCACCAGCCGGGCCCAGAGCCTGCTGGACCGGCACGGTCTGCTCACCCGGGGCGCGGTGGCGGCGGAGCGGGTGCCCGGCGGCTTCGCCGGGGTGTACCGGGTGCTCGCCGCGATGGAGGAGCGCGGCCGGGCCCGCCGGGGCTACTTCGTCGAGGGGCTGGGCGGGGCCCAGTTCGCCATGGACGGCGCGGCCGACCGGCTGCGCTCGGTGCACTCCCGACTGGAGCGGGCCCGGGGGGTCGAGTGGCCGGCCGCGCCGGCCGCGGAGCCCCCGCAGGTGCTGGTGCTCGCCGCCGCCGACCCGGCGAACGCCTACGGCGCGGCGCTGCCCTGGCCGGAGCCGCCGACCGCCTCCGGGGCGAAGGAGGCCACGGGTGCCGGGGGCACCGGGGAGGCGAAGGAGGTCCGGGCGCACCGCCCCGGCCGCAAGGCGGGCGCCCTGGTGGTGCTGGTGGACGGCGAGCTGGCGCTGTACGTCGAGCGGGGCGGCAAATCGCTGCTGGCCTGGCCGGAGGACGCGGCCACCCGGGCGCTGGCGGCGGGCGCGCTGGCGGGCGCGGTCCGCGAGGGCGCCCTGGGCAGCGTCACGGTGGAGCGGGCGAACGGCGAGCCGGCCCTCGGCTCGGAGCTCGGTGCGGCACTGGAGGAGGCCGGCTTCCACGCGACCCCGCGCGGTCTGCGCCTGCGGCCCTGACGGTGCCGTCGGCCCGGGGCCCGGCCCCCGTCGGAGCAGCAGAAGGCCGCGGGTCCACCGGACCCGCGGCCTTCCCGTCCACTCGTCGCGCCGGTACGACCGCGCTCACCCGTACGGGTGAATCAGCCGGTCGGCGGCGGTTGCGTCTCCACCCGGCCCGCGGCCCGTGCGGCCCGCGCCCGCGGGCGCCGCTGCGGTCCGGTCGCGCTCCGGTCTGCGTGCACCGGGATCAGACCGAGCCCCCAGCCTCCGGCCGCGAGCAACCCGAGGGCCGCACCGTCCGCCAGCTGGCCCCGGATCACCAGGAGCCAGCAGAGCAGGCCGGCGGTGAGGACCGCCAGGACCCGGCGGGCCGACCAGGGCACCACGTGCCGCAGCCGTATTCGGGCCTCCGTGCACACCGTCGACGCTCTTCGCACGACCGCCCTCCTTCGCTCGCCCCGGGCACCAGGAGCCCGGGAGTCGAGGCCGGGTTCAGGCGGCGACCACGTCCATCGCGGCGGCCTTGGGCGACATGTTCGCCCGGTCGGTGCCGGGGGCGGGCAGCGGTACCGGTTCGAGCACCGGCCTCAGCAGATCACCTTCGGAGAGGGTGGCCATCGCCGCAAGTTCGGCGAGCGAGAGTTCGTCGCTGACCTCGCGCATGACCTCGGACATCCGGACGTCGAGTGCGTCGCAGATGGCGGAGAGCAGCTCCGAGGAGGCCTCCTTCTGTCCCCGCTCGACCTCGGAGAGGTACCCGAGCGAAACCCGTGCGGCCGCCGACACCTCGCGGAGTGTGCGGCCCTGGCGCTGGCGCTGCCGACGCAGTACATCGCCCAGTAGGCGACGGAGCAGGATCATCGGTGCCTCCCTCCTCGGACTGCGGATCGAGATGTCACGCCCCCACCGTACCGCCTTGCCCGCTTCGCGTGCGGGGACCCTGGTCGTGTTCACTCTGGGCTGCAAGGCCGTCCCCCTCCTCGCGGCGGTGTCGTACCCGGGTCCGCGGGCCCCTCGTGGTACCCGTCGCGGCCCGCCCGGCCACCGTCACGCAACTCGTTCGCCACCTGGTTTCTGCCCAACCAGGGCCTTGGATGTAACACGATCCTCCAGCTGTCCCATACCCGTGCGCCGGATCGACGGGTCCCGGTCGGGTGGAGTTCTCCGCGACCGCGGCTCCACCAGGACTCCACCGGCGCCCGAGGCGCGGGGGCCGGGCCCACGAGGTCAGGTCGTGGGCGCACCGGCCGGGAGGCTCCCGACGAGCAGTTCCAGGGCGGTGGTCACCGCCCCGTGACGGATTGTGGCACGGTCCCCCGACAGCCGGGGCGAACTGACCAGAGTTCCCCCCGGGCCGGCCACCGCGAGGTGTACGGTGCCCACCGGCCGGCCGTCCTGCGGGTCCGGTCCGGCGACCCCGGTCGTCGCGAGGCCGTAGGTCGCCCCCAGCAGCCGGCGCACGCCCTCGGCCATCTGCCGGGCCACCACCGGGTGCACCGGCCCGTGGACGGCCAGCAGTCCCTCGTCCACGCCGAGCACCGAGGCCTTGAGGTCGGTGGCGTACGCGGTGACGGAGCCGCGGAAGGTCGCGGACGCCCCGGGGACGTCCACCAGCGCGGCCGCCAGCAGCCCGCCGGTCAGCGACTCGGCGACGGCCAGCGAGGCGCCCCCGGCGCGCAGCGCGGCGTGCGCCCGCGCCGCCAGGTCGTGCTGAGCCGGGTCGTGCTGAGCCAGGTCGTGCTGAGCCGGATCGCACCGGACCGGATCGCGCCGAGCCGGCTCGTGCCCCGCCGTGTCCTGCCGCGCCACCCGCGCTCCCCCCTCGTTCACCGGCCCGCGCGCTCCGCGGCCAGTCCCTCGCGGCGCAGGCGCAGCGCCTGTCCGACGTAGTCCAGTGCGGTGCCGACGGTCAGCAGCACCGCCAGGGCCATCAGCACGGCCCGCGCGGTGGCGAGCCAGCCGGTCAGCTCCAGGACGTACATGCCGACGGCGATGCCCTGGGTGAGCGTCTTGAGCTTGCCGCCGCGGCTGGCCGGGATGACCCCGTAGCGGATGACCCAGAAGCGCATCAGGGTGATGCCGAGTTCGCGGGCCAGGATCACCACGGTGACCCACCAGGGCAGGTCGCCGAGCAGCGAGAGGCCGATCAGGGCCGCGCCCATGATCGCCTTGTCGGCGATCGGGTCGGCGATCTTCCCGAAGTCGGTGACCAGGCCCTTGCGCCGGGCCAGCTCGCCGTCGAACAGGTCGGTGATCATCGCGACGGCGAACGAGGCCCAGGCGACGGAGCGCCACTTGGGGTCGTGCCCGCCGTCGGCGAACAGCAGCGTCACGAAGACCGGCACCAGCAGCAGCCGGAGCATCGTGAGCATGTTGGCGATGTTCCAGACACCCGGCGGCGGCGGTACCGCGGCCACCGGTCTGTCCGGGTGGGCCGCGGCCGGGGCGCCGGGCCCCTTGGTCATTCCCCGGCTCCCGGGGCCTTGGGGGCCCGCACCTGCTCCAGCGCCTCGGCGATCAGGTCGACGCCCTCGCTGGCCACCACGGTGGCCCGGTGGAACTGCCCCACCGCGGGGTCCTCGACGCCGAGCAGGGTGGTCAGGCCGTCGGTCTCGGGCGCCTGGTGGGCGGCCCGGCCCTCGACCACCCCGTCCTCGACCGACTCGATCAGCACCTCGACCTCGGTGCCGATCCGCTGTTCGGCCCGCTGGGCGGTCATCTCCTCGGCCAGTCGGCTCAGCCGGCTCAGGCGGTCGGCGATGACGTCCTCGGGCAGCTTGCCGTCGTAGGTGGCGGCCTCGGTGCCGTCCTCGTCCGAGTAGCCGAAGACGCCGATCGCGTCGAGCCCGGCGTGGGTGACGAAGCGTTCCAGCTCGGCGAAGTCCTCCTCGGTCTCACCGGGGAAGCCGACGATGAAGTTGGACCGGGCGCCGGCCTGCGGGGCCCGGTCGCGGATGGTCTTCAGCAGCTCCAGGAACTGGTCGGTGGAGCCGAAGCGCCGCATCCGGCGCAGCACGGCCGGCGCCGAGTGCTGGAAGGAGAGGTCGAAGTAGGGCACCACGTCGGTGATCCCGGTCATCGCGTCGATCAGGCCGGGGCGCATCTCGGCCGGCTGCAGGTAGGAGACCCGGACCCGCTCGACGCCCTCGATCGAGGAGATCTCGCCGAGCAGCGTCTCCAGCAGGCGGATGTCGCCGAGGTCCTTGCCGTACGAGGTGTTGTTCTCGCTCACCAGGACGATCTCGCGCACGCCCTGCCCGGCCAGCCACTGGGCCTCGTGCAGCACGTCGGAGGGGCGGCGGGAGATGAACGAGCCGCGGAAGGCGGGGATGGCGCAGAACGAACAGCGCCGGTCGCAGCCGGAGGCGAGCTTGACGGAGGCGACCGGGTTGTCGTCGAGCCGCTTGCGCAGGGTGCGCGGGCCGGAGGCCGGGGCGAGGCCGTCGGGCAGGTCGGCGATCGGTTCGGCGGGGGCCTCGGCGGCGCCGTGGCCGGGCAGCGCGACGGCCTCGGCGGCGGCCTGCCGTTCGGCCGGGCTGATCGGCAGGAGCTTGCGGCGGTCGCGCGGGAGGTGCGGGGCGTGGTGGCCGCCGGAGAGGATCGTCTGGAGCCGGTCGGAGATGTCGGCGTAGTCGTCGAAGCCGAGCACCCCGTCGGCCTCGGGCAGCGCGTCGGCGAGCTCCTTGCCGTACCGCTCGGCCATGCAGCCGACCGCGACGACGGCCTGGGTGCGGCCGTGTCCCTTCAGGTCGTTGGCCTCCAGCAGGGCGTCCACGGAGTCCTTCTTGGCGGCTTCGACGAAGCCGCAGGTGTTGACGACGGCGACGTCCGCGGCGGCGGCGTCGTCGACGAGCAACCAGCCGTCGGCCTCCAGTCGCCCGGCGAGTTCCTCGGAGTCCACCTCGTTGCGGGCGCATCCGAGCGTGACAAGGGCGACAGTGCGGCGTTCAGGCATAGGCCCAAGATTAACGCGCGGCCTCCGGTGCCGTTCGCCCCGGAGGCCGCGCGCCTCGGATTACCAGATCTTCACCAGGTCTCCGACCCCTCCACAGGCCTGCTCTGGTCAGCCCGCCTGCGGGTCGCCGGGGGTGTACGTGACGTGCACCACCTGGCCGTCCTTGCCGAGGAGACCGAGGTCCTTCCCGTTGACGTACGCGTGCACGGCCCCGCCGTTGCCGAGCACCAACTTGATCTGCTTCCCGTCGGTGAACGTCTGGTCCTGGCCGTCGCTGATGTTGTTCTGGAACAGCGACTTCCCGGTGCCGTCCACCGCGGACACCCAGCTGGTGCCCTCGGCGACCAGCTTCACGGTCACCTTGTCGGCCGGCACGGCGGCGATCGCGGCGGCGCTGGGAGCGGGTGCCGGGGGCTGCACGGTGGGCGAGGGGGCCGGGGCGAGGGAGCCGGTGCCGGAGCCGCTGGGCAGCGGCGCGCTGGCGGAGCCGGTCCCGGTGTGGCCGGTCTTGCCGTTCACCAGGTTGAAGCCGATCAGGGCGACCACGGCGACGATCGCGGCGACCATCGCCGCCGCCCAGTTCGGCCGACCGCGGCCGGGCACCTTGATCGGCCCGCTGTCGATCAGCTGGGTGGGGCGCTTGGAGGCGGGCGAGCCGCCGTGCGCGTCGTCGTAGCGGGCGACCAGCTCCTCGCCGTCCACGCCGACGGCGCGGGCGATCGAGCGGATGTGTCCGCGGGCGTAGAAGTCGCCGCCGCAGCGGCCGAAGTCGTCCTCCTCGATGGCATGGACGATCGGCACCCGTACCCGGGTCGCCGTACTCACCTGGTCCACCGTGAGCCCGGCCTCGATCCGGGCGGCGGACAGCACCCGGCCGATGCTCGGGGCATCGGCCGCCTGAACCGCGGCGTCGGACGGCTGCGCGGACGACGGGGCGTTCTCGCGGTCGGGGGACTTGCCGATGGTCACGGGGCACGCCTTTCGAGCGGATGGCCACCTGCTGGGGAACAGTCTAGGGGCGCGGGCGGATCGTTTCTCAAGCGGAACAGGACCGAATGCGCACACCCGCCCCGACCGGGGCCCCGCACCCCGCTGACCCGCTGTCAGCGGGCCCGCGCGGGGAACCCCGGGCTTCGCTTTCCGGCCTGTGACGCGGTGTACGCACGTTCGGTTCCCACCACGGCGCCTACCCCCCTCCGAACGAGTGACACCTCCCCGGGGGCACGGGTCCCGAGGGGCACCGGCCCCCAGGGGCGCCGGTCCGGGGGAGCGCCGGTCCCGGGGAACGCGGGTCCGCCGAAGAGACGCGTCCAGCGGGGGGAACGGGCCCGACGGGGGGACGGGCCGACGGAGGGACGGGCCGTCACCCGCGCAGGGTCACCAGTACCCCGTCCAGCTCGTCCGGCTTCACCAGCACGTCACGGGCCTTGGAGCCCTCGCTCGGCCCGACGATCCCCCGCGACTCCATCAGGTCCATCAGCCGGCCGGCCTTGGCGAAGCCGACCCGGAGCTTGCGCTGGAGCATCGAGGTCGAGCCGAACTGGGTGGAGACCACCAGTTCGGCCGCCTGGATCAGCAGGTCCAGGTCGTCGCCGATCTCCTCGTCGATCTCCTTCTTCGGCCCGCCGCCGACCGTCACGTCGTCCCGGTAGACGGCGGTGAGCTGGTCCTTGCAGTGCTGGACGACCGCGGCGATCTCCGCCTCGGTGACGAACGCGCCCTGCATGCGGATCGGCTTGCTGGCACCCATCGGGAGGAAGAGCGCGTCGCCCTTGCCGATCAGCTTCTCGGCGCCGGGCTGGTCCAGGATGACCCGGGAGTCGGCCATCGCGGAGGTCGCGAAGGCCAGCCGGGACGGCACGTTGGCCTTGATCAGACCGGTCACCACGTCCACCGAGGGCCGCTGGGTCGCCAGCACCAGGTGGATGCCGGCCGCACGGGCCAGCTGGGTGATCCGGACCACCGAGTCCTCGACGTCGCGCGGCGCGACCATCATCAGGTCGGCCAGCTCGTCGACGATCACCAGCAGGTACGGGTACGGCGTCAGTTCCCGCTCGCTGCCGAGCGGCGGGGTGACCTTGCCGGCCCGCACCGCGGCGTTGAAGTCGTCCACGTGCCGGAAGCCGAAGGCCGCCAGGTCGTCGTAGCGCAGGTCCATCTCGCGCACCACCCACTGGAGGGCCTCCGCGGCCTTCTTGGGGTTGGTGATGATCGGCGTGATCAGGTGCGGGATGCCCTCGTAGGCGGTCAGCTCGACCCGCTTGGGGTCGACCAGCACCATCCGCACCTCGTCCGGGGTGGCCCGGGCGAGCACCGAGGTGATCAGGCAGTTGATGCAGGACGACTTGCCCGCGCCGGTGGCGCCGGCCACCAGGATGTGCGGCATCTTGGCGAGGTTGGCCATCACGGTGTGGCCCTCGACGTCCTTGCCCATGCCGACGACCATCGGGTGGGTGTCCTCGGCCGCCGTGCGCGAGCGCAGCAGGTCGCCGAGGTTGACCATCTCGCGGTCCCGGTTGGGGATCTCGATGCCGACCGCGGACTTGCCCGGGATCGGGCTGATGATCCGCACGTCCGGGCTGGCCACCGCGTACGCGATGTTCTTGGCGAGCGCGGTGATCCGCTCCACCTTGACGGCCGGGCCGAGCTCGACCTCGTAGCGGGTGACCGTCGGGCCGCGGGTGAAGCCGGTGACCCTGGCGTCCACCTTGAACTCGGAGAAGGTGCCGGTGAGCTGGGCCACCACCTCGTCGTTGAGGGCGCTGCGGGCCTTGGCCGGGCCGCCGCGCTCCAGCAGGTCGAGCGGGGGGAGCGCGTAGGTGATGTCGCCGGAGAGCTGGAGCTGCTCCATGCGCACCGGCGCCGCGCCGTGCTCCTCGGGTGCGCCGGGGCCGCCGCTGCGGGCGGCCGGGACGGCCGCCTCCTCGGGCGGGGCGGTGCGGTCCTGCACCTGGTGCATCATGTCCGCCACCGCCGAGGAGGCGGGCACCCCGTAGACCAGCGCGCCGTCCAGGTCGGCGGCGGCGCCGGCGGCGAGGTTGCGGGTGGCGTACGGGTCCAGCGGCTCCTTGTCCAGGGAGACCCGGACGGCCTCCGGCCCGTCCTGCTCGGCCGGGTCCGGCTTGCGCCGGCGGCGGCGCCGGCGGGCGGCCACCTCGTCGCGCGGGTCCTCGCCGCCGGCGTCCACGGTGAACGGCAGCGCCGAGGGGTCGGCGTCCTCCGGCGGCTCGGTGGACAGCTCGCGCTCCGGCGCGCGCCCGTCGCGCGTCCCGTCCCCGGGCCGGGGCTCGACCACGCCGAGCCGGACGCCGGCCGAGCGCAGCCGCTCGAAGATGCGGTTGACCGGGGTGGCGGTGATCACCAGCACCCCGAAGAAGGCCAGCAGCAGGAGCAGCGGCACGGCCAGCGTCGGACCGGCGGCGGCCATCATCGGGGTGGAGGCGGCCCAGCCGATGATCCCGCCGGCCGCCCTTATCCGCGAGGCGCCGCTGCCCATCGTGGGGGCGCCGCAGCCGATGTGGACCAGGCCGAGGACGCCGACCAGCAGCGCGCTCAGCCCGATCATGATCCGCCCGTTGGCCTCCGGCAGCTCCGGGTGGCGCCAGAGCCGGATGGCGATCGCGGCGAGCAGGAAGGGCACCAGCACGTCGAGCCGGCCGAACAGCCCGGACACCACCGCGGTGGCCCCCTCCCCCAGCCAGCCCTCCGGGCTGAACCAGGTGCCGGCCGCGGTCACCAGGGCGAGCGCGAACAGCAACAGGCCCACGCCGTCCTTGCGGTGGGCCGGGTGGAGGTTCTTGGCGCCGTCGCCGAAGCCGCGGAAGACCGCGGCCACCGCGTTCGCCAGGCCGAGCCAGACGGCCCGCACGGCGCGGAAGAGGATCGGCCTGGGCGGGGGCGGCGGGGCGGGCTTGGCCGCCGCCGCCTTCTTCGCGGGGGCCGCCTTCTTGGTCGCCGCCTTCTTCGCGGGCGGCTTGCCCGGGGCCTTCGCCGCGGCCTTCTTGGACGGTCCCGGACCGGGGTTGCGTGCCGCGCTGCCGGGCGTACGTGTGGCCATGGGTCAGCAGCCTACCGGGGCGGGCGACCCCGGGACATGCGGCCGAGCCGGGCACGGGGACGTGTCGCAGACACACCGTCACGCTGATCCGGTTTCACCCGGCCGCCGCAGGAATTCACCCGGGGAGGTGAACCGGACCGGCGGTCACGGGCTCCCCGGCCGCAGGGCGTCCAGGGCCCGGCGCAGCCCGGCCAGCTTGCGCTCCAGGTGCCCCGCGGTGGCGGCCACCCCCGGGTCCTCGACGGCGTCCAGCTGCTTGCCCAGCGCCTCCGCCTGCTCCTCGACCGCAGCGAGCCGCGCGGACAGCTCGCCGAGCAGCGCGCCGCCGAGGGCCGGCTCGCCACCGCCCGCCTCCAGCTGCAGCCGCAGCAGCGAGGCCTGCTCCTTCAGCTGGCAGTTCTTGACGTACAGGTCGACGAAGACCGAGACCTTGGCGCGCAGCACCCACGGGTCGAACGGCTTGGAGATGTAGTCCACGGCCCCCGCCGCGTAGCCGCGGAAGGTGTGGTGCGGGCCGTGGTTGAGCGCGGTCAGGAAGATGATCGGGATGTCCCGGGTGCGCTCGCGCCGCTTGATGTGGGCGGCGGTCTCGAAGCCGTCCATCCCGGGCATCTGGACGTCCAGCAGGATCACCGCGAAGTCGTCGGTGAGCAGCGCCTTGAGCGCCTCCTCGCCGGACGCGGCGCGCACCAGCGTCTGGTCCAGCGCCGAGAGGATGGCCTCCAGCGCCAGCAGGTTCTCCGGCCGGTCGTCGACCAGGAGGATCTTCGCCTTCTGCATCAGGGCCCGCCCTCCTGTCGCCTGCCTGCCGCCCGGTGACGGCAACCGCGTACTGCCCACCGCTACCCCGGTCATGCTAGCCGCACCCCCTCGCCCGGCACATCGCCCCGTCGGGACCCGATCCGGAGCGGCGTGCGGACAGTGCTCCGGCGCACGCTCACCAGCGTGTCGCCGTCCGGTCACTGTTCGCAACGATCGGTGACCCTACCGGGTTCCCGGGCCCGACCGCCAGCAAACCGGTCCACCGGACGGGGGGGGCCCCCCGGGGGGGCCCCGGGGGGGGGCCCCCCCCGGGGGGGGCCCGCCGCCCGGGCGCCGCCCAACGGCCATAACCCACCCCAGGTGGTGGGGGTACAACCGCGGGGGTTTTTTTTGGGTGGGG
>NZ_JBIALK010000025.1:0-9640 GCF_042873275.1 Kitasatospora sp. NPDC004745 | reverse complement strand
GTGCGCACCGTTGGGTCACCCTCCGGGGGCCCGGGCCCCCCCCCCCCCCACCCCGCCCCCCCGGCGGGCGCCCCCCCGGGGGGGGCCCCGGGGGTCCGCCCCGTCCCGGGCGGCTACGCGCGGCCCGGGCGCAGCCATTCGCGCATCACCGACAGCAGGTGGTCGGTCTCCACCGGCTTGGTGATGTGGTCGGTGGCCCCGGCCTCCAGGGACTTCTCGCGGTCGCCCTTCATGGCCTTGGCGGTCAGGGCGATGATCGGCAGGCCGGAGAACTGGGGCATCCGGCGGATCGCCTCGGTGGTCGCGTAGCCGTCCATCTCCGGCATCATGATGTCCATCAGAACCAGCGCGACGTTCTCGTGCTGCTCCAGCATCTCGATGCCCTCGCGGCCGTTCTCGGCGTACAGCACCGTCAGGCCGTGCTGCTCCAGGACGCTGGTGAGGGCGAACACGTTGCGCACGTCGTCGTCCACGATCAGCACCTGCTGGCCGTCGAAGCGCGCGTCGACGCGGCCGGGCCGCGGCGGGGCGGGCTCCACCTGGCGGCTCGCGACGGTGGTGTCCAGCGCGGCGGTGCGCCGGCGCTCCACCGCGCCGCGGCGGCGCTCCTCGGCCAGCTCGCGGACCTCCTGGGCCCAGTGGTCGGCCGGGTTCTCGCCGACCGGCACCGGCGTCCCGACCGGGGTCACCCCGACCGAGGCGCGCAGCGCCGGGGCGTGCGGCGCGGCCTGGCGTTCGGTCGCGGCCGCGTCCGGCGCCTCGGTGCGCAGCGGCAGGTAGAGCGTGAACGTGGAGCCCTCGCCCAGCTCGCTCTCGGCGTGGATCTCACCGCCGAGCAGCCGGGCGATCTCCCGGCTGATCGACAGCCCGAGGCCGGTGCCGCCGTACTTGCGGCTGGTCGTGCCGTCGGCCTGCCGGAACGGCTCGAAGATCTCCCGCAGCTTGTTGCCGGGGATGCCGATGCCGGTGTCGGAGACCGAGAAGGCGATCAGCTCGTCGTCCGGGCCCTGGATCGAGCCGGCCTCCAGCAGCCGCTCCCGGACGTGCTGCGGGACCTCCGGGCCGGCCGGGGCGATGGAGAAGTCGACGGCGCCGGTGTCGGTGAACTTGACCGCGTTGGAGATCAGGTTGCGCAGCACCTGCTGGAGCCGCTGCTCGTCGGTGTGCAGGGTGACCGGCAGGGCCGGCGAGACCCGGACGGCGAAGTCCAGGCTCTTGTCCAGCGCGACGGGCTGGAAGGTGGCCTCGACGTAGTCGACCAGCTGGACGAGGGCGATCCGGGCCGGGCGGACGTCCATCTTGCCGGCCTCGACCTTGGACAGGTCGAGGATGTCGTTGATCAGCTGGAGCAGGTCGGAGCCGGCCCCGTGGATGGTGTCGGCGAACTCGACCTGCTTGGGCGAGAGGTTGCCCTCGTTGTTGTCGGAGAGCAGCTTGGCCAGGATCAGCAGCGAGTTGAGCGGGGTGCGCAGCTCGTGCGACATGTTGGCGAGGAACTCGCTCTTGTACCGGGAGGCCAGGGCGAGCTGCTCGGCGCGCTCCTCCAGGACCTGCCGGGCCTCCTCGATCTCGCTGTTCTTGATCTCGATGTCGCGGTTCTGCTGGGCGAGTTGCTCGGCCTTCTCCTGCAGCTCCTCGTTGGTGCGCTCCAGCTCCTCCTGGCGCGCCTCCAGCTCGGCGGAGCGCATCGAGAGCTCGGCGGTGAGCCGCTGGGACTCCAGCAGCAGCCCCTCGGTCTTGGTGTTGACGCTGATGGTGTTCACGGTGACGCCGATCAGGTCGGCGATCTGGTTGAGGAAGTCCAGCGCGACGGTGGTGAAGGAGCTGAAGGTGGCCAGCTCGATCACGCCGAGCAGCCGGCCCTCGAACAGCACCGGCAGCACCACGATGTGGGCCGGCGAGGCCTCGCCGAGACCGGAGGCGATCTTCAGGTACCCGGGCGGCGCCTCCTTGAGGATGATCGCCCGCTTCTCCACCGCGGCCTGGCCGATCAGCGACTCGCCGGGGCGGAAGGTGGTCGGCATCGCGCGCCGCTGGTAGCCGTAGCTGCCGATCAGGCGCAGCACGGTGTCGTTCTCGTCGTCGTCCTCGGTGATCAGTTCGGCGGTGCGGCCGGCCGGCTGGGCGAGGAAGAAGGCGCCGTGCTGGGCGGAGACCACCGGGGTCAGCTCGGTCATGATCAGCGAGGCGACGGCCTCCAGGTCCCGGCGGCCCTGCAGCAGGCCGGAGATCCGGGCCAGGTTGGTCTTGAGCCAGTCCTGCTCCTGGTTGGTCCGGGTGGTCTCGCGCAGGTTGGCGATCATCTGGTTGATGTTGTCCTTGAGCTCGTCGAGCTCGCCGGCGGCGTCCACGTCGATCCGCAGGCTCAGGTCGCCCCTGGTCACTGCGGTGGCGACCTGGGCGATCGCGCGCACCTGCCGGGTCAGGTTGTTGGCCAGCTCGTTCACCGACTCGGTGAGGTCCTGCCAGGTGCCGTCCACGCCGGGCACCCTGGCCTGGCCGCCGAGCCGTCCGTCCGTGCCCACCTCGCGGGCCACCCGGGTGACCTCGTCGGCGAAGGCCGAGAGCTGGTCGACCATGGTGTTGATGCTGGTCTTGAGCTGGAGGATCTCGCCGCGCGCGTCGACGTCGATCTTCTGCGAGAGGTCGCCGCGGGCCACCGCCGTGATCACCAGCGCGATGTTGCGGACCTGGCCGGTCAGGTTGTTGGCCATCAGGTTGACGTTGTCGGTCAGGTCCTTCCAGATGCCGGCCACGCCCGGCACGCTCGCCTGGCCGCCCAGGGTGCCGTCGGTGCCCACCTCGCGGGCCACCCTGGTCACCTCCACCGCGAAGGAGGAGAGCTGGTCGACCATCGTGTTGAGGGTCCCGGCGAGCGCCGCGACCTCGCCCTGCGCCTCGATGCTGATCTTCTTGGAGAGGTCGCCGCTGGCCACCGCGGTGGCGACCTCGGCGATCTTGCGGACCTGGCCGGTCAGGTTGGACGCCATGAAGTTGACGTTGTCGGTCAGGTCCTTCCAGATCCCCGACACCCCGCGCACCCGGGCCTGACCGCCCAGGATGCCCTCGGTGCCCACCTCGCGGGCCACCCGGGTGACCTCGTCGGCGAAGGCCGACAGCTGGTCCACCATCGTGTTGACGGTCGTCACCAGCTCCAGGATCTCGCCCCGCGCGTCGACGGTGATCTTCTTGGAGACGTCGCCGCGGGCCACCGCGGTGGTCACCTCGGCGATGTTGCGGACCTGGCTGGTCAGGTTGTTGGCCATCAGGTTGACGGAGTTGGTCAGGTCCTTCCAGGTGCCGGACACCCCCGGCACGCTGGCCTGGCCGCCGAGGATGCCCTCGGTGCCGACGTCCCGGGCCACCCTGGTCACCTCGTCCGCGAAGGCGCCCAGCTGGTCCACCATCGTGTTGATGGTGTTCTTCAGCTCCAGGATCTCCCCGCGCGCGTCCACCTGGATCTTCTGCGAGAGGTCGCCGCGCGCCACCGCCGTGGTCACCTGGGCGATGTTGCGCACCTGATCGGTCAGGTTGTTGGCCATGAAGTTGACGTTGTCGGTCAGGTCGCGCCACACGCCGGCCGCTCCGGGGACCTGTGCCTGGCCGCCCAGCCGCCCCTCGGTGCCCACCTGGCGGGCCACCCGGGTCACCTGCTCGGCGAAGCCGGAGAGCTGGTCCACCATCGTGTTGATGGTGTTCTTCAGCTCCAGCATCTCGCCGCGCGCGTCCACCTCGATCTTCTGCGAGAGGTCGCCGCGCGCCACCGCCGTGGTCACCTGGGCGATGTTGCGCACCTGGCCGGTCAGGTTGTCGGCCATGAAGTTCACCGAGTCGGTCAGGTCGCGCCAGACGCCGGCCACGCCCGGCACCTGCGCCTGACCGCCCAGCCGGCCCTCGGTGCCGACGTCCCGGGCCACCCCGGTGACCTGCGCCGCGAACCCGTTCAGCTGGTCCACCATCGTGTTGACGGTGTTCTTCAGCTCCAGCATCTCGCCGGCCACCTCGACGGTGACCTTCCGGGACAGGTCGCCCTTGGCCACCGCCGTGGTCACCTGGGCGATGTTGCGCACCTGCGCGGTCAGCCGGCCGGCCATGGTGTTGACCGAGTCCGCCAGGTCCTTCCAACTGCCCGACACGCTGCGGACCTTGGCCTGGCCGCCCAGTTTGCCCTCGGTGCCCACCTCGCGGGCCACCCGGGTCACCTCGTCGGTGAACTCCGAGAGCTGGTCCACCAGGCCGTTCACGGTCCGGCCGATCTTCAGGTACTCGCCGCGCAGCGGGTGGCTCACCCCGTTGCTGTGCAGCGAGCGCAGCTCCATCTTCTGGTCCAGGTCGCCCTCGGCGATCGAGGTCAGCACCCGGCCCACCTCGGACATCGGGCGGGCCAGGTCGTCGATCAGCGCGTTGCAGTTGTCGACGGCCGCCATCCAGGCGCCCTCGCCCGCGCCCGTCTCGAGCCGCTCGTTCAGCCGGCCCTCGCGGCCCACCGCCCGGCGCACCCGGGCCAGTTCGCCGGTCAGGTGCTGGTTGCGCTCGGCGACCTCGTTGAACACCGCGGCGATCTCCGCCAGCGGCCCGTCCCCCGGGACGGTCAACCGCCGGCGGAAGTTGCCGTCCCGCATCGCGGTCAGCGCGGACAGCAGCTTCCGCAGCTCGGCCGGCTCCGCTCCCCGGTTGTGGTTCGCTCGCCGGCCGGCCGCGTTCCGCGGCGCGGTCCCGGACCGCCCGCCGCGCTGGGCGGGCGGCGTCGTACCGGTTGCGTCCTTGGTGGCCGAACTCAACGGGCCCCTCCCACATCGTGAACTGTCCGGTGACCTCCCGTGCCGGTACGGCACGCACCCGGCACCGGCCCGGCCGGGCTGCGCCGGCGGCCCACTCGGTCCACCGGCACCCGCATCGACCGTACTGCTCGAACCGACCGTCGCGGACCCCCCAGTCTGGCAGCACCGGCACCGGGTGCACGGCCGGTTGCGCTCGGTTGGTGCCCCGCCGTCCGAAACAGGTGGGCAGAATCACCCTCAGGTGCCTGTTTCGCCGCCCCGCCCCCACGGGGAACCAAGCGGAAAGTAGGGTGGAGCGCTGCACCGGGCCGCGACCCGCCCCAGCGCCGCCGCCCACCCCGACGGCACGCGGGGGAGTCCGCGCCGCACCCCGGACAGCCAGGGCCAGAGCAGCAGAGGAGAAGTGGCAACGTGGTCACCGCGCGCGCAGCCGCCACCTTCGACCCCGACGGCCGGTCCGCGGCCGCCGCCAGGGGCTTCGTCCGGGACGCGCTGCTCGGCTGGGGCCTGTCCGAGGTCGTCGACGACGCCGTCGTCCTGGTCAGCGAGCTGGTCACCAACGCCGTCGTGCACGCCGGCACCGCCGCCGAGGTCTGCTGCCTGCGCGAGGAGGGGACGGTGCGGATCGAGGTCACCGACCACCACCCCGAGCGCAGCCTCCCCTCGCTCGGCGACGGCCCCGTCACCGCCTCCGACCGCTACGCCGACCCCGAGGGCGAGGGCGGCCGCGGCCTGCTGATGTGCTCGGCCCTCGCCGAGCGCTGGGGCGTCGAGTACGCGGCCGGCACGAAGACCGTCTGGTTCCGGCTCGCCCTGCCCGCTCCGGTGGCCGGCACCCGCTACGCCGTCCCCGCCACCCCCGGCAGCGACCTGCCCAGCGGCCCGGGCCCGGTGCACGTGGCCGTCGTCCAGCTCGACGAGGACGGCCGCGTCCTCGCCTGGAACCCGGACGCCGAGGCGCTCTTCCGGTACCCCGCCACCGCCGTGCTCGGCCGCCCCTGGGCCGACCTCGCCGTCTGGCCCCAGCCGGCCGACCGCGGCCCCGACCTGGCCGACACCCTGCGGATGGCCCGCTGGGAGGGCGGCTACGGCGTCCGGCGCGCCGACGGCGAGGAGGTCGAGGTCTACGGCGTCCAGGTCCGCGTCCGGGACACCGAAGGCGTCCCGTCCACCCTCTGTCTGCTCGTCCTCGAACCCGACCGCGCGGTGCTCCGCTCCCCCGCCCGCACGCTGCCCGGCGAGCGGACCGACCCGACCGGTCCGCGGCTCGACCTGCTGGCCGGCCCGGTCGCCACCGACGACCTGGACACCCTGCTCCAGCGCACCGTCGAACGCGCCCGCGACCTGCTCGACGCCGACGCCGCGTACCTGCTCCTCACCACCGAGGACGAGACCGAGTTCGAGGTCCGCGCCGCCACCGGACTCACCTCCGGCCACCGCCGACGGGCCCGCTTCCCCGTCGACACCGGCAACCGGTACGACTCCGCCCGGCTGCCCTCCGTCCACGAGGACCTCACCGCGCGACCGACCGGCCTGCCGCTGCTCACCGGCAGCGGCATGCGCTCCCTGGTCACCGTGCCGCTCAAGGTCGAGGGGCGGCTGATCGGCTCGCTCGGCATCGCCACCGCCGCCCCCGGCCGCTACGACAACGAGGACGCACTGCGCCTGCAGTTCGCCGCCGACCGGGTCGCCCTCGCCGTCGAGAGCACCCGGCTCACCGAGCTGGAGCGGCTGCGCCGGGGCTCGCTGTCCTTCCTCGTCGAGGCCTCCGACCTGCTGGCCGGCACCCTCGAACACGAGCAGACCCTCGCGCTGATGGCCCAGATGGCCGTTCCCACCCTCGCCTCCTGGTGCGCCGTCTACACCAAGGGCGACCACAGCGCCGCGGCCGGTCTCGCCTTCGTCCTGCACGAGGACGAGGACCGCATCGACCCGTTGCGCGGCCTGCTCGAGAAGACCCCGGCCCCGGAGGCCGGCCCGACCCACGGCGTGCGCTTCTGGTCGGCTCCCGTCGAGACCGCCGCCGCCGGCGGGCTCGACGACGGCCCCGAACTCGCCGGCCTGCTCGGGGAGACCGTGGTCCTCCCGCTGACCGCCCGCAACCGGGTCATCGGCCTGCTCGCCCTCGGCGTCCCGTCCGGCGTCCGCTTCCGCCAGGAGATCCTCGAACTCGCGGAGGACCTCTCCCGCCGCGCCGCCCTCGCGCTCGACAACTCCCGCCTCTACTCCGAGCGCACCGCCACCAGCCAGGCCCTGCAGCGCAGCCTGCTCCCGCCCGAGCTGCCCGAGATCCCCGGTGTCGAGGTGGACGTCTACTACCAGGCGGCCGGCGAGGGCAACGAGGTCGGCGGCGACTTCTACGACCTGTTCACCATCCGCGAGGGCACCTACGGCTTCGCCATCGGCGACGTCTGCGGCACCGGCCCGGAGGCCGCCTCCGTCACCGGACTGGCCAGGCACTCGCTGCGCCTGCTCGCCCGCGAAGGACTGGACGCACCGCAGGTGCTCCGCCGGCTCAACGCGGCCATCCTGGACGAGGGTTCGCGCAGCCGCTTCCTCACCCTGCTCTACGGCGAGCTGACGCCCCGCCCGGACGGCAGCACCGAGCTCTCCCTGGTCTGCGCCGGCCACCCGCTGCCGCTGCGGCTGCGCACCGACGGCCGGGTCGACCGGGCCGCCACCCCGCAGCCGCTGCTCGGGGTCATGGACGACCTCGACCTGACGGCCGAACACCTGGTGCTCTCCCCCGGCGAGGTCCTGCTCTGCGTGACCGACGGCGTCACCGAACGCCGCGAGGGCCGCCGGATGCTCGGCGACGACGGACTCGCCGAGGTGCTCACCGGCTGCACCGGCCTGACCGCCGGAGCGGTCGCCCTGCGCGTGCAGCGCGCCGTCGAGCGCTTCGCCCCGGAGCCGCCCTCCGACGACATGGCCATCCTGACCCTGCGGGTGCCGGCCCAGCGGACCGCCTGACCGGATCCGCCGGATTCCGGCCCGTTCCGGGGCCGGCCGTGAGCGTTCGACAGCTGACGACGTCACGAATTGTTGGATTCACAAGGGTACAAGCGAGTTCGGCCGGGTACACCGATCTCACCGGGGAATCCCCCGGCGGGGACGCGACCAGCGGCTCTCCCGCTGGCCCATCACTTCTGACCGCAGCCCGCGCACGCTCCAGCCGTGCGCCCTCGGCGCGGTCGCGCGCATCCACCTCATCGGACCACACCACTGCCTTGACTGCGCCCTGCGCGCGCCCAGAGTGAAAGGAGCCTCCGGTGAGCAACGAAGCTACCGGGGCAACGAACGCCCGCTCCACCGGAGCCGACGCGGGTAACCTCGGCTACCTCGCACTCGGCCTCACACTGCTCGCCTACGGCCTGCTCTCCACCGGGATCCTCAGTGGCACCGGGGTCGGGGACGCCGCCCAACTCGCCCACCTCGTCGGCGGAATAACCCTCTTCGTCGCGGGCCTCTGGCAGCTCCGCGGCGGCGAGGCCTTCACCGGCACCGCCTTCACCAGCCTCGGAGCCTTCTGGGCGACCTGGTCCGCGGCCGGCGGGGCCGGCAAGAACGCCGCCGGGCTCTTCCTGCTGCTGTGGGCGCTGCTCGCCCTCACCCTGACCGCGGCCAGCTGGGGCGCGGGCCTGGTCAGCCGCGTCGTCTACGGCCTGTTCACCCTCTCCCTGGTCCTGTCCGCGGTCGCCACCTTCGGTGGCTACGGCGGGCTCGCCAAGTTCGCCGGCTGGGTCGCGGCCGTCTCCGGGCTCGCCGCCTGGTACTGGGCCACGTCCGCACTGAGCAACGGCGCCTGGGGCAGGATCGCCCTGCCGCTCAAGTGACCTGTTCCGGCTGATCCACCGCACCACGCCGGGGTCGGGCCTCCGTGTCGACGGAGGCCCGACCCCGCCGGCGTGCCACCAGCGCCAGCACGGCGTACGCGAGGAGCAGGATCAGGACGGCGACGATGCCGTCCGCCCAGAAGTGGTTGGCCGTCACCACCACCACCACGACCGTCAGCACCGGGTGCAGCAGCACCGCCCACCGCAGCGGACTCCTCGACACCCGCACCACCGCGACCGCCGCCAGCACGCACCAGGCGACGTGCACCGACGGCATCGCCGACAACTGGTCCGCCACCACCACCCCGCCGACGGCACCCCCGTACACCGACTGCCCGTACTGCGCGGCCACGTCGACGAAGCCGTTCTGCGGCAGCATCCGCGGCGGCGCCACCGGGACGAACTGCACCAGCAGGCAGACCGCCGTCGTGATCACCACCGTGTTCCGCACCCACGCGTACCGCTCGCGGTGCCGCAGGAACACCCAGAGCAGCACCGCCAGCATCACCAGGAAGTGCATGACCGCGTAGTAGTAGTTCGCAAGCTTCACCAGCACCGGGTACGGCGTGACCGCCGCCTGCCAGGACGCCTCGTCCGGCAGGCCGACCGCCAGCTCCGTCCGGTGGATCCACCCCGCCCGGTCGACCGCGTGGTCCGCACTCATCACCGACAGGTGCCCCACCAGCTGCCAGAGCGCGAACAGCGCCAGCAGCGTGCCGGCCTCCCGCAGCAGCGCCGACAACGACGGCTTCCGGACCCTGCCGGCGGCGTACGCACCACCGTAGAGAGCGACCGCGGCGCCCCCGGCCGACTGCCAGGTGAGAGTCAGGTTCTGCAACGGATCGCGCCTCTCCAGCCAACTCCGGTTCGTGTGTTGGCAGAGGTTAACGCAAAAAGACCCCCTCCCGAGTGGGAGGGGGTCTTTTTGGAATGATTGTTCGGCGGCGTCCTACTCTCCCACAGGGTCCCCCCTGCAGTACCATCGGCGCTGTGAGGCTTAGCTTCCGGGTTCGGAATGTAACC